>PMFP01000013.1 GCA_003155175.1 Vulcanimicrobiota bacterium
GCGCCGCCTCGGACGGCCAGCAGTCCATAACGCCCGAGCAGTTCGCCACGTTGATGACGCGCCTTGGTGCGGTCGCATCGGCCGTCGGCAGGCGACTGCCCGCCGCAACGCTGGCGGCATAACGTTCGTTACTCAGAAACGCACCCGTAACCGTTGAGGGATTTTTCGTGAAAGCAACCGCCCGACTCGGCGCCGCCGTCGCCGCCTTCGGATTCGTCTTTGCCGCGCTGCCCGCCGCCGCGCAATACGCAAACGAATTCACGCCGGCCAAGATGATCAAACAAGGCACGACCAGCCAGCCGATCGTGGGCTCGGGCCAAGTCAAGGTCCAGGTCCAAGTCAACGCCGACGGTTCGCACAAGGTCATCAAGGTGGACAGCAGCACCAATTCCGGCGACAACAATGCCGCGCTCGAGATCGCGCAGACGTCCAGCTACCGGCCGGCGCATCGTGGAACGACGCCGGTTCCCTCATTCTATACGTTCGTGTTCAAGTTTAGCGGCAAGTCGCTGGTGGCGCAGGAAGACGACTCCGGCGGATCTTCCGGCGGTGGCGGCGGAAGCGCGGCGAGCGCTCAGATCGAGGCGGCGATTCGCGGAGGCCACTACGCGCAGGCCAAGAGCGAAGCGCAGTCGGCGCTGATTTCGAACCCCGGCGACGATTACGTCCGTCAATTGCTGGGCGTCGCCGATTTCTACGGCAACGACTACGCGGGCGCCGCGCAAGCGTTCGACAAGACGTCGCAAGTGTCCAAGCAGTTCACCCAGCTCGCTGCGGCGTCGTTCGCGAACGCCGCGGTCCAGGCCGCCACCAGCGACCCGGCGCAGTCCCTCGCGTACGCGCAGAAGGCCGTCTCGCTCGATCCCAGCGCCAACTCGAAGTTCGCGCTGGGCGTAGCGCAGGTCGCAAACAAGAATTACCCCGACGCGATCACCACGCTCAAGGGCGTGCACGCTTCGGCGTTCAACGACCCCAAGAGCACGAAGGCGGCGAAGATCGGCATCGACTCGCAGCTGCTCAACGCGTACGTCTCGTCGGGCGACGATCAAGACGCCCAAGCCACCGCGGCCGAGATGAAACAGCTCGATCCGCAAGTCTCCGTCACGGCGAACGCCGAAGCCGCGTT
Organism: Vulcanimicrobiota bacterium; assembly: GCA_003155175.1. Taxonomy (GTDB): domain Bacteria; phylum Vulcanimicrobiota; class Vulcanimicrobiia; order Vulcanimicrobiales; family Vulcanimicrobiaceae; genus Hemerobacter; species Hemerobacter limicola. Next base: position 1,127 of record PMFP01000013.1, read on the forward strand.
TACCATTGCACTGATGGATAAACCGGACTACGCGAAGATGAGGGTCTACGCGGACAAGGCGGTGGCGCTCGGGCCGAACGACCCCGTGGCGAACTTCGCCCAGGGCATCGCCCTGACCGGACTCGCCGCAAGCGGCGGCGATGCGAAGTTGAAAGCGCAAGCGCAGGATTCCTTAACGAAGGCCGACACGCTCGCGAAGGCNNCCTACCAGGACTTTGCCGGGGGGTGGGCCAATAGGCGGCCCTCACGGGGCGGCGTCAACCGCCATGCTTTGGATTTCGTTGCCTAGCGCATCCTCGTCAGTCGCCCGCAAGGGGAGGGGTCGGAACACTCGTGTTTGACGGATTTTTGAGCGTGATGAAGCAGGGCGGTCCCGACATGTGGATCCTCCTGACGCTGTCCATCATCGTCGTAGCCATCGTCATCGAACGTTTGGTTTTCTTTTCTTCGCAGCACGGAGACACGAAGGGGCTGCTCCGCGCCATCGGCGCGAAGATCGCCGCCGACGATCTCGACGGGGCCAAGCGAATTTGCCAGGAGAACAAGGGCATGCTCCCGCGCATCCTCGAGTTCGGTCTGGCTCGCGGAGAGAAGAACCGCGCCGACATTACGGACGCGCTCTCGATCGCGCTGGTCGAACACCTTAACTCGCTCGAACGAAATCTGGGCGTCGTCGGCACCATCGCCGTCATCGCGCCGTTCGTCGGGTTGGCCGGTACCGTTCTGGGTATCATCCGCGCCTTCCAAGACATCGCGCTCAAGGGCAACTCGTCTCCCGCGGTCGTCGCGGCCGGCGTTTCCGAAGCGCTGATCACGACCTTCGCCGGTCTCGTGGTCGCAATTTTCGCCGTCATCTTCTTCAACTATTTCAAAACTCGCATCAAGGTGTACAACCAAGAGATGATCGTCGCTGCGAATCAGCTCGCGGAGATGCTGCACTTCCACAACACCGGTTCGCCGATTCCGACCGAACTCTACCAGCCTTCGACGTCCAGCACCTAACTCAGGGCCGAGGATTTAGGTACCGTGAGCCTGCTCTCTGCACGACAAGACGAAGAGGTGATGGCGGAGATCAACATCACGCCGTTTACGGACGTGCTGCTGGTCTTGCTCATCATCTTCATGATTCTGGCCGCACTCTCGGCGCCGCCGGGCTTTGAAAAGCAGCTCGCGAATCATTCGAGCCCGAACAGCCAGCAACAAAAGAAACATGACGACATCGAAGTGGACGTCAACAACAAAGGCGTCATCTTCGTAGACGGTACCAAGACCGACGAGCGCGGCATCTACGGCGTCATGGTGGACGCCGCCCGGAAGAAGCCGGGCAAGCACGTGTCCATCATCGCCGATGCGAAAGCGCCGTACGGCGTCATCATCCGCATTCTCGACGCGGCCAAAGAAGCCAACCTCGACGATGTCGGCTTCGTCACTTCGTAGGGTAGGGGGAATCTAACCGTGGCCGTTTCGACCGGTGGAAACGAAGATGAGGTGATGTCCACCATCAACATCACGCCGTTTACGGACGTGTTGCTGGTGCTCCTGATCATCTTCATCATTCTCGCTGCCGTAACGAAAGAGCCCAAACTGCCCGACGCCCACAACAAAGACAAAGTCCAGCCGTCGCAAATCGTCGTCATCATCGACGACAAGAACACGATTCAGATCGGTTCGAACACGGTGACGATCGCCGAGGCGCCGGCGGCGTTCGCAGCGCTGCAAGACGCCACCGGCCATCGGTTTAAGTCGGTCATCATCAAGGCCGATCCGAAGTCGAGTTACGGCACGATCCTTCAGGTCATGGACGCCGCCAAGCGCGATCCGGCCGACCTGACGGACTTCGGCCTGGCCAATCACGTCGAGGGTCAGCCGCAGGGACAGAGCCAGTAGCAGATGGCCGACAACGACAACAAAGACGACAAAAAGAAGGCGTCGCCGTACCTGACCACCGGCGAGCAGGTTCGCAACTTCATCGGCATCGCGTTCCTGGTTTCCATCTTGCTGCATTTGCTCGCGACGCCGCTGTTTCCCAATCTCGTTCAGCATCACGAGGACGACCAAGTCGAGAAGATGGCCGTGGTCAAGAAGCCGACGATCGTCCACACGCCACCGCCTACGCCGCCTCCGACGCCGACGCCTCAAAAACAGCAGCCGCAGAAGCAGCAGCAGCACTCGCAGCCGCAGCTTAAAGTTCAGCCCCCCAAGGCTACGAACTCCGGAGCCGGCCCCAGCGAGAACAAGTACGTCCCGCCGTCAAAGGGCTCCGAGAGCGGCGTGCCGTCCGGAGGCGGAACCGGTCCCCCGGGTCCTCCGGCGACGGCAAAGCCCTCGTGTCCCGATCCCAACCGCGAGGCGACGGCGTCGAATATCGTGCAGCCGGAATATCCCGAGTCGGCCAAGGACCTCGGCCTGGGAACCGTCACGGTGCTCGTCGAGGTGACGATCGGCGCATCCGGCACTTTGGAAGAGGCCAAGATCTCGCAGAGTTCCGGGAACATGGCGATCGACCAATCGGCGTTGCGCGCGGCGCGCCAGTCCACGTACACGCCTCAACTTGCCGATTGCGTTCCGACGACCGGGTCATACATCTTTCACGCGGAGTTCTCGCCCGACAACTGACGCGGGCAACGCGGACCTGAGAACGGGCGCACCCAACCGGGAGCGCCCGTTCTCGTTCCTGAAGTCGGAGATCAGATGGACGCCCGGCGCGCGCGGCGCTTGCTCATCGCCGCCCTCATCCTCTCGCTGCTCCTGCACGGCATCATCGCGCTGTCGGTGCGCTGGCGCGTGACGCCGCCGCGCGAGGCGCCGCAGCGGGTGACGATCGCGCGCCGCGACATCATCCGCATCACCACGCGCGTGCCGGTCTCGCCGCCGCCGTCGCCCGCGCCCGCGACGCCGCGGCCGGCAGCGGAACGGCATCCCGTCGAGCCGCAAAAGGTTCAGGCCCTCGCTCCCGGGCAGCGCGGGCCGGTCCGCCCGATTGCGGCCCGCAGCCCGCAACCGGCTCGCACCGCCGCTGCCGCGCCGTGCGCGAAGACCGACGAACCCGCCGCGGTCGCGGTCGAGCCGCCCGCGCCGGAGATTCCCGTCGCGGCGCGCGCGGGCGGCGCCAGCGGCACGACCAGCGTGAACGTGAAGCTCGACGAGCGCGGTGGCGTCGTGGACGTCGCGATCGCCGCGAGCTCGGGCGATCCGTCGCTCGACCAGCTCGCGCTGACGACGGCGAAGTTCGCGCAATACACGCCGGCCTTGCATCTCTGCAAAGCCGTCGCGAGCTCCTACGCGTTTAAGGTTAAGTTTGCTGCGTGGTGACGATTTGCTCGCGGGAGCCGCGGAGTCGCGGCTCGGGGGTGAACGGGGGGCCGTGCCGCCCCGTTGTTGATTTTAAGTTTGCTGCGTGGTAATGAGGCGAGCGGGAGCCGTGCGGCGGCGGGGCGTAGATAGGCGGCCGTGACCCTCGCGCAAGCGCTCTTCCTCGCCGTCTTACAGGGCGTGAGCGAACTCTTCCCGATCTCGAGCCTCGGCCATACGATTTTAGTTCCGGCCGTGCTCGGCTGGCACAACATCGATCGTACCGATCCGACGTTTCTGGCATTCGTCGTCGTGCTGCATCTGGGCACGGCGATCGCGTTGCTCGTATTCTACCGCGACGAATGGATCGCCATCGTCAAAGCGCTCGTCGCGAGCGTCGCGCGTGGGAAGCTCGACCCGGCCAATCGTGAGGAGTCCATCGGCTGGCGCCTGGTCGTCGGCACGATTCCGGTCGGCATCCTCGGCGTGATCCTCGAAGCGCCGGTGCGGCATCTCTTCGCGTCGCCGGCGGTCGCGGCGGCGTTTCTGGCGGTGAACGGCGGCATCATGTTTCTGGGCGAGTATCTGCGGCGGCGCGAACGCACGGCCCTCGACCGCCCCGACATCCCCATCGAAGGCATGAGTTACGGTCAGTCGGTTCTGGTCGGCTTGGCGCAATCGGCCGCGCTGCTGCCCGGCATTTCGCGCTCAGGCGCCTCCATCGTCGCCGGCCTGCTGTGCGATCTCGATCACGAGAGCGCGGCCCGGTACTCGTTCCTGCTCGCCACGCCGGTCATTCTGGCCGCGTCGCTGCTGGAGATTCCCAAACTTTTCGCACCAGGCGCCCACCTCGTTGCCTTCGAAGCCGTTGCAGGCGGCGTGCTTGCGGCCATCGCAGCCTATTGCTCGGTCGCGTTTCTCACGCGCTATTTTAAAAACAACGATCTGCGGCCGTTTGGGTGGTATTGTTTGATAGCCGGAACGGTCTGCTTCGTTCTCGCTCGTATGGGAGTTATTTCATGAAGGTCGTCGCGACGCTTCTCGCATTCTTCTTTCTGCTTCTCGGATTGGCGTACGGTCTCGGGTACGTCAACGCGTTTACCAGCGGCGCGCACAGCCATCATTTCACGCATCTGGTCGTCTGCTGGGTTCTGGCCTTGTTGTGCCTCGTATGGGCGCGCTTCCAGGGCGCACCCGCGCGACGCTAACGGCGCGCGACGTGAACGAACCGACGCACATCGCACCGGACGGCAGCATCGCGATGGTGGATGTGTCGGGCAAGGACGTAACGCATCGAACCGCGCGCGCCGAAGCTTTGGTGCGCATGAGCGCGGCGGCCAAATCCGCGCTGCAGAACGCCACGCTTCCTAAGGGCGACGCGTTCGTGACGGCGCGCTTAGCCGGCATCATGGCCGCCAAGCAAACGCCGTCGCTGATTCCGCTGGCGCACCCGATCCCGATCGGCTCGGTCGACGTGGACGTGGCGTGGGTGGACGGCGAGAACGCGCTGCGCATCGAGGCCCGCGCGAGCACCACCGCCACGACCGGCATCGAGATGGAAGCGATGGTGGCCGCCGCGGTTGCCGCGCTGACGATCTACGACATGGCGAAAGCGATCGACAAGAGCATCGAAGTCGCTCACGTGCGCCTGCTCGAGAAGACCGGCGGCAAGAGCGGAAGCTGGACGCGCCCGTGAGCGTCTACGACGTCGCGCTGATCGTGCTTTCCGACCGCGCGTCCGAGGGAACGTATGCCGACACGAGCTTGGCGACGATGAAGGAGCGCCTGGGCCCGAGCTATCGCGTCGTGCGCGAGCTGCTCATGCCCGACGATCCGGGTGCGTTGCAAGCGGAGCTCATCGACCTGGCCGATACCGGAAAAGCGGCGTTGATTCTCACCAGCGGCGGCACCGGCTTAAGCCCGCGCGACCGCACGCCGCAAGCGACGGCGGCGGTTCTCGATTACGAAGTGCCCGGCATCGCCGAGGCGATCCGCGCCGCGTCCATCCCGATCGTCAAGACCGCGATGCTCTCGCGCGCGCTCGCCGGCGTCCGTCATCGCACGCTGATCGTGAATCTGCCCGGCAATCCGAAGGCGGTTTCGCAGACGCTCGAGGTCGTCTTGCCCGTGTTGCCGCACGCGCTCGAACTCCTCGCCGGCCATCGTCCCGACGGGTGATGACGCGGCGATGACGTTTCGCGAAGCCGAAGCCTACTTGCTCGGCACGATCAACGAGACCGTCTCTCCGCGCGAGCCGTACCGTCTCGATCGCATGCGCGCGTTTCTTCGCGAACTGGGCGATCCGCAGGAGCGGTACCCGACCGTTCACGTCGGCGGAACGAGCGGCAAGGGTTCGACGTCGGCGATGATCGCGGCCGCGCNNCTCGCATCCATGATGCCCGCGATCGAACGGGTCGCCGCGTCACACGGGCGCCCGAGCTATTACGAAACGCTGCTCGCGCTCGCGTTTACACACTTTCGAGAAGAACGCGTGGACGTCGCCGTGATCGAAGTCGGACTCGGCGGAGCGCTCGACGGGACGAACGTCCTGGAGCATCCCGACGTCTGCGTCATCACGACCGTCGGTTTCGACCACACCGACGTGCTGGGCGACACGCTCGAGGAGATCGCCGCCGAGAAAGCCGGAATCGCAAAGCCCGGCGTTCCGCTCGTCACCGGCGTCGAAAGGCCCGGTCCGCTCGACGTCATCGCGCGCCGCGCGCGCGCGGTTGGCGCGCCGCTCGTGCGCGTGGACGACGTCGCGCGCGTGCTCGACCGTCCGCGGCGCGTACCCGAGACGGGCCAAACGTTTGCGGTGGAAACGGCCCTGGCGACCTACGAACTGCAGACGCCGGCGCTGGGCGCGTTTCAACGCCGCAACGCGGCTACGGCGATCGCCGCGCTCGAACGGCTGCGCGACGGCTTGCGCCCAGGCGTCGCCGCCGTCGAGGCGGGGTTCGCGCGGCTGGATATCCCCGGCCGGATGGAAGTCGTGTCCGGGAATCCGGCGATCGTCTTCGACATCGCGCATAACGCGGAGAAGGCCGAGCACTTCGTCGCCGCGCTGCGCGAGCGGTTTCCGGATCGCCCCCTGTTCTTCGTCGTCGCGATCGGCGCGAGCAAGGACGCGCGCGAGATCGTGCGGACGTTCGCGGGCGTCGCGGCGCGCCTTACGTTCACGCGCTTCGAGACGGCGGGGCGCGTCGCCGCCGATCCCGAGGACCTCGTTCGGATCGCGGCCGCGCTCGGCGTCGCGTCGCAAGCCGTGCCCGATCCGCGAACGGCGTTCGCGAACGCGCTTCGCGATGCCGCGCCGGACGGCGTCGTCGTCGTGACCGGCTCGACGTTCGTCGTCGCGGAGCTGCGCGCGATCCATGCCTGACCGCGGCGGCCTGCGTTTGCGCGGGCGAGAGTTCGTCTGGGGCTCGCGGACGTACGTGATGGGCATCGTCAACGTGACGCCGGATTCGTTTTCGGGCGACGGCCGCGTGGACGTGGAATCGGCGATCGTGCACGCGCGCGCGCAGTGGGACCTGGGAGCCGACCTCCTCGACATCGGCGGCGAGTCCACGCGGCCCGGTCACGCGCCCGTTGACGAAGCGACCGAACTCGCGCGCGTGATTCCGGTCGTCGCAGCCGTTCGCGAGCAGTTGCCGTCGGCGCCCATTTCCATCGACAGCTACAAGCCGGCGGTCGTGCGCGCGGCGTTTGAGGCCGGAGCCGACGTCGTGAACTGCGTGTACGGCGCGCCGGACGACCTGCTGGCCTTGGCCGTGCGCTACGAGATGCCGTTCGTCGCGATGCACAACCAGCAGGGAACGCACTACGACGGCGACGTCGTGGATGCGGTCGTGACGTCGCTCGAACGCATCGCCGCGCACGCGCTGTCGGCCGGCATTCCGCGCGAAGCCTTCATCGTGGATCCGGGAATAGGGTTCGGAAAGACGGCCGATCAAAACATCGCGGTCCTGCGCGGGCTCGAGCGTTTGACGGCGATCGGGTTGCCGACGATGCTGGGCGCGTCGCGCAAATCCACGCTGGGCAAACTTACCGGACGCCCGCCCGAAGAGCGTATCGTCGCGACCGCGGCGACGACCGCGCTGGCGATCGCGTCCGGCATCGACATCGTGCGCGTGCACGACGTGGCCGCCGCGCGAGACGCCGTCGCGGTCGGCGACGCCGTAGTGAGGGATTGGAGGCCGCATCCGTGGACCGAATAACGATCGGGAGCATTTTCGCGTACGGCCGCATCGGCGCGGACCAAGGCGAACGCGACGAGCCGCAGCGCCTCGAAGTCGAGGTGAATCTGGACCTGGACCTGAGCGCGGCCGCGCGCAGCGACGACGTCGCGGACACGGTCGACTACGCCGCCGTCCACGCCGGCGTCGTCAATCTCATCCAAACCACGTCGTACGCGCTGCTCGAGCGCCTCGCGTCCGCGATGCTCGAAGGCATCTTCGCCGACCACCGCATCGCGAGGGCGATCGTCAAGATCTCCAAACCGCAGATTCTCGCGGGCGCGACGCCCTCGGTCGAACTGGTTCGCGACAACCCGAACTATCGAGCGGCCACGTGAACGACGCGTTGCATCGCGCGTACATCGGCCTCGGGGCGAACCTGGGCGACCGCGCCGCCAACGTGCGTGCGGCGATGACGGCGCTCAAGAGCTTGGGCACCGTCGCCGCCACGTCGTCGCTCTATAGCACGAAGCCCTGGGGCGATCCGGACCAACCCGAATTCGTCAACGCCGCGGTGCTGCTCGAAACCGCCTTAGCCCCGCTCGACTTGCTGCGCGCGATCAAAGCCATCGAAGTGGAGCTCGGCCGCGTGCCGACTCGCCGCTGGGGACCGCGCGCCATCGACCTGGACATCCTGACCTACGACGATGCGGATATCGACGAACGCGAATCGTCGGGACTTCGCGTTCCGCATCCGTTCTTGAGCGAGCGCGCGTTCGTGCTCGTTCCGCTGGCCGAAATCGAC
>PMFP01000075.1:0-7214 GCA_003155175.1 Vulcanimicrobiota bacterium
GCAACGTCGCAGCGCGCGATCGCGCCGAGCGCCCGCAATCCCGCGTAGTATTCGATCGCGCCGTGGGCTTGAGGTTTGCGCCGCACGCCCGCCGTATCGATCAGCCGGATCTTCTTGCCGTGCCAGGTGAAGAGCGTGTCCACCGCGTCGCGCGTCGTTCCCGGAACCTCCGAGACGACCGCGCGCTCTTCGCCGATCAAGGCGTTGAGCAGCGAGGACTTGCCCACGTTCGGACGGCCGATGATCGCAAGCGCGAGTTCGCCTTCCGCGGTCGCGTCGGGAGACTCGGGGGGAAGCAATTCGAAGACGCGATCGAGCAGGTCGCCGGTGCCTTCGCCGTGGATCGCCGAAACCGCGACGGGCTCGCCGAACCCGAGCGGTGAAAACTCCCCGAGGATAGACGCGGCCGCGCTGGGCGACTCGGCTTTGTTCGCGACCAAAACGATCGGGCGCCGCGTGCGCCGCAAAATGCCGGCGACCTCTTCGTCGAGGGGATTGCGCCCGTCTTGCGCGTTGCAGACGAAAATGACGACGTCGGCTTCCTGCGCGGCGGCCTCGGCTTGGCGGCGGGTCGCGATCGGAATTTCGACGTCCGTCGCCTTGTCGGCATCGGGGTCTATTCCCGCAGTGTCCACGATGCTGAACGTGCGGCCCCGCCACTCGCAGAGCGCGTACAGACGATCGCGCGTTACGCCCGGCGTATCCTCGACGATGGCCAGGCGCTGGCCGATCAGCCGGTTGAAGAGCGCGCTCTTGCCGACGTTGGGGCGTCCGACGATCGCGACAGTCGCCGGCCGGAGCATGCCGTGGCCCTCGACCTGCGTCTCCTCATCTACGGGTATATCCACCGCCGCTTAGTTTGCTTGTGCGCCGGGAGGCCCTGGGAAAGGACCGCTTTTTGGCGAACGGCGCCGACCGAACATGCCACGGATCTATATCGAAACCTTCGGCTGCCAGATGAACGAAGCGGATTCGCAGTATATCGCGGATCGGGCCGAGTCGGCCGGGTACGCCATCGCCACCAAGCCTGAGGAAGCCGACGTGCTCGTCCTCAACACGTGCACGGTTCGCGACAACGCGGAACGCCGCGCGTACGGGCGGATGGGGCACTTCAAGGCGCTCAAAGACGCCGATCCGCGCATTCGCCTGGTCGTCATGGGATGTCTGGCCGAGCAAGACCGCGACCGGATGCGTTCGGCCGCGCCGCACGTGGACGACGTTTTCGGCACCAAAGAGCTGGCCGAGCTGGGCGACCGCCTCGCAACTTGGAGGCCGGAGATCGACGAGCGCCGTGCCGACGACGCGGAGTACGCGGAGGAGCGCGCGCTGCTGATGCCGCTCGGGGGCAGCGCCGATGCCGTCGTGGACGCCTTCTCGCACCTGCGCGCGTTCGTCACCGTGCAGCGCGGCTGCTCGTACTATTGTACGTTCTGCATCGTTCCGCACGTTCGCGGCCGGTTCGATCACCGGCCGGCCTCAGAGATCGTCGAAGAGGTCCGAGAGAAGATCGCATCGGGAGCGCGCGAGATCATGCTCGTCGGCCAGACGGTCAACGCGTGGCGCGATCCCGCGGACGGGCGGGACTTCGCGGACCTCTGCGAGACGGTCGGCGCGCTCGATGGTTTGGAGCGGCTCACGTTCATCTCGCCGCATCCGAAAGATTTTACCGAGAGTGCCATCGCCCGGCTCGCGCGCGTCCCGGCGCTCAATCCGCGGGTCCATCTTCCGCTCCAGTCGGGCAGCGACGCCGTGCTGCGGCGCATGAACCGCAAATACACGCGGGCGCAATTCGAGGAGAAGGTGGACCTGATCCGGCGGTATCTGCCGTCCTGGGCCATCACCACGGATCTCATCGTCGGATTTCCGGGCGAAACGGACGAAGACTTCGAGCGTACCTTCGACTACGCCGCCACCGGGCTGTTCGCCAACGCCTACACGTTCGTCTATTCGATCCGGCGCGGCACTCCGGCCGCGCACTGGCCGCAAGTTCCCGCCGCCGTCGCGTCGGCGCGCTTCACCCGCTTGGTGGACGTGCTCAATGCCGGCACGCGCGCCTATCACGACCGCAAGATCGGCACGACCGTGCGCTGCCTGGTGTCGGGCGAATCGAGGAAAGACGCGGCGCGCCTGGCCTCCAAATCGCTCGACAACGTGACGGTGATCGCTCCCAAGCCGCCGGGCTACGACGAAGGGGTCTTCGCGCGCGAGCCGTGGATCGACGTCGCGGTCGAGACCGCACACGTCTGGGGCTGCACCGGCACGATCGTCCGCCGCGCGCGGGCCTTCGCCGACCCCGGATCGCCGGTCGAGCGGGCGCCGATCGACCTGGTGGGTGCCCGATGAAGGGATCGCCAAAGACCCGTCAGTGAGCGAGGGCCAGAAATACTCGCCGATGCTCGAGCAGTATTTTGGGATGAAGTCGCGCCATCCCGACGCCGTGCTGCTTTCGCGCGTTGGCGATTTCTACGAGGCGTACGGCGAGGACGCCGAGACGATCGCGCGCGCGCTACAGATCGCGCTGACGAGTAAAGAAGCCGGCGCGGGACGGCGCGTGGCGATGGCCGGCGTGCCGCACCACGCCCTCGCGCAGTACCTCGCGCGCCTGGTCGCGCAGCGCTACGTCGTCGCCCTGGCCGACCAACTCGAAGTGCCGCAGCCCAACAAGCTGGTCAAACGCGAAGTCACGCGGATCGTCACGCCGGGAACCCTGATCGAGGACCATCTGCTCGACGGAAAGCAGAACAACTATCTGGCGTCGCTCGCGGCGGTCGGCGAGACGTTCGCGGTGGCATACACGGACGTCTCGACGGGCCAATGCGCGGCGACCGCTCTCGCGGGCGAAGGCGCGTTCGACGAAGCGGTCGCCGAGCTCGGGCGCATCGGACCCTCCGAAGTCGTCGCCGACGTTCCGGCCGGGGTTCGCGCCGCGCTGAACGCTCCGATGGATCAACTCGGGGCGCGCCTGACGAGCACGTCGCTTTCCGTGGCCGAGACGCGCGAACGCGGCGCCGTCGAGGATTTCTCGCTCGACGAATCGGTCGCGATCCACCGCGCGCTCGACGCGCTCGGCGCGTTCGTCCGCCGCACCGGCGTCGCCGGCGGCGCCGAAGCGCTGCGCAACGTCCGCTACTATCGCCGTCGCTCGTTCATGGCGCTCGACTCGTCCACGCGCAAGCACCTGGAGCTGCTGCGAGCGCAAGGACAGAATCCCCGCGCGACGCTGTTGGCGACCCTGGACCGTTGCTCCACGTCGATGGGTTCGCGGATGCTCTCGCGCTGGATCGCCGCGCCGCTGATCGAACGCGACGCGATCGCGCAGCGCCAGGACGGCGTGCAGACGCTGCTGGACGAACACGCTCGACGTGAGGCGATGCGCGAAATCTTCCGCGGCTGCTTCGATTTGGAGCGCATCGCCCAAAAAGTCCGCTTCCGGCGCGCGCTGCCGCGCGATCTCGTCTCGCTGCGGCGAACGCTCGACGTGCTAGGCCCCCTTCCCCAGGTGACGCCGCCCGCGCTCGAACCGCTCGTGCGGCGCATCGGCGACTTCTCCGCCGTTTTCGAGGACCTGCAGCGAACCTTGACCGACGACCCGCCGGCTCAGCTCACCGAACTCGGCATCGTGCGCCCCGAGTCGAACGCGGAGCTCGCGCAGTGCGTGGCGCTGCGGACCGACGCGCGGGGGAGCCTTTCGGAACTGGAAGAGCGCGAGCGCGAGCGCACCGGCATCAAATCGCTCAAGGTGAAGTACGCGTCGGCCTTCGGCTACGCGATCGAAATCGGCAAGAACTACGTCGCGAACGTTCCCGGCGATTACGTCAGGAAACAGACGCTGACGACGGGTGAACGGTTCGTGACCCCCGAGCTCAAGGAACTCGAGCTGGCGATCTCCACGGCGCAGGGCCGGCAAGAGCGCCTGGAGCGCTCCCTGTACGAAGAGTTGGTCGAGCGCATCGCGGCGCGCTGCGACGATCTGCTGCAAGCCGCGGAGGCTTTGGCCGAGATCGACGTCCTCGCCGCGCTCGCTCAATCCGCCGCCGAGCGCGGATACGTCCGGCCGGCGTTGTGCGAGGAGAGCGAGATCTCGATCCAAGACGGCCGGCATCCCGTGATGGAGTCCATCCTGCACGCCAATTTCGTGCCGAACGACCTGCGGCTGCAGGCGCAAACCCACCGGTTCGTCCTGCTCACCGGTCCCAACATGGGCGGCAAGTCCACGTATTTGCGCCAGGCCGCGTTGCTGGTCGTCATGGCGCAAATCGGTTCGTTCGTGCCGGCCAAGGCGATGACGCTCGGCATCGTGGACCGGATCTTCACGCGCATCGGCGCCGGCGACGATCTCGCGTCGGGCCAATCCACGTTTTACATGGAGATGGCCGAAGCGGCGACGATCTTGCGCTTGGCGACGCGCCGCTCGCTGCTCTTGATCGACGAAGTCGGGCGCGGGACCGGGACGCTCGACGGTCTCTCCATCGCCCAGGCGATCTGCGAGTTTTTGCTCGGCCTGGACGATCAAGGGCCGATGGTGCTGTTCGCGACGCATTTTCACGAGCTGTGTTCGCTCGTCGAGCACTGGAGGCAGGTCGCGAACTACCACATCACGGCCGTCGAGAACACCGCGCGCGACGGCGCTCCGGTCTTCTCGCATCGCGTGCAGCCGGGAAGTTCGTCGCGATCGTTCGGCATCGAGGTCGCGCGCATGGCGGGCCTGCCGGAGGCGGTCATCGCCCGCGCGCAAGAGATCGCCGACGCGCTGGCCGGAAACTCCGACGTCGAAGCCCAGGTTCCGCTGCGCTCGCCCTTGCGGCGCGAGGAGCCCGCGGCGATCGAACGTCAGCTCTCGCTCTTGAACGAATAATGCCTTCGATCCGCGTTCTCGACGTCGAGACCGTCGGCCAAATCGCGGCCGGCGAGATCATCGAACGCCCGGCATCGGTCGTCAAGGAACTCGTCGAGAACGCCGTGGACGCCGGCGCCACCCGCGTGACCGTCTCGCTGCAGCGCGGGGGCCTGGATCTCATCGAAGTCGTCGACGACGGCTCCGGAATTCCGGCTGAAGATCTGCCGGTCGCCTTGCGCGCGCATGCGACGAGCAAGTTGCGGATCGCCGCCGATTTGGAGCGCGTCTCTACCCTCGGATTTCGCGGCGAGGGCCTAGCCTCGATCGCGGCGGTCTCACGCATCGAGATCGTCTCGCGGCGCGCCGGCGAGGAGCTGGGCGCGCGCGTCGCCGCCGCCGGCGATGCGATCGGCGAACCCGAGCCCGCCGCGGCTCCGCCTGGAACCCGAGTGAGCGTTCGCGGGCTGTTCGAAAACGTTCCGGTGCGCCGCGAGTATCTGCGTTCGCCGGGCGCGGAGTTCAATCGCGTCTCCGGATGGCTCGCCGCGTTTTCTCTCGCCTATCCCGCCGTGACGTTCACCTTGCGCCACGATGGAAAGGACGTGTGGGTAATGCCCGCGACGGCCGAACCGCACGAGCGCCTCGCCATGGTGTTCGGCCGCGACGCCGCAAAGGCGCTGCTTCCGCTCGCGCCGGCCGGAGCCGCGGCGCTGGACGGATCGCTGACGGGGTTCATCAGCGAGCCCGGGAGCGATCGCGCGGACCGGCGCTTGCAATTGCTGTTCGTGAACGGCCGGCTGCTGCGCAGCACGCTGCTCTCGGGTGCGTGGACGGCCGGCTATTCGACCTTCTCGATGATCGGGCGGCATGCGTACGGCGTGCTCTTTCTCGAGTTGCCGCCGGATCACGTGGACCCGAACGTGCACCCGACCAAGAGCGACGTGCGCTTGCGATTCGGCGCGACCGTCTTCGACGCTGCGAAGCGCGCCATAGCGGGAACCTTGCGCGCGCACGCCGCGGAACGCTTCACCGAGAGTCTCGGCCCCGGCGGACTCCCGCCGGTTTCGTTCGGTCCGGGCGCGGACGATCCGGGCGTGCAGCGCGAACAGTCCTTTTTCGACGGCTTCGAAGGCGACGCGGAAGACGTTCCGGCGCGGCGTCTGCGCGTTCTGACGCAGCTGAATCGCACGTACGTGCTGGCCGGCGACGGAGAGATGCTGCTTCTGGTGGATCAGCATGCGGCGCACGAGCGCATCGCGTACGAAGCCATCGTCGAGAACGCCAAACGGAAGGCGCCCAGCGAGCCGCTCCTGGTTCCTCAGACGGTCGAACTGGACGCGGTCGCGGCCGCGGCGCTCGACCGGGTGCTCGGCGCGATGCGCGAGGGGGGCCTGGACATCGAGAACTTCGGCGATCGGACGTACCGGATCGTCGCCACGCCGGCCGGGTTCGGCGCCCGTCCCTTCGATTTACGGGGTTTTTTGGCGGATTTGACCGACGTGCCGAAACAGCGCGACGTCCGCGAGAGGATTTGGGCTTCGCTTGCGTGCCATTCCGTAACCGTAGCGGGAGAGCGGCTCGAACTGGAGGAGATGACGACGCTGGTCGACCGTCTTCAGGCGTGCGCCAATCCCATGCATTGTCCGCACGGCCGTCCTACGATGGTCGCGATCCGCCCCGAGGAGATCGCGCGTATGTTCAAGAGGGTGTAACATGCCGTCACTGCAGCACGAACACGTGTATCGCGTCGCCACGACCTGGACCGGAAACCGCGGCGCGGGCACCCGGGACTATCGCGCGTACGGGCGCGACAGCGAGATCGTCGGCGTCGGCAAGACGTCGTCGATCGGTCTTTCCGCGGACGCTTCGTTCCGGGGCGACGCCAGCCGCTACAATCCCGAGGAGCTGCTGGTCGGCGCGCTCTCGTCGTGCCACATGCTTTGGTACTTGCACCTCTGCGCCGATGCGGGGATCGTCGTCACGGCGTATCGCGACGATGCTGCCGGCCGGATGGTCACGTACGACGACGGTTCGGGCGAGTTCGCCGAAGTCGTCTTGAACCCGCGCGCGACGATCGCCGACGCAAGCCGCGTCGCCGACGCGCTCGCCGTTCACGAACGCGCCCACCACATGTGCTTCATCGCGCGCTCGATGAAATTTCCGGTCCGGCTCGAAGCGGCCGTCGCCGCGGAGTGACCGCGGACGGCGTGCTGGTGCTCGCCGGGCCGACGGGCAGCGGCAAGACCGAACTCGCCATCTCCCTCGCGCGCACGTTCGGAGCCGAAATCGTCGGCGCGGACTCGCGCCAGATCTATCGCGGCATGACGATCGGAACCGCCGCTCCGAGCGCGCCGCAGCGAGCCGCCGTTCCCCATCA
>PMFP01000075.1:7243-8366 GCA_003155175.1 Vulcanimicrobiota bacterium
CGCGCGCACCCGGCGGAGTTTCTCCACCAATGGCTTGCCGTGCGAGACGCCGGGCGGGCCGCGGCGCTCGCGCCGCACGACGCGTATCGCGTGTTGCGCGCGCTCGAAATCGCGCTGGCTCCGGAATCACGCGAGCGTTCCGGCGCGACGGACTCTCTTCCCGGCGCCGGAATCGCCTTCCTTAAAGTCTTTGCCGACGTGCCGAACGCCGAGCTCGACGCGCGCATCGAACGGCGCACCGGCGAGATGCTGGAGGGCGGCATCGTGGAAGAGGCCGAGCGGATCGGGGAGCGGGCTGCCGCGGCCGATGCAGTGGGATATCCTCAGGCGCTGGCCTACCTGCGGGGATGGTGCACGCGCGACGAGCTGCGCGAGCTGCTCGCGCGAGCGACGCGCCGCTACGCGCGCCGCCAGCGCAGTTGGTTCCGCCGCGAACCGGGAACGCTGTGGCTCGCGCCCGGTGAGGTCGAGGGCGCCGTACGGGAAATGCTCGGCTGGGCTTAGAACCTCGCCGGCATGACCGCGGGTCTTCAAGACGCTTTTCTCGCCGAGTGCAAGCGACAGGC
This sequence comes from Vulcanimicrobiota bacterium, assembly GCA_003155175.1. Classification (GTDB taxonomy): domain Bacteria; phylum Vulcanimicrobiota; class Vulcanimicrobiia; order Vulcanimicrobiales; family Vulcanimicrobiaceae; genus Hemerobacter; species Hemerobacter limicola. The sequence continues at coordinate 7,810 of PMFP01000075.1, forward strand.
CACAACCGTCACGTTTTATATGGTGAACGGCTTCCAGCTGCGCGGGGTCGTCAAGGGCTTCGACGCGTTCACCGTGCTGGTCGAATTCGAGCAGAAGACGCACTTGGTCTACAAGCATGCGGTTTCGACGATTTCGCCCGCCGGCAGCCTCAACGTTGCCGGCGGCGCCGCGCCTGGAGTGGGATCCGGAAACTCGAGCGCCTGATGGCCCGCGTGCCCCTGACCAAGATGCACGGAGCGCACAACGACTTCGTCGTCGTCGACCTGCGCCGCACGCCCCTCGAATCGCCCGGACGATTCGCCGCCCGGATCTGCGACCGGCGCGGCGGCATCGGCGCGGACGGCCTGCTCGCGATCGAGCCGTCGCACGACGCCGACGTCCGGATGCGGGTGTACAACGCCGACGGCAGCGAAGCGGAGATGTGCGGAAACGGCGTGCGCTGCGTCGCGCGATTCCTTGACGAAGCGGGAGAGGGCGACCGCGTGCGCGTCGAGACCGCATCGGGCATCGTCGAAACCCTCGTCGTCGCGCGCACTCCCGAATACCGGGTGCGCGT
>PMFP01000075.1:8380-9748 GCA_003155175.1 Vulcanimicrobiota bacterium
AACGTGCACGCGCTGTTCCTCGCGCGCGACGGTTCTCTGCGGGTGCGGCATTGGGAGCGAGGCGTGGGTGCGACGCAAGCTTGCGGCACGGGCGCGGTCGCGGCGGCGGCCGCGGCGATCGCCGGCGGCGATGCCGTCTCGCCCGTGCGCGTGGAAGTTCCCGGCGGAACGCTGGAGGTTGCGTGGGACGGCTCGGGCGCCGCGTTTCTCACCGGGCCGGCCGTGCGCGTCTTCGATACCGAGATCGAGATACCCGAGACCGTCCGTGCCTGAGGGCGCCGAGTCGAACGTGCGCGAAGCGCTGGATGCCGACGCCGTGCGGTTGCGCTCGCTGCTCCGCCAACTCGGCTACGAGGTAACGGCGGGCCACGTCGACCGCGTTCTGGCCGCGCGCGGGGCATCGCACGAAATCTTCGTCGCGGTCGTTTCGGGCGCCGGCGTCGTCGGCTTGGTGGAAGCGATCGTGCCGGCTCCGACGCTCGCGGACGACGTCCGCTGCGAAGCCACCGCGCTGGTCGTTGAAGACGAGTTTCGCTCGTGCGGGATCGGCGCAGCGCTGATGGCTCGGGCCGAAGCCTGGGGGCGGGAACGCGGCTGCGCGCGGCTGAGGGTGCGCTCGAACGTCGTGCGCGAGCGCGCGCACACGTTCTACGAACGGCTTGGCTACGGGCGCGTCAAGGCTCAGCACGTCTACGAGAAGCCGTTGTGAGTGCGGGCCTGGCCTATTGCGACGCGCAAGGGTTGATCTACTACGACGAATCCGTGCGGCCGTTTGCCGACGGCGGCGTGGTGCGCGAAGCGGATCCGGCGGAACTGATCCCGGCTCCGACCGGCACGGTCGAGGCGGTCTTGCCGCAGCGCCGCCCGCTCACGGCGATCGGGCCGCCGAACGCGCGCTATGCGCTCGCGGCGATTCTGCCGGCCGGCTACACGCGAACGTTGCTGCCGGCGTACGTGACGTCGCGCGACGCGCCCCGTTTGCCGCTCTTCGGATACACGTTCTGTTGCGCGATCGACGACCAACTCTACGTTGCCGCGATGCGTACGGACGAGGGCGAGGACTGGCAGCCGCGCTACTTTGCGCCGGGCGAGCTCGAAGGCGCCATCGACGCGCGCATGGCGCTGGACCCGGCAAACCGGGTGCTTGGTCAAGTCGCCCTCTGCTCTCGCGAATACGGTTGCTTCACGGCCCAGAACGTCTTTCTCGAGCGGGGCGAAGCGGCGCTGCCCGTCTCGCCGAAATGCAACGCGCGCTGCGTGGGTTGCATCTCGGAATTGGATGCCGAGGCCGGCTTTCCGTCGCCGCAGACGCGGATCGCGTTCGAAACGACGCCCGAAGAGCTCGCGCGCGTCGGATCGCACCATCTC
>PMFP01000151.1:0-1201 GCA_003155175.1 Vulcanimicrobiota bacterium
GACGAGACGTGGCGCGGCAAGAACGTCCTGGTTATCGGCGGAGGCAACTCCGCGTGCGACGTGGCCGTCGAAGCCGCGCGCGTCGCCGGCAAGGTGTGCCTCTCCATGCGCAGCCCGCAGTGGTTCATTCCGAAGTTCATCTTCGGCAAGCCGGCCGACGTCCTTGCGGCGCGCACGCCGGCGTGGGTTCCGCGAAAGGTCAAGCAGCAAGTCCTCGGACGCCNNCAGCCCGTGCTGAGCCATCATCCGACCCTCAACTCCGACGTGCTCGATTACATTCGTCACGGCCGCATTCTGCCGCGGCCCGCCATCGCCGCGCTGCACGGTGCAGACGTTGAGTTCGCGGACGGACGGCGCGAAGCGTTCGACATCGTCTGCGCGTGCACGGGGTTCTGGACGACGTTCCCGTTCTTCGATCGCGAGTTCGTGGACTTCAAACACGCGGAGAAGATCCCGCTCTACCGAAAAATGATGCACGCGGACTACGGCAATCTCTATTTCATCGGGCTCTTCCAGCCGATCGGCTGCATCTGGCCGATGGCGGACTACCAGGCCAAGATCGCGTGCCTCGAAATCCTCGGGCGCTACAAGCGCCCGAAAGATATGGCCGCTGCGATCGCACACGAAACGTCGAACCCGCATTTCGCGTTCAGCGGCGGCCAGCGGCACGCAGCCGAAGTGGACTACCTCACGTTTCGCGGCGAGCTGGCCCGCGAGTTGAAGACCGCCGGGGTGGACATCGGAAAACCGCCGCCGATGCGGCGAGAACCGGCTCGCGCGCGCTAAGCATGGGGCGAGCGGCGATCTTCATACACGGCATGTTCAGCCGCCCGGACGTGTGGCACCGATGGGTTGCGGCGTTCGAATCGGCCGGTTACGCGTGCAACGCCGTCGCCTTACCCGGTCACGCCGCCGGGGATTCCGACGACGCGCTTCGCGGCCTAGGAATTGCCGATTACGCGCAAGCCGTCACGCAGACGGCCGCACGATCCGAAGGTCCCGTGCTCGTCGGCCACTCGATGGGCGGACTCATCGCGCAGATGGTCGCTACGCGCGTTCCGGTCGCGGCGGCCGTGCTCGTCAACGGCGCCGCCCCGGCACCCGTCTTTCCGCTACGGCCCGTGATGCTGCCGGGACTGCTGCGCCATTTCTCGACGTGGGCGCTGTGGGAGAAGCCGTTCCGCCTGAGCGAGTGGGAAGC
>PMFP01000151.1:1208-2989 GCA_003155175.1 Vulcanimicrobiota bacterium
AAATCGAATCGCGTCGAGCGCGCGCAGGTACGCTGCCCGATGCTCGAACTCGCCGGCGTCCGCGACCGCATCGTCCCGATCGGCGTGAGCCGCGCGATGGCGGCGTACTACGGCCCGGCGATGACGTATCGCGAATATCCCGAGAACGCGCACTGGCTGCTCGGCGAACCGCATTTCGAAGAGCGCATCGCCGAAGCGCTCTCCTGGCTCAAACCAATCGCCCCGCCGTAGCGGCGGAGACGACGTCCAACACGTCCGTAAACGAGTCGAACGGTCCCTTCGGCAGGCGTTCGATCACCGAGACGATCTCGCGCGGCGCACATTGCCGGCGCGCCGCGCTGAGAAGATCGGCCTTCGAGGCCGGATAGTTCGCATGGTGGATTGCCGCGGCAACCTGGAGCGTGGTCGATAACGCGGTAAACATGAACGCTTCATGCCCGGGCTCGGTTTGGCCCAAACGCCCGGCCCTCGGGTTTAGCGAAACGCGGTTACGGGCAGGAAAGTCGGAGCGCACTTTCGTCCCGGAGGGTCAACAACATGAGCTTACTTGCTTGGATCGTCGTCGGCATCGTGGCCGGCATCATCGCAAAATCCGCCGTTCCGGGCGAAGGCCCAGGGGGAATCCTCGGCGACCTAATCGTCGGAGTAGTCGGCGCGGTCGTCGGTGGCTGGCTGTTCAATCTGTTCGGCCATGGCGGCGCGAGCGGAATCAACCTTTATAGCATCGTCGTCGCCGTCATTGGAGCCATCGTTCTGCTCGCGATCGTTCGGGCCGTCAGCGGCCGAGCTCCCGCGTAGCAGTGCGGGACCGATTCTCATCTATCGCGAGATCCGTCAACGCGGCGTCGGGGAGCCCCTTCGCAACGGTGATGGCTATCGCCGTCATCCTGGCCTGGGCGCTCGCCGGGCCCGTCTTCCGCTTCTCCGATACGTGGCAACTCGTCATGAACACGACGTCCGCCATCGTCACGTTTCTGATGGTGTTCATCCTCAATAACGCCCAGTGGCACGATACGCGAGCGATCAATCTCAAACTCGACGAACTGATCCGGGCAATCGAGAAAGCGGACAACCGCGTCATCGCGCTGGAAGAGAAGCCCATGGAAGAAGTAGTCCACGTTGCCGAGGCGATCAAGCAGGCCGCAGAGCAAATAGCCGAGGAGTCCGCAGCATATGGAAGCTCGTAGTTCGTCTGAACCCAGGCGCCAGGAAATTCGCCTAGCGGTGCCGTGCGACCCAGAGTGGGCCGCGCTGCTGCGGCTCGCGGTGGCGGGGATGGCCGCCTACTTCGATTTCTCGACGGCCACGATCGAAGACCTTAAGCTCGCGGTCACCGAGGCGTACCGCCACGCGCTCGCGACCGCGCGCGGCGCGTCCGGCATCGAATTCACNNATCGCCGACGACGTGACGCTTGGAAGCCCCGACCGCTATCATCTCGCCGTTACGAAGGCGATCGATTGACGTCCACCGGATCCGGAGACGAACGCGAGCGCCTCGTGCTCGAGCATCTCGGGCTCGTACGATCGGTCGCCGCGCGCTTCAAGTACCGGGGAGAGTCCCTCGAAGATCTCCAGCAGATCGGCACGATCGGGCTGATTAAAGCCATAGATCGCTTCGACGCCTCGCGGGAAGTGAAGCTGACCACCTACGCCGTGCCCTTTATTGCGGGCGAGATTCACCACTATCTACGCGATCGCGCGAGCGTCGTGCGCGTTCCGCGCGGGCTCCAGGACCGGGCGGCCAAGACGACCGCGGCTGAATCCGAGCTCGCGTCCGAACT
>PMFP01000153.1:0-5323 GCA_003155175.1 Vulcanimicrobiota bacterium
CCACAGTGTCATCCTGAGCTTGTCGAAGGACGCCTATGCCTCATGCGCCGGTGCGACGAACGCCAGCAACGCTTCGCGAATCGGTGCGGGGAGCGCGCGGCTCTTTTTGGTATCGCGATCCATGCAGGCGACGGTGAAGCGGAACACGGCTCCGGCTTCTCCCGTTCGCTCGTTGAAGAACACCGTCACCCAGCGGACGCTGGAGGCGCCGACGTGCACGATGTGCGTGCGCATGCGCAGCCAGTCGTCCATCAGCGCGGGCGCGTGATAGGTCGCTTCGACGTGCACGCGCGGCAGCCAGACGTCGTACTCCTCAAACACCGTGTCGTACGGAAATCCGGCTTCGCGGAACATCTCCATCTCCGCGCGCTCGGCAAACCGCCAGTACGACGCGAAATACATGATGCCGGCGACGTCGATGTCCGCCCATTGCACGCGCAGCCGCGTTTCGAACGTCCGGGTTCCGGGATGGACGGGGTCGGCGAATTTCATCGGCTCTCCATGGCGGCAAGGGCGTAGCGGGCGAACGGGTCGATCTCGAGATTGACGAAACTGCCGTCCGGGCGGTGACCGATCGTCGTGCGCACGAGCGTCTCGGGAATCACCGCGACCTCGAACCACCCCGGCCCGGTCTTGGCCACGGTCAGGCTCACGCCGTCCACGGCGACATACGCCTTCTCGCAGATGGCGCGCGCCAGCGCTTCGGGCCGTTCGATGCGCACGCGCTCGCCTTGACCTTCGGGCGCGCGCGAGATGACCGCCGCCCGCGCGTCAACGTGACCGTAGACGAAATGTCCGCCCAGCCGTTCGCCCATGCGCAGCGAGTATTCAAGGTTGACCAGATCGCCGGGCTGCAAGGCGCCCAGATCCGTTCGCGCCAGCGTCTCGGGAACGACGTCGAACCAGATCTCCTCGCCTTCGATCCGCGTCGCCGTGAGGCACGCGCCGTTGACGGCAATCGAGTCCTTCACCTGCGGCTGCTCTTGCGCCACGCCTTCACAGCGCAGCACCAGCGTGTTGCCGCCGCGCGCGTCCTTGCGCTCGACGACGGTGGCGCGATAGGAGACCAGTCCGCTAAACACGTTCGAACACTCCCGATATGACGACGTCCGGTCCGACGCTCTCGACGCGGTCGAACCGTAACCGCTTCCCCGAAATCCCGTTGCCGGCCAGCGCGGGCACCGCGAGATCCCCGCGCAGCAACAGCGGAGCGATCGCCCAGATCAGCCGGTCGCACAGCTCGCTCGAAATGAGCTTGCCCGCCAGCATCGGGCCGCCCTCGCACAAGACGCTCTGTACGCCGCGTTCGCGGCGCAGCGCGCTCAGCGCCGCATGCAAGTCCAGCTCGGTCGCATCGTCGTTGCCTGCGAACAGCACGTCGGCAACCCCCGCAAGATCGGCGAACCGTTCGCGCGCGCCCGCCGGCGCCAGCACGACGGTCTTGGCGTATCCGGGCACGGGTTCGAAGATCCGGCTCGCCGGATTCACGCTCCCCGAACTGCAGGCGACGACGCGAACGTATTCGCGCAGCCGGTCGTGCGGCGGCCGCACCGTCAGCAGCGGATCGTCCACCCGCACCGTTCGCGCCCCGACCATGACCGCGTCGTGCGCGATGCGCAGGTCGCGCACGTAGAGCCGTTCTTCTTCCGACGTAATGCGCTCTTGCACGTTGGGCTCCGACGTGATGAACCCGTCGAGCGACATCGCGATCTTGAGCGCGACGTACGGACGGTCGCTGCACACCGATTCGCCGAACGGCTCGATCATCGCACGCGCCCGCTGGTCGTCGGTGACGTCCACGCGCACGCCGCGCTCGCGCAGAAACGAAATCCCCGCGCCGTTCGTCTTCGGATTGGGATCGAGCGCGCCGACCACGACGCGGCTCACGCCCGCGTCGGCCAGCGTGTGGCTGCAAGCCGGCGTCCGCCCGACGTGATTGCACGGTTCGAGCGAGACGTAGACGGTGGTTCCGCTCGCATCGTTCACGTCGCGCAGCGCGTTGGCTTCGGCGTGCGCGTCGCCCGCGCGATGGTGGTAGCCCTCGCCGAGTATGCGTCCGTCGCGCACGACGACGGCGCCGACCGGCGGATTCGGCGAGGTGTTTCCGATTCCGCGGGCGGCCAGTTCGACGGCGCGTTCGAGAAAGAGCCGGTCGAGCGGCGTTAAGTGCGCGTGCGTTTCCAAGAGGCTTACTGCTTCGGCAGCGGCGCGCCCACGTCCGTTTCGGCAACCGCTACCGCGAGTGCGCGTGCGACCGCATAGCCGGCGCCGCGCAACGTCGCCGCGCAGTCCTCCAAGGTCGCGCCGGTCGTCACGACGTCGTCCACCAGCACGATTTCGCCCGTTGCATGAGGCAACGCGCGCGCCAACCGGAAGCGCCCCCGAGCGTGCAAACGCTCTTCCCGCGATCGCCCCTGCTGCGCCGCATCGCCGAGCTGCACGAGCGCGGCTGCGACGCAAGTCGCAGGCTCCCGCGCGGCGATCTCCTCCGCGATCGCGCGAACCCCGTCCATTCCGCGTTCGCGCAAGCGCCGCGCCGACGTCGGCACCGGCACCAGCTGCGCCCCGCCGGGCGCAAGCGGCCCGAGCCGCCGCCCGAGCTCGCGCGCTACGTCGCGTCGCCCGTTCTTGAGCGCCAAGATCGCGTCGCGCAACGCGCCCTCGTAGCGTCCAAGCGCGCGCACACGCAGCGTCGGCAACGTGCGCGACACGGGATCGCGCGCCGGAAAACAGCGCGCGCACAGCCCTGAACCGGCCGCATCGCACGCCGCGCACTGCGCGGGAAAGACGAACTCGAGAATGCGCTCCAGCACGACGCGCCGTTCACGCGTCGCCTACGGGCCGCTAGGAGCTAGGTTGCCACGGCCTCGTTCGCAACGACCGCGCCGTCCAGCGTCGCCCCGGCTTCAACGGCATAGTCCATGCCGACGATGCATTCCCGCAGCGTCGCCCCGGCGCCCACGGAGGCGCCGCGCCAGAGAATGGAACGCTCGATGCGCGCGTCGCTGCCGACGGCGACGCCGTCGCCGATCACGCTCGGCCCCACGATCGTCGCGCCCGCCGCGATCTTCGCGTGCGCGCCGATCCACACGTCGCCCTCGATGCGCGCGCCGGAATCTACGTTCGCGCTCGGGTCGGTGCCGCTGCCGTGCGAATGGGGAATCGAAAAGCGCCCGCTCACGACGTCGAAGCTCGCGCGGCGGTATTCGTCCGGCGTGCCGATGTCGCACCAGTACGCCCCGCGCGCGTCGTAGCCGTAAAACGCGGCCTGCGCTTCCTGAAGTCCGGGAAAAACTTGCTTGCCGAAATCGTAAAACGTGTCCGCCGGAATCTGCCGGAAGATCGCGGGCGAAAACGCATACACGCCGGTGTTGACCAGGTTGCTGCGCTCGGTGCCCTTGCGCGGTTTTTCCTGGAAGCCGAGGACGCGTCCCTTCTCGTCCACGACGACCACCCCGTACTGCTCGACGTCCTCGCGCTCCACCAGCCCGATGGTCGCGATGGCGTTGCGCCGGTGGTGAAACGCCAGCAGCGCCTCGAGCGAGAGATCCGTGAGGTCGTCGCAGCCGACGACGACGAAGTGCTCGTCGCCGAAGTACGCNNGTAATGCACGTTGATCGCGATCTCGTCAAAGCCCGCCGCTTCGAGGTAACGAACCAGGTGCGCCGCGTTTGGTTCGCCCGCCACCGGAACCAGCGGCTTGGGAACCTGTTTGGTGAGCGGGTAGAGCCGCGTCGAGAGCCCTCCCGCCAAAATCATCGCCTTCACGTCGGTTCGCTCGTGCCTTTCCTGTGACGCAGGCCCGCGCTCTCGAGCCCGACCAGCCAGACGAAGCGCGGCAGCGCGAGTTGACGCCGCCAGCGCGCGGGTTCGCTCACCAAACGGTAGAGCCACTCGGCGTTGGCGCGCCGCCATGCAACCGGCGCGCGCCGCACGCGCCCCGCGATCACGTCGAACGATCCGCCGACGCCGATGCCCGCGCCGCATCCCGTCGCGTCGAGATGCTCCGCCAGCCAAAACTCTTGCCGCGGCGATCCGAGCCCGGCAAACAGAACCCGCGCCCCACTCGTGCGAATGCTTTCGGCAATCCGCCCGCTCTCGGCGTCGGTGAAAAACCCGCTGCGCGTTCCCGCCACGGGCAGCCCGGGATGCCGCGAGGCCAGCGCGGCCGCCGCTCCCGCCGCGACGCCGGCGGCGCCGCCGAAGAAATAGACCGGCAATCGCTCGCGCGCGGCCGCCGCGCACACGTCGTCGAGCAGTTCGACGCCCGTCACGCGCTCGTCCAGCTCCGCGCCGCGCTTGCGCGCGACCGCGAGCAGACCGACCGTGTCGCACAGCGAAAGCGCGCACGCGTTCACGACGCGGCGGAAGAGCTCGTCGTTCTGCGCGTAGACGACCATTTCGGTGCCGAGCGTGACGACCTGCGCGTGCGCCGCGGGATCGCGCGCGAAGGCCAGAATGCGCGCCGTCGCCTCGCGGGCGTCGATCGCATCCAGACGGCAGCCTAAGATCTCGACGGCGTCAGCCGGCATACGCGTCAAGCAGCGGACGCAGCCGGTCCGCGAGTGCGTCGGGAAGCTCGTCGAGCGGCAGGCGGCAGCGTCCGGCTTTAAAGCCCATCTGGTTCATCGCCCATTTGACCCCGATCGGACTGGTCGTGGCGAACAGCGCGTCGATGAGCGCGAGTTGCCCCGAATGGATGCACGCCGCTTCGCGGGTGTCGCCCGCGCGATAGGCGTCGTACATGCGCCGGAATTCGCGAGAATTCAGATGCGTGGCTACGCCGACGAGCCCGTCCGCGCCGACGGCTAGCGAGGGAAGAAAGAGATGGTCGTCGCCCGCGAAGACGCGAAAGCCCGGTTCCTTGTCGCGCACGATGGTAGCGATCTGCTTGAGATCGCCGCTGGATTCTTTGACGCCGGCGACGTTGCGATGCTTGCGCGCGAGGTCGAGCAGCGTCGCGGGCAAGATGTTGGCCACCGACCGGCCCGGAATGTTGTAGACGATGACCGGAAGCGGCGTCGCATCGGCGATCGCGCCGAAATGTGCCAGCATGCCGCTCTGCGTCGGCTTGTTGTACCAGGGCACGACCGCCAGCAGCGCGTCGGCGCCCGCCGCCGCGGCGCGCTTGGCGCCTTCGACCGAGGCGCGCGTGTCGCTGGTGCCGACGTTGGCGATCACCACCGCCGTCTCGCCAACCCCCGCTTTGACCGCGCGCACCAGCTCGGTGCGCTCGTCGAGGTCGAGCGTCTGGCTCTCGCCGGTGGAGCCGGCCACGACCAGCCCGTCGTTGCCGCGCTCGATCAGCCAGCGCGCCAGCCGC
>PMFP01000153.1:5334-6483 GCA_003155175.1 Vulcanimicrobiota bacterium
ACCAGCACCGAAACCGTGATGTTGCTGTCGGTGCAGTGGATGATCTCGACGTTGGCCTCCGAGAGCGCGTTGACGATCTCGTACACGACGCCCGGCGTCCCGAACATCCCGCGGCCGACCATCGCCAGTTTGCTGCAGCCTTCGCGAAAGCGGATCGCGAGATTGAGGTCCGTCAAAGCGGCGCGCACGTCTTCGCCGCGCTCGGCTCGCACCGCGAACGCGACGCCCGTCTGGTTGATCGTCACTTGGTCGATGGAGATGCCGGCCGCGGCGATCCGGCGGAACATCTCGAGTTCGGTCTGCATCCGCTGGCGCTGGTGCACGAGGTCGCCGCGAATCGCGCGCACCCAGGTCAGCCCGCCCGAGACGGTGACGCCCGTAACCGGCCGCCGGTGATCCACGGCATCGTCCACGACCGTCCCGGTGCCCGACTCCACGCTGCGAATCGCGTACGGCGTGCCGCTGCGATGCGCGTGCTCGGCGGCTTTGTGATGCATGACTTTGGCGCCGTGCTGCGCGAGTTCGCTCATCTCTTCGTGCGACGCGCGCTCGATCGTGCGTGCCGACGCGACGCGCCGCGGATCCGCCGTCATGGCGCCCTCGACGTCGGTAAAGATGTCCACGCGCTCCGCTCCCAGCGCGTCCCCGAGCGCGACCGCCGTGAGGTCGGTGCCGCCGCGTCCGAGCGTGGTAATCACCGCATCGTCGGTCGCGCCCTGAAACCCCGCGATGACGGGCACGACGCCCATCTCGGCCAGCGCTTTGACGGTATGCGGTTCGATGCGCACGATCGAGGCGTCGCCGTGCGCCGCGTCCGTGACGATGCCCGCCTGCGCGCCGGTCAGCGCGATCGCGTCGATCCCTTCGGCCACCAGCGCTTCGGCGAAGACCGCCGCCGAGATCATCTCGCCGCTGGCCATCAGCACGTCGGCGTTGCGCGTCCCGCTGCGTCCGCCGATGAGTTCCAGCAAGCCGTCCGTCGAGTACGCCTCCGGCGCGCGTCCCATTGCCGAGACGACCGTCACGACCGCGAAGCCGCTTCCGCGTGCGTCCGCCACCCGCTGTACGGCCAGGTCGCGCACCTGCGGCGTCGCGAGCGACGTTCCGCCGAATTTCAGCACCGCGAACGGTTTGACGCTCACGACCGCA
>PMFP01000025.1:0-9053 GCA_003155175.1 Vulcanimicrobiota bacterium
CTTCAGGCGTACTTCCGCATCAACGCCGAGAACATGGGCCAGTTCGAACGCACGCTGATCATCGCCGACGAAGGCGCCAAGATTCACTACATCGAGGGCTGCACCGCGCCGAAGTTCTCGACCTCGTCGCTTCACAGCGCCGTCGTCGAACTGATCGCGCACGACGACGCGTCGATCCGGTACACCACGATCCAAAACTGGTATCGCAACATCTTCAATCTCGTCACCAAACGCGCGGTCGCTCACAAGAACGCGACGGTCGAGTGGGTGGACGGCAACATCGGCTCGCGCTTGACCATGAAGTATCCGGCCATTTACCTCATGGGCGAGGGCGCGCGCGGTGAGATTCTCTCGATGGCGTTCGCCGGCGAAGGCCAGCACCAGGACGCCGGGGCGAAAGTGATCCACGCGGCGCCCAACACGACCTCGGTCGTCACGAACAAGAGCGTCACCGCGCACGGCGGCAAGACGACCTATCGCGGCCTGGTCGAGATCTTCCCGGGCGCGGTCGGCGCGAAAACCCGCGTCAAATGCGACGCCCTCATCATGGACGACCAGTCGGCCAGCGACACGAAGCCGACGATGAAGATTCACGAGCAGCGCTCCACCGTCGAGCACGAAGCCAGCGTCAGCAAGATCGGCGAGGACCAGCTCTTCTACGCGATGAGCCGCGGCCTCTCGGAGGCCGACGCCACCGCCATGATCGTAAACGGGTTCTTCGACTTCTTCGTGAAAGAACTCCCGATGGAGTATGCCGTCGAGCTGAACCGTCTCGTCAAAATGGAGATGGAAGGCTCGGTCGGGTAAAACCCAGGAGTCGTACACTGGCCTTTCGCCGCGTCGCCCACATCTCGGAAATCCCGCCCGGAACCACGAAGGCCGTCGAGACCGACGGCCAAGAGATTTTGCTCTGCAACGTGGACGGCGAGATCACGGCCGTCGAAGACATGTGCACGCACGACGGCGCTCCCCTCGACCAAGGTGAACTCGAAGGCCGCTGCATCGTTTGCCCGCGGCACGGCGCCACGTTCGACGCGGTCACCGGAGCGGCGCTGACGCTGCCCGCAGTCGTACCGCTGCGCACGTTCCGCGTGCGAACCGAAGGCGAGGACGTCCTCGTTGACGCGTAGCGTCCGGATCGCGCTTCGCATCGCCGCCGTTCTCGTCGCCATCGTTCTCATCGTCGCCGTCACCTACACCACCAGCGTCTTCTCCGGCATGCACGCGGCGGCGCGCACGACGGGCACGCTCGCGGGCCTGGGCGTTCGCCAGCCGGTCGAGATCCTGCGCGACGCGCGCGGCGTGCCGCACATTCGCGCGCGCAACGAACGCGACGCGTTCTTCGCGCAAGGCTTCGTCGAAGGTTCGGACCGTCTGTTCCAACTCGACTTGCTCCGCCGCTACGTCTACGGGCAGCTGGCCGAGATTCTCGGCAAACCCGGGCTCGCCGCCGACGAAGACTCGCGCATCGTGCCGGTTCGCGCCATTGCCGCGACGCAGTGGTCGCGCCTCGACGAGCGCGGCCGTTCCGACTTGCAGGCGTTCGCCGACGGCGTCAACGCGGCGATGCGCACGCAGCCCACGCCGGTCGAGTTCCGCGCGCTGACGTACCGCCCGCAGCCGTGGGCCCCCCAAGATTCGCTCGCGGTCGGCTTCGCGACGGTCCTGGATCTCACCGACGACTGGAACGAAGTCGCCGGACGCGATCCGTCCTGGCGCGCGGGCACGTACGACGCGACCAACCCGATCACCGATCCATGCTACGACGCGCCCGTGACCGAGGGGCTCGCGCACGTCCGGCAGACGTCAAACTGCACGGCGCGCGTCGCGACCCTGCTCGACCCGCGCGCGCCGGTCGGATCGAATCAGTGGGCGGCGGGCGCAGGCCATACCACGACGGGCCGTGCGTTGTTGGCCAACGATCCGCATCTCCGGCTCGGCATTCCGGGCGTGTGGTATCTCGTGGATCTCTCGTTCCCCGGCTATCACGCCGCGGGCGCTACGCTGGCCGGCACGCCGGGCGTGATTCTGGGCCACAACGATCGCATTGCGTGGGCCGCGACCAACGGCACGACCGCGTCGCTCTCGGTCTACGAGGCGCCGCCCCTCGACGCGCGCGCGTGGCAGAGCGAGACCTTCCACGTTCGTTTCGGGGGCGACGTGCAGCAGCGCTACTATCGCACGCCGGACGCGTTCGGAACCAAGCTCGACGACGGCCGTTTCGTGCTCGTGCGCTGGGACGCATACGCCAACCCGCGCTCGTCGCTCGCAACGTTCGACGCACTCGACCGCGCCGGTTCGATCGAGGACGCCGTGCGCGCGCTGCGGACGTACCCGGGACCTACGCAGAACTTCGCGCTCGCCGACGTCACCGGACGCGCCGCCTATCATCTGGCCGGCGCGATTCCCAACGACCCGGCGTGGTCGCGCTACGTGCATCCCGCCAAAGACCTCGCGCATCCGTATCCGCTGGTCGCGTTCGACGAACTGCCGCACGTGGCCGCATCGCGCGACGCCGTCGTCTGGACCTCCAACAATAAGATGTACGGACCCGGCTATCCGCTGCGCCTCAGCCCCGAGTTCGCGCCGCCCTATCGCGCCTATCGCGTCGCGCAGATGCTCGCCGCGCGCAACACGTACGACGTCGCGTACTTCACCGCCATGCAGATGGACACGCTTTCGCTCGCGGAGCGGGACCTCGCACGCGCGTTCGCCGCCAAAGAACGCAACGCGACGACGCTTGCCGCCGGTCAACGGGCGCTGGTCGCGTCGCTGGCAGCGTGGGACGGACGGTTCGCTCCGGACTCGCACGGCGCCACGATCGCGGCCGCGTTGCGCAAGGCCATGAACGCGCAAAAAAATCAGAACATGATGACGACGTCCATCTACCTGCGCTCGCCGCTCGGGAACAAGATTCCGGCGGCGCTCGACGCCGTTACCAAGACGCCCGACGATACGGCCGCGCTGCAGCAAACCTGGGGCGTGGCGGGCGCCGTTCGCGTCAAACATCCGCTCGCCGCGCTGGGGATGAGCTTTCTCAACGGCACCACGTTCGCAGGGAACGGCGACTCGTATACGGTTCACGTCCAGAATGGCGGCTTCTCGCAGAGCTTCCGCGCGGTTTGGGACGTCGGAAACTGGGACGCGGGCGGCATCACGATTCCGCAGGGCGAATCCGGGCAGCCCGGCTCCGGGCACTATACGGACCAGGCCGCCGACTGGGTCGCGGGCAAACTCTTGCCGCTGCCCTTTTCTTACGCCGCCGTGCGAGCTGCGACCGCAGATCGCTTAACCCTCACGCCGTAGGTAACGCACATGTACGTTCCGCGTCACAACCGCCTCGACGACCGCGACCAGTTGCTCGCGTTCATCCGGCGCTATTCGTTCGGCACGCTCGTTACGATGCTCGACGGAGCGCCCTTTGCAACGCACCTGCCGTTCATGGTGGACGTCGAGAGCGGCGAGTTCGTGCTCAAAGCGCACCTCGCGCGCGCCAACCCGCAATGGAAGAGTTTCGGCAACGGCGACGCGCTGGCGATCTTCACCGGACCGCATGCGTACGTCTCGGCGTCGTGGTACGAAAAGCCGGACGTGCCGACGTGGAACTACACCGCCGTTCACGCGCTCGGACGCCCGCGAATCGTCAACGATCTCGAGGAAACGCTCGAGCTCGGGCGCCGCTTGAGCGAACTCCACGAAGAGACGCTGCCGCCTCAGCCGATGCCGCACTGGAGAACCGACGTCCTCGATCCCGAGTATCGCGACGCGATGCTGCACGCGATCGTCGCCTTCGAGATTCCCGTAACCAAACTGGAAGGCAAGTATAAGCTCTCGCAAAACCGCTCCGAAACCGATCGCCGGAGCGTGGTCCGGATGCTGGAACGCTTCGAGGACCCGGCCGCGCGCGAAGTCGCCACCCTCATGAAGGCGACTCTAGAAGGTTAGGCCTCCGTGGGGGCTCCTGTCGTTGACAGGGCCTGGGGGTCCTGGTAAAGTTGCTCGGTTATGTTCGCGATAATCGAAACGTGCGGCAAGCAGTATAAAGTCTCCGAAGGCGACGTCATCCGCACCGACCTCCTCGAGTCCGAGGTCGGCTCCGACGTGACGTTCGACCGCGTCATTCTGGCCGGATCGGGCGACGACCTCAAAGTCGGCGCGCCGACGGTCGAAGGCGCCTCGGTCACCGGGACGGTTCTGCGCCAGGCCAAGGACAAGAAAATTCTCGTCTTCCGCTATAAGCCCAAGAAGCGCGTCCGTAAATTGACCGGCCACCGCCAGCGCTTCGCCGAAATCAAGATCACCAAAATCAACGTCGCCTAGCGCGACGCCCCATCAACGATGCTCGACGTGACCTTTTATCGGGACAGCCGCGACCGGCTGTCCTCGATTTTTGCTACAGGCCACGCCGAGTTCGCCGAGCACGGCGAGGACATCGTATGCGCGGCCGTCTCGGCCATCCTGCAATCGGCGCGGCTGGGGCTCGAATCGTACGCCCGGATTCCGCTCGACGTCCGGCAGGAGTCGGGAACCATGCGGCTACATTGGCCCGAATCAACCCGCGACGACGAGGCAGTTGCCGCGATCGCCGGATCTGCGGAGCTCGCCGTCGAGAGCATCGCCGCGCAATACCCGGAGCACGTGAAATTCAGCCGGGCGCGCGACGAGGGGTAACAACCGGCTGCCGGAACGGGTAAGATGGATCGAACAGCAAAGGAGCGAGGCATGTCTGACAGTTGGACCACACCGCGGGAATCGCGCGGGCCGGAGAACGGCAACGGATATCAGGGACCCTATGCGCCCAACGCCAAGTCGAGCTACGAAGGCGAACCCGCNNAAGCGTCTGCCCGACGAACAGAAAGATCGCCTCAACGGCCAAGTGCGTTCGATGGTGCAACAACGCATCAACGAACTGCGTCAAAACTTCAATATTTAAGATTTAGACGACGTCTCGCAGATCGCGCGTATAGGGCACTGGCCGCCCCATGCGCGCGTTNNCTCGGCGGCTCCCGGAAGCACGCGTCGGACAACGGGAATAAACGTCTCGCCTTTCGCGCGTATTGGGTACTTGGGTGCCCCATGCGCGCGTTTTGTTTTTTCGCACTCTCGTTGCTTGCGTTCCCGGTGCGGTCGCCTGCGGACGATGCCGTCGCGGCGTACGCGCGGGCGCTCGAGGCGTTTAACCCAGCGCTCGGGGGAGCCCAGAGTCTCGCGCTCGCCAGGCGCACCATCGCGGAAGCCGACGCCAGCGGGCTCGACGCGCGCCTGATGGTCGCGCTGGTCGCGACCGAATCGAGCTGGCGTCCCGCCAGCGTCTCGCCGGCAGGCGCGCTCGGCCTGGGTCAGTTGATGCCCGGCACGGCCGCCGGCCTGGGCGTGGATCCGAACGATCCGCAACAGAACCTTCACGGCGTCGCCGTTCATCTGCGCGGGCTGCTGGATCGCTATCGGGGCCTTCCCGGGCCCGAGCGATACCGGATCGCGCTGGCCGCGTACAACGCGGGTGCCGGAGCCGTCGCGCGTTACGGAGGCATTCCACCGTATGCGGAGACCCGGCGCTACGTCGTGCGGGTCATGGCGCTGTGGCGGCGCCTCTGCGGCTACGAGATGCCCGGCAGGTGAGGTTCGACCGGCAATTCGGGCGGCGGCGCCTCAGGCTCGGGCGCGGCGGCCGGAACGGCGGCCAGCGGCGGCGGGGCGGGAGGCGGCGACGGACGCTCGTTCACGTCGGCGGCGCGCTCCATCTCGCTCACGAACGAGGCGGACGTGTTCTGAATGTCGCGCATGACGCGGCCGGCCTGGCGCATGAGCGAGGGCAGGCGGTCGGGGCCGAAGAGCAAGAGCGCGAGGACGGAAACGACGGCAATATCGGGCACGGAGAACATGGCGAGCCGTCTTTCGGCAGGGGCCGCCTGCGGACCCGTGCAAGGTCCCCAGCCGCCCGTGAAGATCATCTATACGCGTGGCAATCGAACGGAGACGCTCGCCTCCCTCGCGACCCTCCGCAAGATCTTAGGCCGCTTTCTGGCGCATCGCGTCTTCTACGAGATCTCGAGCCGCAGCAAGCGCGGTCATGAGTTCTTTTCGGCAAAAAACGTCTTCGTGGTCGGGCGGATCGAGGTCACGAACTACGAGCACCTCAAGATTCTGCTCTTCGACGCCCATCATCAGGCGCACTCGATCGAGATCCTCAATCCGCAGACGATGCGCATTTACGACGAAACGCCCGGGCGCGGCTTTGCGGTCTCGTTCATCAGCGAGAACGACGAGAGCGAGACGCGCTGCTACATTCGCGACGAGGGCGAGGACGACGACACGATCAAAGAACGCGCCGAGCTCGACGCGATCACGCTCCCGCAGCTGTTCGAATATCTTCACGAGATCACGAACGTAGAGTCCGCGCCGCGCGCGCGCTCCCGCTAACCGGACGGCGCTCGCGTGTTCACGATCGACGTCGTCACGCTCTTTCCGGAGGTCTTCGCGCCCTTCGTCGGGCTTTCGATCGTCGGCCGGGCGGTCGAAGGCGGCGTCGTCGGCGTGCGCTACCATCATCTGCTCGACGCGCTGATCGGCAACGAACGCGCCGACGACGTGCCGTACGGCGGCGGCGCGGGCATGGTCTTGCGAATCGAACCGGTCGCGCGCGTCCTGGACGGCATCATCGGCACGGCCCCGGCGCACGAACGGCGGAGCATCGTCGTGCCCTCGCCGGCGGGACGGCCGTTCACCCAAGACGACGCCCGCCGCCTGGGCGAGCTCGACCGGCTGGTCGTCGTCTGNNAAAGAGTCTCTGGAGGAAGAGTCGTTCGCAGCCGGGCTGCTGGATTACCCGAGTTTCACCCGTCCGCCCGTCTTCCGGGGCGTGGCCGTCCCAGAGGTCCTGCTCTCGGGCAACCATGCAAAGATCGCGCAGTGGCGGCGAAACGAGTCCCGGCGCCGCACGGCCGAGCGCCGGAGCGACCTGCTCGCCGACCTTCGGGACGGGGACTAGCCGCCCCGGGGCTTGTCCTTGCACGGCTAGGAAGCTGCATGGTATCATTCCGTGGTTCTTCCCGGGCCCTCCACGGGCTCGGCACTTCATTTCGCTCCCCGGCGCCCACAAAGAAAAGCAGCCATGAACGTCATCGATGTCCTTAACCGCGACCAACTCAAGAGCAACGTCCCGGAGTTTCGTTCCGGCGACACCGTCAAGGTGTATTCCAAAGTCATCGAAGGCGGCAAGGAGCGCACCCAGATGTTCGAGGGCGTCGTGACCGTTCGCAAGGGCGGCGGCACGGCCGAGTCGCTGACCGTCCGGCGCGTCGCGCACGGCGTCGGGGTCGAGAAGACGTTCCTGGTCCACAGCCCGCGCGTCGAGAAGATCGAAGTAAGCAAGCGCGGCATCGTCCGCCGCAGCCGCCTCTACTACCTCAGCGAGAAGATCGGCAAAGCGGCGCGCATCAAAGAGAAGAAGCCGGCCAAGTAATCGCCGCGCAGTCCGGTGCAGATTCCGAGTGGAGAAACGGCCGGCGACAAAAAATTGCCGGCCGCAGTCGTGGTGCGCGACTATCTCTACGGCGCGATCGTGGCCGTGCTGTTCGCGCTCTTCCTCACGACGTTCGTCGTCCGGACGTTTTACATCCCGTCCATCTCGATGATTCCGACGCTGCAAGTTCGCGACGTGGTGCTCGTGGACGAGCTCGCGTATCGCCTGCGCCGTCCTCGCGACGGAGAGATCGCGATCTTCGCACCGCCGCTCGCGTCGCAGCCGGCCGAATTCATCAAGCGAGTGATCGGCATCCCCGGTGACACCATTCGGATTTCCGACGGTATCGTCTACCGGAACGCGCTTCCGGTGCGCGAGCCGTATACGAACCAGCCGGCGAAATACGACTTGGAGATCAAGGATTACGCAATCTACGTGGACGGGCGCCCGCTCGATCCCACCCGCGCCGACGTTCCGCCGCGCTCGCTGTGGCAAGCGCCGAACCGGATCCCGCAGGGCTTCTACCTCATGTTGGGTGACAACCGGAACTACTCCGACGATTCGCACGTGTGGGGTTTTGCCAAGGGCTCCGGCTTTAGCGGACGCGCCTTCTCGGTTCTTTGGCCCCTGCCTCGCTTCTCGATTCTACGGTAACGGAGCACGATGACGCCCACCCAACTTCTCATCCTCGTCGCCATCATCGTCCTCGTACGGTTGGTCGTGACCCTGCGTCCCGTCCCCGCGGGCGGCGGCGACAAAGGCAAGGCGTTCGCGCGCGAATACCTCGACCCGTTCATCATCGCCGGCGTCGCCGCATGGCTGCTCATCACGTTCGTCGCGCGAACCTACTACATTCCGTCGGGCTCGATGCTGCCGACGTTGCAAATTCACGACGTACTGCTCGTCAACAAGTTCGAATACCGGTTCCACCAGCCGCAGCACGGCGACGTCGTCGTGTTTCCGCCGCCGCTGCCCGAAACCGACGACTTCATCAAGCGCGTGATCGGCATACCCGGCGACACGATCAGCATTCACGGGGGGATCGTCTATCGCAACGGGCAGGCGCTCAAGGAGCCCTACATCGCCGCACAGCCGGACTACAAACTCGAGATCCGCGACTACGGCATCTACGTGGACAACGGCGGCGGATTTCAGCCGATCGACCCGCACTTCGCCAACGTCCCTCCCAAAGCGATGTGGACGGCGCCGGACCGCATTCCGCCCAATTGCTACCTGATGCTGGGCGACAACCGGAACGATTCGGAAGACTCACACATTTGGGGCTTCGCCCAAGATGCCGGAACCTTCGCGACCGGCCCCCGCGCGGGCGAGCGTGCCGGCTTCACCGGCCGGGCCGTCGTGGTGTTTTGGCCGGTTACGGAAGCTCGCGCGCTCCAACGATGACAGGCAAGGCCCCGGAGACGCGCGTCGAAAGCCCTCCCGTCGTGTCTCGCGCTCTGCCTTGGCGCTCGCTCGCGAGCCTCACCTTGCAACTGACGGTTTTGGCCGTCCTCATCGCCGCATTTTTCTTGCGGACGCAGCCGGTATCGGGTCTTTCGATGGAGCCCGAGATCGCGTCGGGCGAATTCGT
>PMFP01000025.1:9149-9747 GCA_003155175.1 Vulcanimicrobiota bacterium
AGCGTCTACGTGATGGGCGACAACCGGGCCAACAGCGAGGACTCGCGCGTCTTCGGCCCGGTGCCCTACGATTCGATCAGCGGCAAGGCTTTCGGCGCCATCTGGCCGGCCGGGCGCTTCGGCGCATTATAACGGCGATGGCATCCGATCTCGAACGCGCCGTTCAGTGGTACCCGGGCCACATGGTCAAAGCCATGCGCCGCATCGGCGAATACCTCAAATCCATCGACGTCGTCGTCGAGGTCGTGGACGCGCGCGTCCCGCGCAGCGGGCGCAATCCGATGCTCGACAAACTCGCGGGCAGCCGCGACCGCTTGATCGTGCTCAACCGCGAAGACCTTGCCGACCCGCACGTGACGCGACGCTGGGTGGACTACGATCTGCGTCGCGGCTTCGAAGTCGTCCCGACGGTGGGCCGCGATCAAGGCAGCGTCTCGCGCTTGGGCGCGGCATTGCAGCGGCTCGTGAAAGCGCGGCGTGGGACCTCCCGCGCGATCGTCGTCGGCTTGCCGAATTCGGGAAAGTCCTCGATCATCAACGGTTTGATCCGCCGCGCGGCGGCCAAGACCGAAGATCGCGCGGGCGTGACGCGCCAGTT
>PMFP01000025.1:9769-14588 GCA_003155175.1 Vulcanimicrobiota bacterium
CCGGATCTCGAAACGTTCGCCAAGTCGCGCGGCGCGGTGCGCGCCGGCGGCGAACTCGACCTGCACAACGCGGCGCGTTCGTACATCAGCGCCTTCAACGAAGGCGCGTTCGGCCGCATCTCGCTCGAGGCCCCGGATGACCCCGAAGTCGCGTAAGGCCAAGAACGCCTACGAACGCGAGCGGCGGCGGCTTCATCGCCTGCACCGCTTCGAAGAAGACGCGCGAGCCCGCGGGTTCGAGTTCGTCGGCGGCATCGACGAGGTCGGACGCGGTCCGCTCGCGGGTCCGGTCGTCGCGGCCTGCGTAGTGGTACGCGAACCCCTCCTTATCCGCGGCCTCAACGATTCCAAGCAGGTGACGTGCGCGCATCGCGTGCGCATCGCGGCCGAAGTCTGCGAGCGCGCGTCTGCGTGGGCCGTCGGCGTCGCCGACGTAGCCGAAATCGACCGCCTCAACATCTACTGGGCCAGCGTACTGGCCATGGAGCGGGCGATCGCGGCGCTGGCGCACGCGCCCGACTTTCTGTTCACCGACGCCGTGCGCATCCGGTCGTTCGCCGGCCCGCAGGAGCCGCTCATCAAGGGCGACGCGCGCTGCGCCGTCGTGGCCGCAGCCTCCATCGTCGCCAAGGTTCACCGCGACGCGATGCTCGAGGAGTTGGACCGGGTGGATCCGCGTTACGGGTTCGGCGTCCACAAAGGCTACGCGACCGCGCAGCACATCGAGGCGCTGCGCGTGCACGGCCCGAGCGTACACCACCGCTCGGGATTCACGCGCGTTCGCGATTTGCAACTGGCGCTGGGCCTGCAGGCCGGGAGCGCCGATGCGTTCTAACTCCGCGAGCAACAGTCAAAAGGGGCGCGAGGGCGAAGGGTCGGCGGTGGAGTTTCTGGAGCGAAGCGGGTATCGCGTCGTCGCTCGCAACGCGCGGTTGCCGGGCGGCGAGGTGGACGCGATTTGTCTGGACGGCGACGTGCTGGTTTTTGTCGAGGTCAAACGGCGCGATACCGCGGCCTTCGGTCCGGCCATCGCCGGCGTGGATCGCAAGAAGCGCTCGCGTCTGCGAACCGTCGCGGCCGATTACGCCCAGGTCGTCGCACCCGACGCTCCCATCCGGTTCGACGTGGTCGCCATAGACGGTAATCGCATCACGCTGCATCGAAACGCGTTTTAGTGACTTCAACGACCGTCGTCGCTTCGAAGGCTCCGGAACTTCGCCGCTCGGTAACGCCGTGGGGATCGTTCTCCTGGGGCTATTCCGACGTCGGCGCCGACATCTTCGTCGGCCTGGGCCTCGTGCTGGCGGCGGCGGCGGGCGCGTCCAACGTCGCGTTCCTCTTTGCCGGGCTGGTTTACGTCTGCATCGGCCTGGCCTACACCGAACTGGCGGCGACCTATCCGGTCGCCGGCGGCGGACAGTACTTCGTCATGCGCGGGCTGGGGGATTTCTTCGGCTTCGTCGCGGGCTGGGCCGTGCTGCTGGACTTCACGATCGACGTAACGCTCTTCGCTTGGACCTGCGTGGATTACCTGAGCCAGCTCATCCCCGTCTTCGTCGGCTCGACGCACCCGTGGACCCACTTTACGGTCGTTCTCTTGCTCATCGTCGGCCTGGCCGTCCTCAACATCATCGGCGTCCGCGAAAGCACCAACTTCAACGGCTTCGTATCCGGCTTAGACGTAGTGAGCGAACTCTCGATTCTCATGCTGGGCTTCCTCTTCGCCTTCTCACCGCACATTCTGGTGAGCAACATGACGCACCACTGGCCGACGACCTATCAGCTGATGCTGGGCATCTCGTACGCGATCATTTCGTTCGTCGGCCTCGAATCGATCTCGCAGGCGGCCGAGGAGACGCAGCGCCCCGCCTCGATCATTCCGAGAACCTCCATCGCGTTGATCTTGACGATCCTGATCTTCGCGCTGGCGTATTCGCATCTCGCGCTGGGCATGCGGCCGTGGCATCCGATCTTCGACGATCACGGGCATCCGATGCAATTCTGGCAGATCTTCCCCAACAACGGCGACAACCAGGGCAAAGCCGTCGCGCTCTTGGCGGCGCAGATCCCCTACTTCGGAGCAATTGCGGCCCTCTACGTGCCGATCCTGGGCGCCGTTCTGCTGCTGATCTCGTCGAACTCGGGCGTCTTCGGCAGTTCGCGGATCGCCTACGCGATGAGCAGCAACGATCTGCTCCCCTCGATCTTCAAGCGAGTCCACCCCAAGTTTCGTACGCCCGTCATTTCGATCGTGACGTTCTGCTCGATCGCCGTGCTCGAACTCGTCTTCGCGGCACTCCCGTCGCTCTTCCCGGGCGCGCGGCAAACGTACGCCTGGCTCTTCCGCGGCGAGAGCGGTCTCGACTTCCTGGCCGATCTCTATGCGTTCGGCGCCGCGACGAGTTACTCGTTCGTCTTCCTGGCGCTCATCGCACTGCGTATGAAGGATCCGTTCAGTCCTCGCAAGTTCAAGATTCCGCTCAACGTGCCGATGACGTATCGCGACGAGAAGATCGAATTTCCGATCGTCGGTGTGGTCGGATTCATCGGAATCTTCGCGATCCTGATCTTTACGCTGCTGACGCACCCGATCGGACGCGTGGCCGGCCCGCTCTGGGTCGTCACCGGCATCGTCCTCTACTTCTTCTATCGCCGTCATCGCGGTCTGCCCGTCTTCAAGTCGCAGACGCACGACTGGCGAACGGCTCAGGTGCAAATTCTCAAGCACGCCGGCGAGCTCGAGTTGATGGACGAATGCATCGCGAACAACAAGGCAGCCGACGAGCGCCGCGCCGCGCGGGAGGCGGTGACGAAATGATCGCGTTTCGGTACGCGCTTGCCGCGCTGATGGTCGTTCTGGGATTTACCATCATCGTTCGCATGTTGGCGATGGGGTTGCATTTCGAAGAACTGACCGGACTCGTCCTCGGCGGAGCGATGATCGGCCTCGGGCTGCACCGCATTTCGCTCCTCCGGCGCATCGGAGAGAAACGATGACGACCGAGCCGGTCTCCGCCATTCACGTTTCGGTCGCCGGCGTGATCGCCGCGCTCTTGGTGGGCGCGTCGGTGTGCTCCGTCCTCTACTGGATGCTGCATCCCCCGGCATCCTTCGTGCAGAAGATCGCCAAAGACGCGCAGTCGACGTTGGGGAAACTCGTCGATAAGATTATGGTGGTTTTTTCTCAGGAAATCGATTCCGCGCATATGATGGCGCTGGCCGCCAAGCTCGCGAGGGGCGAACGGTCGGAGCTGCTCGCGATCTATGTGATCGAGGTCCCCTACTCGCTGCCGCCGGACGCCGACATGGAGATCGAACAGCGCGCCGCGCTCGACGCGTTAGGCGCGGCCGAAACGTTGGCAAACAATACCAACGTCACCATTCGGACCGAGACGGTCAAAGCGCGATCGACGACCGCGGCCGTCCTGGAGATCGCCAAACGCGAGCAGGTCCACCTCATGATTCTCGGATCGTTCCGGGAAGGCAAGTACACCGGCGCGCCGCTGGGACACACGATCGAGGAAATTGCGGCCGACGCGAAGTGCGACGTCCTCATCGGCGTCGAAGGAAAGCACGGGACCACGCTCGGCGAAGAACCCCCTGGGAGTCTTTCCGGCGGCGCGTAGCGCAAACACCAGCCACAGGAGGAACCATGTTCAAACGCCCGGCACCCTTTCTACTGGCCGCGATCGTCGCGTTGCTGGCAAGCACGATGCATTCCAACCCGGCTCGAGCCGCGAATACCGCCCCCGCCATCGACGCGTTCAACACGATGTTCGCGACGGTCCACGACTATACGTACAAGCTTCACTCGCACGAAGTGCAGGGCTCGAACAGCCAAAACCGGGTCTACATCTATTCGTTCATGAAGCCGCATTACGCCAAAACGCTCATCGAATCGGGCGACGGCGCAGGTTCGGGCGGCGTCTGGACCGGCGGCTCCCAGGTGAGCGGCCACCAAGGCGGCTTCCTCTCCGGCATCCATCTGAAAGTGGATCTGCACGATCGTCGCGCCGTCTCGCTGCGCGGCTACACGCTTCCCGAAGGTTTGCTGCAGAACGAAG
The DNA here is from genome assembly GCA_003155175.1 of Vulcanimicrobiota bacterium. Lineage (GTDB taxonomy): Bacteria > Vulcanimicrobiota > Vulcanimicrobiia > Vulcanimicrobiales > Vulcanimicrobiaceae > Hemerobacter > Hemerobacter limicola. The sequence continues at coordinate 13,834 of PMFP01000025.1, forward strand.
TCCAGACGTACGCGGACATCCCCGGGAAGCTCACGGAAGTCGCCGGCGGCGTCGTGAACGGCGTTCCAACCGAACGGCTCGAACTGACCGTCGGCGATCCGGCCACCAACTCGGGAATCACGCGCCAGATCATGTATCTCTCGCAAGCCACGAAGTGGCCGGTGCGCGAGATCATGTTCATCGGCGACCAAGTCGTGCTCGACCAAAGCGTTTCCGACATCAAAGTCAACCCGGGGCTAACCGAGAACGACTTCCCCTTCTAAGGGGGCAGACTCTGCCCGCCCCACGTTACGTCTTTGGGAGGTAGCGTTTTCTTAGTTGGTCGAGCGTGACGGCCAGCAGGATGACGGCGCCGAGGACGACTTTCTGGAGATACGAATCGACGTTGAGCAGGTTCATCGCGTTGTAGAGTAGGCCGATCAGCAGCGCGCCGAAGAACGTGCCGATGATGCTGCCGCGGCCGCCCGTCAAGCTCGTTCCGCCGACGACGACGGCGGCGATGGACTCGAGCAGTTCGTCGCCGGTGCCGGTCTGCGGCGATCCCGACGAGAAGAGCGCCATGTACAAGAAGCCGACGATCGCGGCGCACGTTCCGCTGATCACGTAGACCATGGTCTTGACGCCGGCGACGTTCACGCCGGCCAGGCGGGCCGCTTCCTCGTTGCCGCCGATAGCGAAGACGTAGCGCCCGAAGCGCGTGCGCGTCAGCAGCATCGACGTCAGCGCGATGAGTGCGATCATCCAGACGACCGGAA
>PMFP01000145.1 GCA_003155175.1 Vulcanimicrobiota bacterium
TTCCACATCCTCAACAACTTCGACATTCCGGTCGGCTCGGTGCGCCAGGTCATCTCCGGAAAGACGTTCGACGAATACACGCTGTGGACGACGGCCGACGATCTGACCAACCTGCAGTTCTATTTCCGGACGTTCAACGATCAATCGCTGCGAAGCGTCGACGTGCGTAAAGTTCTCGCCGCGGCCGCTCCGGGGACGATGACCCAGTTTCCGATGGAAACCGAGCATCCGACGCCGATCACGCCCGTAACGCCTTAGCGGGCCTTACGCAAGCGCGAAGGCCTGCGACCAGGCCTTCGCGACGCGTTCGGGCGTCGGTTTTTCGACGACGGCCGCGACGCAGCCGTCGGGCCGTACGACGATGACGGCCGGCAGCCTGACCTGCCACCGCTTCGGCGGCGCCGTCACGGCGATGACGACGGCGTCCGCCGGCGCATTCCCGTAGGAGGCTTCTCCGGCAACGACCAGAGCGGCGTTTCCCGCGCGCTTGCGGTTCAGACGGGTGCCGTCGTCGAGCACGACGTCGTCGATCCGGCGTCCCGCCATCGGATGATGCGAATCGATCAGCGGCGACTTCGTGTACCGTCCGCCGAGCATGCCCAGAGTGCGCGAGGCCTTGCGCTGCATTCCGCGCGAGCGCAAGAACCGGGAATAGATGGCGATGATACGAGCCTTAAAGCGGGAGCTCGTTCGCAGGCCGACCGTCGTGAGCGTATTCGTCATGCGCTCGACGGAATCGGTGACCATCTCGCGCCGCTCCGCGTCGTAACTCTCGAGCAGCCGCGCGACGTCGTAGCCGGGCCGTAACGCGTAGGCGATTTTCCACGCGAGATTGGCGGCATCTTGGATGCCCGAGTTCATGCCTTGCCCGCCCGCCGGGCTGTTGAGATGCGCCGCGTCGCCCGCGAGCACCACGCGCCCGACGCCGAAGCTCGGCACGTGGCGGCGGTGAATCTGAAAGCGACTTTGCCAAACGGTCGTGCTGCGCACGCCCTCACCGAAGAGCGCGCGCACGCGCGCGGCGCGCGCGTCGTCCCCGAGCGCGTCCGGGGCTTCTCCGTCCTGCGGAGCCAGAATGCGCCAACTGCGATCCGCATATTTTATCGCCGCCAGGAGCGTCGGGCTGCTCAGCGCGATGCGCGGCGTGTCGAAGTCGGGACCGTCGGGAGCGAGGATCTCGTCGGAGAGGACGACGTGGACCGGATACGTTGCGCCTTCGAGCGTGAGCCCGACCGCGTGGCGCACCGCGCCGTGCGCTCCGTCGCAGCCGGCTGCGAAAGCGGCGGTGAGTTCCGTTTCCACTCCGGCGGAGTCGCGCACGAGAACGCGCACGCCGCCGGCGTCCTGCGAGACGGCGGTCACCGAGAGACCGGTGCGCAGGTCGCATGCCGGATGCTCGCGCACGAGGCGTCGCAGCACCGTCTCGGTCACGTTTTGGGGAACGAGCAGGTAGCCGGGCCGTTCCACCACGTCGATCACGGACGTGAAATCGACGGTCAACAGGCGCGCGTTCGTCTTCGCCTCGTGCGGCTCGAGCCGCGTGCCGAACGTTCCGGCTTCGACCATCGCGTCGTAGATGCCCCAGTCGCGGAAGATCTCGAGCGTGCGCGTCCAGACGACCAACGCGCGCGACTCCCGGACGGGCTCCTCAAGCGGTTCGACCACGATCGACCTCACGCCGTAGCGCGCGAGCGCGAGCGCGAGCGAGAGGCCGACGGGACCACCCCCCGCGATCACGACCGGAGCATCCATATGCCGCCATGCTACTGCGTTGCGCCGCATGACTCCGCTCGACTCGAGCCGAACAGCTGCCTCTCGCTTATGAACGACGTGCAGCAGCAGACTTCGCACCTTTGGTTGCCGTTCACCCAGATGCGCGACTTCGATCGTGCGTCCCGGACGTTCGTCCGGGGCGAAGGGAACGAGCTCTTCGACGCGCGCGGCAAAGGCGTCTTCGACGCGGTCAGCTCGATTTGGACGATCGTGCACGGCCACTGCCATCCCGCCATCGTGGAAGCGATTGCACGACAGGCCGCGCGTTTGGATCACGCAACGTTGCTGGGCGCCACCAATCCGGTCGCGGAGCGCCTGGCGGAACGGCTGTGCGCGCTGACCGGACTCGACTATGCGTTCTTTGCCGGCGACGGCGCGAGCGCGATCGAGGCGGCGCTCAAGATGGCGATCCAATACTGGCAACATCGCGGCCAGCCGCAGCGGACGCGCTTCGTGCGCCTGGTCGACGCATACCACGGCGATACCGCCGGCGCGATGAGTCTCTCTGACATCGCCGCATTCCGCTCGCGCTTCGGCGCGCTGACGTTCGAGACGCTGCCTTACGACCTGGCCGGCGAGTTCGGAAGCGACGTGGCGGCGGTCGTCGTCGAGCCGCTGGTTCAGGCGGCGGCCGGCATGCGCTTGGTTCCGGCCGCGCTGTACCAGAATCTCAAGAACATCGCGCCGCTGCTGATCGTGGACGAAATCGCCACCGGCTTCGGGCGCACCGGCACGATGTTCGCATTCGAAAGCCTCGGTTTGCGCCCCGACCTCGCGTGCGTCGGCAAGGGACTCACCGGCGGCGCGCTCGCGCTCTCGGCAACGCTCGCGCACGAACGTGTCTACGAGGCATTTTTGGGCGCGCGAGGCGATGCGGTCCAGTTCTTTCACGGACACTCGTACGCGGGAAATCCGATTGCGTGCGCCGCCGCGCTGGCATCGCTCGATTTGTTCCAGAGCGAGGCGACGCTGCAGCGCGTCGCATCCCTGTCGTCGCTGGCCGCACGGCGCCTCGACGCAATGAGGCGATTGCCGGCCGTGCGCGAGACGCGGCAGGCGGGCTTGATGATCGGCGTCGAGCTGCAACGCGACGCGCAGCCCGGCGAGGCCGGAGCGCGCGTGGCCGCCGGACTCTACGAACGGGGCCATTTCACGCGCCCGATCGGCGACGTCGTGCAGTTCGTGCCTCCGCTTTCGAGCACCGAGGCGCAGGTGAACGCATTCTTCGACGCGCTGGCTGCGGAGCTCGCCGCATGAGCTACCTGCACGCGATCGAGCTGGAACTGCAGCAGATCCGCGACGCCAACCGCTATCGCGAAATATCCGACGGCGCACCGGCCGGGATCGATTTTTCCTCGAACGATTATCTGGGCCTGGCATCCGAGCCGCAGGTCGTCGAAGCGTTACGGCGCGCGACGCGTGCGGGCTCGGCGGGAGCGCGGCTGCTCGGCGGCGCGCACCGCGAACATCGCCTACTCGAAGAAGAGCTGGCCGTCTGGCTCGGGCGCGAGCGCGTCTTACTCTTTTCTTCCGGCTATCATGCGGCGCTGGGTGCGATTCCGGTGCTCGCGCGCGCCGTCGGCGGCAGCATCGCGTCGGACGAACTCAACCACGCGTCCCTCATCGACGGCGTGCGTCTCGCGAAGTCGCCGCGGATCGTCTACCCGCACGCGGATTTCGAGCGCGGAGCGATCGCCGGTCCCGCGCTGCTCGTGACCGAGTCCATCTTTTCGATGGGCGGCGACGCGGTCGGTCTTCTTGCCCTGCTCGCAACGCTGGGCGCAGCCGACGCGCTGCTGGTGGACGAAGCCCACGCGCTCGGCGTCGCGGGCGCCGCCGGGGCGGGGCTCGCGCGCGAGCTGAACGATCCCCGCGTCGTCGTGCTGGGAACGCTGTCGAAAGCGTTCGGCGCGCACGGCGGTTTCATCGCCGGCCCCGGCGCGCTGATCGACCTGCTCGTCAACCGCGCGCGCACGTTCATCTTCGATACCGCGCTGCCGCCGTCGCTGGCGCTCGCGGCGCGCGTCTCGTTGCTCCTGGTGCGTAACGGCGACACGCGGCGCGAACGGCTGCGCGCCAATGCCGGGCGCTTGCGCGCGGGTTTACGGGAACTCGGATTTCCGGTGACGGAGGGACCGTCGCCGATCGTGCCGGTGATTCTCGGCAGCGAGGCGCGCGCGCTCGAGGTCTCGCGGGCGTTGCTCGAGCGCGGCATCGTGGCGCCCGCCGTTCGTCCGCCGACGGTGCCTGCGGGCGGATCGCGGCTGCGGCTTTCGGTGCGCTCCGATCATCGCGCCGAGCAGATCGATCGTCTTCTGGAGGAGCTCGCAACGTGTACCGTTACTTCGTAACCGGCACCGACACCGACGTCGGGAAGACGCGCGTCGTCGCGGCGCTCGGGCGCGCGCTCGTACGTTCCGGCAACGCTCCGAGAATCGTCAAAATCGTCCAGACCGGCGTGCGCGGCGGCGAGCCGGGCGATGCCGAGCGTGCCGGGCGCCTCGCGAGTTGTTCGAGCGTCGAGCTGACGCGCTTTTTCGCGCCTGCCGACCCGTACAACGCGGCGCTCGCGCAAGGCGCGCGTCCGCTCGCGGCCGCGCAACTCGCGAGCGAGATCGAGAGCATCGAGGGTCCCGTCGTCGCGGAGGGCTCCGGCGGGCTGCTGGTGCCGATCAACGAGCGCGAGCATCTCGGAGACGTCGCGGCCGCGGCCGGCCTCGAAACGATCGTCGTCGTCGGTCTTCGGATGGGGTGCATCAATCACGCGCTGCTGACGGTCTCTGCGCTCGCCGGCCTCGGCGTTCCGGTGGCAGGGGCTGTGCTCGTCGAGCGCTGGCAACCCTTGCCGCGGCCCCACCACGACGGCGTCGTGCGCGCGTTGCAGGGGAAAATGAAGATTCTTGGCATTGTGCCGTTTGCCGAAGACGAGGCCGCGTCGGTCGTATCCGGCGCGCGAATCTTCGAGAGCTTGTTTGCTACGTAGGAAACGATGACGCATCCGACGATCGAGCGCGCTCGCGAGCGCGTGATTACGCAGGCGCTGCCCGCGGACCGGAGCCTCTTGGCCGAGCTGGCGCGGCTGCCGGCCGAGTCCGTGCCGGACCTCTTGGCCCTGGCCGATGACGTGCGCGCGCTGCACTGCGGAAACGGCATCGCGGTCGAGGTGCTCTACAACGCCAAGCGGGGCGGGTGCTCGGAAGATTGCCACTTTTGCTCGCAGAGCGCGCGCTACGCCACCGACGTCGAGCCGGACGTGCTGTCTGGGGTTGACGGCTTCGTGGACGCGGCGCGACGGGCGCACGCGCGGGGAGCGAGCGAATTTTGCGTGGTGGTCGCGGTTCGCGGCCCGTCGGCCAAGCTGCTCGATCGCGTCTGCGAGGCGACGCGCGCGATCAAGTCGGAACTGCCGCTGACCGTCGCCGTCTCGCTCGGCATCCTGCGCGACGACCAGTTTCCGCCGCTGGTCGCCGCCGGCGTAGACAAAGTGAACCACAACCTCGAAACGTCGCGGCGCTACTTTCCCGCCGTTTGCTCGACGCATTCGTACGACGAGCGCTGGCAGACGTGCACGCTGGTCAAGCAGCACGGCCTGGATCTTTGCTGCGGCGGGATCATCGGCATGGGCGAGACGGTTGAGGATCGCATCGACTTTCTGACGGCGTTGCAAGAACTCGATCCGCAAGAAGTGCCGATCAATTTCCTCAACCCCCGGCCCGGCACGCCCTACCAAGACCGCTCGCTGGTCGAGCCGGTCGAAGCGCTGCGCTTCGTCGCGCTGGCGCGCCTCGCGCTGCCCAAGGCCATGGTGCGCTTCGCGGGCGGGCGCGAGATCACGTTGCAAGGCCTTCAGGACTTGGGGATGCGCAGCGGTGCGAGCGGCATCGTGCTCGGCAACTACCTGACGACGTCGGGGCGGGGCGACGCGGACGATTTCGCGATGCTCGACCGGCTCGGCTTCGAAGTCATGGCCTAAGAAAACCGCATCGCCGGGTGGATCAATCCAAGACGCCCTACTTTCAAGCGCTGCTCGACTACGTCGAGGCCGGCGTCTTGCCGTTTCATACGCCCGGGCACGTGCAGGGCGTCGGCATGGACCTGGCGTTTCGCGAGTTCATCGGCGACAACTACTGCTCGATCGATCTAACGCCGATGCCGGGCATCGACGACCTGCTCCAGCCGCTCGAATCCATCAAAGAAGCCCAAGAACTGGCGGCCGAAGCTTACGGCGCGGACAACACGTTCTTCTTAGTCAACGGGTCCACCAGCGGCAACCAGTGCATGATGATGACGGCGCTCAATCCGGGCGACAAGATCGCCGTACCCCGCAACTCGCACAAGTCCATGCTCGGCGGCCTGGTGATGAGCGGCGCCGAGCCCGTCTACATGCCGCCCGCGGTGGACGAAGAACTGCACATGGACCACTGCGTGACGCCCGACACGGTCGCGCGCGCGCTCGAAGAGCATCCGGACCTCAAAGCCGTCTACCTCGTTTCGCCGACGTACTACGGGGTCTGCGCGGACCTGGCGTCCATCGAACGCATGGTGCACGCGGCCGGCAAGCTGCTGCTCGTGGACGAAGCCTGGGGACCGCACTTCCAGTTCCACCCGGATCTGCCGCTCTCGGCGACGCAAGCGCGCGCCGATCTGTGCATCAACTCGACGCACAAGATGCTCTCGGCCTTTTCGCAGTGCGCGATGCTCCACCAGATCGGCGACCGCGTGCCGCTCGACCGGCTCAAGGCGGTGCTCAAGATGTTCCTTTCGACCTCTCCGAACTTGCCGATGGTCGCCTCGCTCGACGTCGCCCGCAAGCAGATGGCGACCGAAGGCGAGACGCTGCTGACGCGGACCATCGACCTGGCGAACGAGACGCGCGCCCGCATCAACCGGATCGGCGGCTTGTATTGCTTCGGGCCGGAGCTCAAGGAGCGTCCCGGCGTCTTCGATCTCGACCCGACGAAGATCGCGGTCACCGTCAAGGACCTCGGCTATACGGGCTACGAGGCGTCGGAGCTACTGCGCCACCGCTATAACATTCAGGTCGAGCTGGCGGACCTGTTCAACGTCGTCGCGCTCGTTACGATCGGGACCACGAGCGCGGCCGCGGACCGGTTGGTCTTCGCGTTCGAGGAGTTGGCCCGCGAGGACCGGCCGCTCGACATGTACGCGCCGTCCGGCATCCTCGACCGCCGGCTCAGCCGCGGCAGCTACCGCCTGCCGGGGATTCCTCCGATGCGCATGCTGCCCCGCGACGCCTTCTTGGCCTCGACCGAATTCGTGCCGTTCCGCACCAGCGCGGGGCGGATCTGCGCCGAGACGATCTCGCCCTATCCCCCCGGCATCCCGGTCATCTCGCCCGGCGAAGAGCTGACGCAGGCAATCGTGGATTACTTGCGCCTGGAGATTAAGGCCGGCGTGCGCATCCAAGGAACCTACGACGACGAGCTCAAGGTGGTGCGCGTCGTGAAGGAGCCCTAAACGCCGGCATAAAACGTGCTAGAAACGACTCTTCTTGGAAGCGAGGGTCAGTATTGGCGGTTAAGGCCGAATCCATTTCTCCCAGCTGGGAGCTCTCACAACTCCTCGATATCTTCCCCCTGCCGATCCGGCAAGCGCTCGTTCGATTACCAAATCTGGAATCCATCATCGAAGTCGTGCTCGATCTCGGGCGTCCGCCCGAAGCTCGGTTTGAGAACGACTTCGTTTATCTTTCCGACGCGGCCGTAACGAACGAGGATATCGCGCACGTCTGCTCGCGCGTCTCGCAGTTCGGCGCGGACAACCGCGCCGGCATCGAGCAAACGCTGCACCGCATCAGCGCGATCCGGAATCGCACCGGCAAAATCGTCGGACTCACGTGCCGCATCGGGCGCGCGGTCTACGGGACCATCGACATCATCCTCGACGTGCTGCGAAGCGGCAAATCGATCTGTCTGCTCGGGCGCCCCGGCGTCGGCAAGACGACGATGCTCCGCGAGTGCGCGCGCATTCTCTCCGAAGACCGCAAACGCGTGGTCATCGTGGACACGTCCAACGAAATCGCCGGCGACAGCGACATCCCGCATCCCGGGATCGGGTTCGCGCGACGCATGCAGGTCACCAATCCGGCGCTCCAGCACGCGGTGATGATCGAAGCGGTCGAAAACCACATGCCCGAAGTGATCGTCATCGACGAAATCGGCACCGAGGCCGAATCCGGGGCGGCGCGCACCATCGCCGAACGCGGCGTAACCCTCATCGGCACGGCGCACGGCCAGACGCTCGAAAATCTGCTCATGAATCCCACGCTCTCGGATCTCGTCGGCGGGATCACGGCGGTCACGCTCTCCGACGAGGAAGCGCGGCGCCGCGGAACCCGCAAGACCGTCCTCGAGCGCAAGGCGCCCCCGACCTTCGACGTCGTCGTGGAGATCCACGATCGCGACCGTCTCGCGATTCACAAGAACGTGGCCGAGGTCGTGGACGCACTGCTGCGGGGATACCAGCCGCAACCGGAGATACGCCAGCGCCAACCCGGCGGTGCGGTCACCGTCGTACAAGAGGCCGACACCGAGTCCATGCCGCAGCTCGCCGAGAGCTACGCCCACCATGCCGACGCGCGCGAACCCGAAGAGCGCGAACGGCCGGTCTCGATCTTTCCCTACGGCGTCTCGCGCAGCAAGATCGAGCGGGCGATTCACAACCTGCGCGTGAACGCGTCGATCGCTCGCAACTGGGACGACGCGGACGTCGTCATCGCGCTCAAATCGCTCGAACGCCGCTCGCAGCCCAAACTCAAGCAAATCGCGGCCGACAACGTGCCGATCTACGCCATCAAGACCAACACGACCACGCAGATTCAAGCGGCCCTGCGCGACGTGTTCAACTTGGGGTCGTTGGACCGGGAAGAACTCGCCGTGCGAGAAGCGGAGGAAGCCGTCTATCAAGTGCTGCTGACCAGCCAGGCGATGGAACTCTCTCCGCAGACTTCGTACGTGCGCCGAATGCAGCACCAGCTGGCCGAAAAATACCGCCTGCAATCGCGCAGCACGGGCCTGGAGCCAAACCGGCGCGTGAGGATCTTTAAGACGACCAGCGATTAGGGGTCGGACGCTCGTCCGGCGAAGGTCGGGTGCGTGTTCGTAACGTTCGAAGGCATCGAGGGCAGCGGCAAGAGCACGCTGCTCTCGTCGCTTGCCGGCATCCTTCGCCAACGCGGTCGCGACGTCGTGACCACGCGCGAGCCCGGCGGCACGCCGGTCGGCACGGCGGTGCGCGAGATCTTCCTCGACCGTTCCTCGGAGATCGCGCCGGTCGCCGAAGCGTTTTTGGTCAACGCGGCGCGCGCCCAGCACGTCGCCGACGTCATCCGCCCCGCGCTGCATCGCGGCGCGGTCGTGCTGTGCGACCGCTATACCGACTCGACGCTGGCCTACCAGGGCTACGGTCGCGGATTCGACCTCGCCGCGCTCGGCCGGCTGTGCGAGATCGCGAGCGCGGGATTACAGCCCGACCTGACGATCTTGCTCGACGTTCCGGTTCCCGAATCGCGCCGGCGCCTCGAGGCGCGCGGGGGTCGCGCCGACCGGATGGAAGCCGAGGGCGCCGGGTTTCACGAACGCGTACGCGCCGGCTACCTGAAGATCGCGGCGGGCGATCCGCGCTATCTCGTGCTCGACGGCCTGCTCTTGCCGGCCGACCTCGTTGCCCTGGCGCTCGCGCGGCTTGCGATGAACGCGCCGTGAGCGGCGATTTGACGTTCGACGTCATCGGCGCGCAAGGCCCGCGCCGTTTTTTCCAGGCCCTGACGCGCGACACTATTGCGCACGCCTATCTCTTCACCGGCCCCGGCGGAACCGGGAAGAAAACGTTCGCGCGACGGCTCGCGCAAGCGCTGCTCTGCCGTGCGCCCGGCGCGGGAACCGCCGGCTACGACGGAACCTGCGACTCGTGCCGGCTATTTTCGGCCGGCGAGGACACCCGCAATCCCGACTTCATCGAACACACCGGCGTGATGAAGATCGGCGATCCCGACAAGCCGCTGGGGTTTTACGAGGGCGACGACCTGACGTCGAGGGACTTAGTGCGGAATCTTTCGTTGCAATCGTATTTGGGCGGCATGCGCGTGCTACTGCTCGGAGACGTTTCTTTCGCGACGCCCGAGTCCGCCAACGCCCTGCTCAAGATCCTTGAAGAACCGCCCGCCGGACTGGTGATGCTGATGACCACCTCGGCGCCGGACCGGCTGCTCGAAACGATTCGCTCGCGCGCGATCGACGTGCGCTTCCCGTCGCTCGCGCCGGCGGAGATTCGCGAGATCCTGATCCGCCGGGGATTCGACGAGGAGCGGGCGGCGCTGGGCGCTACGCTCGGCGGCGGCAGCGCGACGCGCGCGATGGCGGCGCTCGACGAAGAAGAGGAGTCGCTGCGGTCGCAGGTCGCGGCGTGGTTCTTTTCGGCGGCTGCCGGCGGCGACGCGCCCGAGCAGAGCTGGGCGACGCGCGAAACGCTCGCAGAGGGACTTGAGATCGTCAAGACGCTGGCGCGCGATTGGGTCGCGCTCGGCGTGGCCGGTGAGGGCGTCCGCCTCAGCGCGCCCGACTACGGTACGCAGCTGCGCGATCTCGCGCCGATGGAATCCCGCGCGGCGGTCGCGATGCTCGCGAGCTTGGACGAAGCGCAACGGATCGCACGGAGCAACGTCCCGCCCTCGCTGGTCGGGGAGATGGTCCGGATGGCGATTACCAGGGTCGCGTAAACGCGATGTCGTCGTACTGCTTGGCGAACGGGAGGGCGAGATAGGCCAAGACGATCGCTTGCGCCACGATGAACGCGATCTGCGAGCCCAGCACGCCGAGCGTATCCCCGAACGGTGCGACCAGCCAGATCGGCACGAAGTACCACATGCCTACGAAGACGAGCGCGAGGATCGCGGTCGGGAGCGGGAACGAGCGCGCCGCGTTGATGGAGGCCTGGAGCGCCGCCGAGCCGTCCGCCCCGCCGATGGAGGCGGCCGGAATCGTGTAGATGAGGAAAAATGCGGCGACGACTTGCGCGACCGTGCCCACGATCGAGCCGAGCAAACTGCCTGCGAAATTCGCGACGTAGAGTAAGAAAAAGAAACCGATCGCGGCGATGAAGATGCCGCCCGCTTTGCGGCGCGCCTCTTCCCACGCTGCGTCGAAGCCCCCCGGGCGCTCGCGCCAGATGTTGTTGGCTTGAATCACCGCGACGCCGAACGCGAAGAGATAGAGCGCCTGGACGACCATCTGAATCAAGCTCATGCCGAAGCCGCCGACCGGATCGGTCATCGTGCGCCCCGCCGAAGACGCGAGCAAGCTCATCGCGCCGGCGCCTAGCGGCATCACGAAGAGCGACGGATGGCGCAGCAGCAGCGGGATCGCCTTGAGGTAGATCGTCAGGTCGAGATTGCGCCCGAGCGTTTTCACGTGCCGTCGGCGAGCGGTATCAGCCGCGCGCGCCTTCTTGCGCGTGACGGCACGAGCAGTCGCCCGCGACGTCGATCTTCTCGACGATCTTTCCGATCGCGTCTTTGACGCGGTCGTTATTCTTCTTAAAGACTTCCATGACTTCGCGATGCGACACGGGAGCGATGCCCTCGATGCCGACGTCGTAGTCGGTGATCAGCGAGATGTTTACGAAACAGATCTCCATCTCGCGGGCCAGGTAGCTCTCCGGGTATTGCGTCATGTTGATGACTTCCCAGCCCTGGTTCTGATACCACAGCGATTCGGCGCGCGTCGAGAAGCGCGGTCCCTGGATCACGACGACGGTGCCGCGTTCGTGCGTTTCGATGCCGAGCGACTTGAGTGCGTCGACCGCGATCGGCCGCAGCGTCGGGCAATACGGATCGGCGAAGCTAACGTGCGTCGTCACCGGGCCGTCGTAGAAGGAATCCTTGCGGCCGTTGGTCCGGTCCACGAGCTGATCGCAAACGACCATCGAGCCCGGCTTGACCTCTTTCTTGAGCGAGCCGCACGCGTTGGGAGCGATGATCGAACCGACGCCGAGCATCTTCATGGCCCAGAGGTTGGCGCGATAGTTGATGGACTGCGGCGGGAACCGGTGGTCCTTGCCGTGGCGCGGGAGAAACGCAACTTTCTTTCCGGCGATCTCACCTAACGCGATGAGGTCGCTCGGCGGTCCGTAAGGCGTCTCGACCCATACTTCGCGCGCGTTTTCGATAAGCGAATAAAATCCCGACCCGCCGAATACGCCGATGTCGGCACGTTCTGTCGTCTGCATAGCGAGGCACAGTTCGCGCCGCGCCTCGCTTACCCTACAGGATTACCGGTTGAAATCGCTGGGTTTGAGCTCGTTTAGGAAGCGTTTGAATTTCTCCATGTCCGCTTCGTCCACCGGCTTTTTCTCCGCGGTTGCTTCCTCGAGCTGAATTTTGTCGCTGACGTAGATCGGCGCCTGGGCGCGAAGCGCGAGCGCGATGCCGTCGCTCGGGCGCGCGTCGATCTCTTGTAGGTTGCCGTTGCTCCGTACGACGAGCTTTGCAAAAAACGTCGAGTCGTGAATGTCGTGTATGATCACTTGTTCGAGCGTAGCGTCGAGCGTGTCGAGAATGCTGCGCATGAGATCGTGCGAGAGCGGGCGCGGAACGGGGGCGCCCTCGAGCGCGAGTGCGATCGCGGTGGCTTCGAACGGCCCGATGAGGATCGGCAAATAATGCGACCCGTCAATGTCTTTGAGGATGACCACCGGATCGTGAGTCAACAGGTCGATGCCTAGCTTGTCGACCTTCATCTGACGCATGGTGACCTATCCGACGCGAGTCCGTCATTTTCTTGCCGCGCGACCGGCAATCGCGAGTAGGGCGCCGCCTGCGGATAGCCGAACGGGAGGGGCGCTCATGGCTCTTTCCTG
>PMFP01000046.1:0-6003 GCA_003155175.1 Vulcanimicrobiota bacterium
GCACGCCGGCCGCCGGAACCGAGGGAGTCGCCGACGCCGGAATGCACCAAAGCGCAGCGGCGAACATCGCAATCGCCGCAGCTGCCGTGGGTGCCGACGAACGCCTCGTCATACGCTCCCCTAGGCGCTAAAAAGGAATGAATTACGCCCAAAGTCACCGACTTCGAGGACCGCTTGCTTACACCCCCGTGACTATTGGACCGTTTCCCCCGGGAGCGTCTCGTTCGGATAGAAGCGGTCGCCGTGTTCGAAACACGGTGAGGCCTGCACGTGCTTGCCGTCGAGCACGCCCGGCGAGTTGCCGATCGGCACGGAATCGGCGCCGGCGGCCGGAGCGACGCCGAACGAATGCATCAGCTCGTCGCGGATCGCTTCGGCGCTCAACGCTTTCGTCGGCTTGGCTCCCGGAGAAACCTGGAGCCAATACGCGCCCATCTCGTCACGGTACACCCAGCCCAAAGGCTGAGATCCAACGTACCGCGGGCCGCTGCCCATGAGATTGTCGCTTTGAAAGATCGTAAGCGCGTTCATGTCGGAGACCTTGCGGTCGAACGAGACGCCGTTCACCTCGACGCTGCCGACCACCGCGCCGATCGCCAGCGAGCCGGTCGCGCCTTCCTGTCCGCAAACCGCGCCACGCGTCGGAACGGCGGCGAGATCGGCTCGCGCCGGCAACGCGAACGCCGCGACGCACAGCGGCAGCGCGATGAGCGCCCGCGAAAGGATTCGCATGCTCGGGAGTTCTGCCGGGAACGGGGTCGCGCCTTGGGCGCAATTGGAGCGGGCGGCGGGAATCGAACCCGCGACATCAGCTTGGAAGGCTGAGACATTACCACTATGTAACGCCCGCAAAACTGGTGGGCAGGGCTGGATTCGAACCAGCGTACCGCTTTCGCAGACCAAATTTACAGTCTGGCGCCATTAACCACTCGGCCACCTACCCACGCGTGCGGCAGACCTGGCTACGATATCACGGCGGCCGGGTCCTCGGCCAGCGAGAAAAATCGGCGTCCGGCGCGCCTAGAGCGGCGCGTTGTACTTAAAAAACCTGCCCTCGCGCGTCCAGCCCGCCCGCTCGTAGACGCGCTGCGCCGGCTGATTGTCCATCGCGGTCTCCAGGAACATCCCGGTCGCTCCGATCTCGCGCGCGTGCGCCGCGGCACGCTCCAAGAGCGCCGAGGCGATCCCGGCACGGCGAGCCGCGGGATCCACGAACAGATCCTCGAGAATCAGCTGCGGGCCGAGCATGACCGTACTGAGCGTCTGGAACATCTGCACGAATCCCGCAATCTTCTCGCCAAGGCAAGCGACGAAGACCACGCTGGTCCCGCGCGCCAGGTGATCGGTCATCAATTCGCGCTCGCGCGGCTCGTCGGCCGCTTGCTTGTAGAATTCGCGATACGCCGCCACCAGAGGCAGCAGCCCTTCGAGATCGGCCACCGATGCGCGCCGGACGCAAGCTTCCATCGCCGTATGGTTTCGCATCAGGGTTACGTCGCCCCGTTGGCAAAATGGGGCCAAACCCCGCCGACGTGGCTGAGTGGTTGAAGGCGCGTGATTTGTAATCACGTCCGTAAGGCATCGCCGGTTCGAATCCGGCCGTCGGCTCTGCGGGTTCTCTACCTGGAATGAGCATGCAACCCGTAAAAACCAAATGGCTCGGCGGCGGCCTCGTGCTGGTCTGCCGGCGCTGCTCCGAGGAGCGCATCCCCGAAGAGACCCCGGACGTCGCCGAACGCCTCGGAAATTTCAGCCTGCGCGACTGGCTCAAAGCAAAGCTTAAGGAAGACGGACGCTGGGGCGCGATCCGCGCGATCTCGACCTCGTGCATGGACGTGTGCGGCAAGGGCCGCGTCACCGTCTGCATCGATCCCGAAACCGGTCCTGACCACGCGGAGATCTTCACGCTCGATCCCATCGCCGAACGCGACGAACTCTACGCGCGAATCGTGGACAAACTCCATACTCGCAACGAATCCGCCGGATGATGCGTTGGGCCGCAATGCTGGCGGCCTTTGCGGCGCTCGCTCTGCCGGCGCAGGCAACGGGCGCCGTCGTTGCAACGCCCGAGGGCATCTATCAAAGCGTACGAGACGCCGTTGACGGCATCTCCTCGCCGCCCTACATCGCTTTTACGCTCCAGGACGCCTCGAGTCGAAAATACGCACTTGAACAGGACCGCGTACGCATTCTCGTGCGCGTTTCGGACGGCAACGCGTTCGTCGTTCCGATTCGCACGATGGACGGGAACCCGGCGCCTCGGACACCTCGCGTGGTAACGGGCGGGCTCGTTCCGGGGACGCCGATCTACCGCGCCGGAGACTTTCCGCTCGCGGATTTCGGTTTGCGACGAAAGGCATCGTCGCGACGCGGAATCTTCGAGGCCGACACGACGCCCGAACCCTCACAATCCGCCGCGCCCGGCCAAACGATCGCGACCGTGCAGGCCGTCAACGTTGCGTACCGCATCGTCAATCTCGGCGACACGACCCTCGACGGTCACGACGTCTATCATCTGGGCCTGACGCCGTTGTACGACGCCGGTCATCACGTCTTGCGCGAGATGTGGATCGACAAGGCGACCTTCCTCCCGCGCAAATACGTTGCCGAGCGCTTCGTCGACGCGGGGGCGTTCGCGTTCCGCTATCTCGTAACCGTTGACACGGCCGTCATTGACGGACGGCTCGTCAATACCGACGCCGTCGGGTACTTCAACGTCAATCGCGCGCTCGTCGTGCACTACTCGGGCGAAGGCAAGTGGAGCATCTCCGGCGTGTCGTTTCCCGCGTCGTTGCCGGATTGGCTCTTCGATCCGCAAACGTACGGCGTGCACCGGAACGACCCGCTGCCGCCGGAAGCGACCGTCATCGTTCCCTCACCGGCGCCCTAGGCGTCGCTTGCCTTTCGCCAGGTTAACTGGGCGCGACCCCTCGAACGTCTGCGCGATGTCGGATTCATGGATTCGCCGCGGAATCGCCGCCGCGGGCGCGCTCGGCGTTTTGGCGATGCCCTCCGTGCAATGCCGCGCGCAAGCCGTCGCGATCGCGACGCCGGCCGATATCCGGCAGAGCCTTGCGGCGTACGTCGCGGGGCATCCGTTCGCCGCGGTCGTCGTCGGCGTCGTGGACGGCGGCTCGACAACCGTCTATCGGCTGAGCGGCCCGGCGCTTCGCGGCGCTGCCGTTGACGAAAGGTCCACGTTCCAGATCGGTTCGGTAACCAAGACGTTCACGGCGACGGCGCTCGCCGAAATGGTGCAATCCGGCGCGGTGAGTCTGAGCGACCCGATCGGCAAATACTTCCCGCCGGGCACGACCGCGCCGGAATATAACGGCCAACCGATCGCGTTGCTAAACCTCGCCGAGCAAAACTCCGCGCTCCCGCGACTCCCCGCGAACCTCAGCCCCACCGACGAGGCCAACCCCTACGCCGGTTACGGGACCGCGCAATTGTACGGGTTTCTGTCGAGTTACCAACTCACGCGCGCGCCGGGCGCGCAGTACGAATACTCCAATCTCGGCGTCGGCCTTCTCGGCGACTTGCTCGCTCGCGAGGCGAACGAAACGTACCCGGAACTCATCGAACGCGCCGTCCTGCAACCGCTGGGCTTGAGCGGTACGACGGCCCGGGGCACGGCCGCAACCCGCACGCGCCTGGTGCAGGGTTACGCCGAAGACGGGACCCCGCAACCGCCGTGGGACTTCGACGCGCTGGCCGCCGCGGGCTCGATCGAATCGGATCTCCACGACATGCTGATCTACTTGCACGCCAACATGACGCCGCCGCAGAGCGCGATCGGGCGCGCGATGACGTTCGCGCAGCAGCCGCGCGTGCCGATCGGGCTGAACGGTATCCTGCAAATCGGCTTGGTTTGGAACACCAACATGCGGTCCGGAATCACCTGGCACAACGGCGAGACCGGCGGCTACCATGCGTTCGTGGGATTCGACCGGGCGGGGCGCGGCGTCGTCCTACTCGCCAACGTCGCCGACAGCGACCTCGACGCGCTCGCCGTCCACATCCTCGCACCGTACGTTCCGGCGCCCATCGCGCGAACGTACGAACCGTCTCCGTACGCGGGCCGCTATCCGCTCACGCCCGCGTTTGCCATTCGGATCTTTCAGAGCGGCGGCAAGCTCTACGAACAAGCCACGGCGCAGGAGGCTGCGGAACTCACCCGCGTCTCCGGGCAAACTTTCGCGGTGCAAGGCGTGGACGCTACGATCACGTTCGAACTCGACGCGCACGGAAACGCGACGGGCCTGACGCTGCATCAAAACGGCGCCAACCTGCACGCTCCAAAACAAGCGGCCGGTCCTCCGTAAAAAGCGGCGCGACCGAAATCGCACCGCTCTTAGCGGGGGTGAACGGGCGGCCAAGCCGTCCCGTTCTTAGACAAAGTGCCGGCTGTTAACTAAACTCGAACTCCGCGAGATTCTTTTCGATCTTGCGCTTGACGCGCTGCAACGCGTTGTCGATGGACTTCACGTGGCGGCCAAGGTCGCGCGCCATCTCTTGATAGCTCTTGCCTTCGAGATACGACTCCAGAACCTGAGATTCCAGATCCGAGAGATTCTGGCGGATGCGCTGGCGGATGTCGTCGGAGACTTCCTGCGTGACCACCAGTTCTTCGGGGTCGGAGGTCTTCTGCGACGCCATCACGTCGAGCAGCGTGCGTTCGCTGTCCTCGTCGTAAATCGGCTTGTTGAGCGAGATGTACTGGTTGAGCGGAATGTGCTTCTGTCGCGTCGCCGTCTTGATCGCCGTGATGATCTGGCGGGTGATGCAGAGTTCGGCGAACGCGCGGAAGCTCGAGAGCTTGTCCGCCTTAAAGTCGCGAACGGCCTTGTACAGCCCGATCATGCCTTCTTGGATGATATCCTCGCGGTCCGCTCCGATCAGGAAATAGCTCTTCGCTTTGATCCGGACGAAATTTTTGTATTTGTTGAGGAGGTACTCCATCGCGAGATTGTCACCAGACTTTGCGATGGCCACGAGATCTTCGTCGGCTCTCTCGTGGTATTCGAGTCCATCCGGCACGGGATGGGTGATTGCCATTGTCGTCATTACGCCTCATGGGGGCCCATGTGCCGCAAAACGCGAGCCGGAGCCCGTCAGGGCGCGGCACATCCTGGTAAGTATAGGAGGGCGACCCTCCACCGTCAAGGACGATTCAGGCAGTTTTGGTCCGCTGGCGCAGGGCCTCGTATAAAAGGACCGCGGCGGCCACCGAGGCGTTGAGCGAGGCCACCTGTCCCCGCAGGGGGATGCTGACCAAATAGTCGCACTCGCGCTTGACCAATTGGGAGAGGCCGGCGCCCTCGGCGCCGATCGCCAGGGCCAGATCCCGGTCGAAATCGGCCTGGGTCATGGGAACGGCCTCCGGCCCGGCGTCCGCCCCGGCGATCCAAATGCCCGCCTTTTTTAGCTTCCGCATGGCGTCCACGATGTTCCCCACCCGGACGATTGGCAGGTGGGCGGCCGCTCCGGCGGCCGATTTCCGGACGGTCGCGTTGATCCCGGCCGAGCGACGGTCCGGAATGATCACGGCGTCGGCTCCCACGCACTCGGCGGTCCGAACGATGGCCCCGACGTTGTGCGGGTCGGTCAGGTGATCGAGGATGACGAAGAGCGCGTGCTCGCCGCGGCGGCTTCCCATCACGTCGAACAAACTCGCGTAGTCGAACGCCGGCGCGATGGCGACGACGCCCTGATGCGCCTTGAACGGCAACCTGGCAAAGAACGCGCGATCCTCGAAGCGCACCGGCACCTCGCCCTCGCGCGCGCGGTCGAGTAACGCGCGCAGCACGGTGTCCTTTTTGCGATCGTCCGCGACGTGGACGGCACGCAGCTTCTCGCCGGCCAGCAGCGCCTCTTCGATCGAATGGATGCCGTAGATGACGTCGTCGAAATCGAACGGCGGTTTGCTGCGATGCGCGTGAGGCTTTATCCGGCGACGGTCCACGTCGTTCCGTCCTTTCCGTCCTTGATGAGGATGCCGCA
>PMFP01000046.1:6021-12380 GCA_003155175.1 Vulcanimicrobiota bacterium
TCGATGCCCAGCAACGTCAGGGCGCGGACGTAGTCGGAAAACGCTTCCAGCTTCGAGGCGCCGTCCGGTGCGTCGCCGTTTGCCGCCGCGCTTGCGAACGCCAGCACGTGCGACAACGCCACCGAGGTGTTCACGTCGTCGTCGAGTGCGCCGGCCACGCGCGAGAGCAAGCCGTCGACGGCAGGCGTGCCGGGCGGCGCCTGCGCGACGTACAGCGCACGATATGCCTTCTTCAAGCGGTCGAGCACGACGTTGGCTCCGGCGACCGACTCCTCGGTAAAGTTCATGACTTTGCGATATCCGGTCTGCAAGAACAGCAGGCGCAAGGCCTGCGGGTCGTGTCGCTCGAGCAGATCCGCGAGCGGCTCGAAGTTGCCGAGCGACTTGCTCATCTTGCGCCCCTCGAACAGCAGCAACCCTCCGTGAACCCAAAAGCGAGCCATCGGCGGGCGATGCATGAGCGGCTCGCTCTGGGCGATCTCGTTTTCGTGATGCGGAAAGATCAGGTCGGCGCCGCCACCGTGGATGTCGAAGCCGTTTCCGGCCGGGTCGAGCAGGTCGCGCGCCATCGCCGAGCACTCGATGTGCCAGCCCGGACGGCCCGCGCCGTAGGGCTCGAACGGCCACGACGGCTCGCCGGACTTGGCAAACTTCCAGAGGGCGAAGTCGAGCGGGTCGTCCTTGTGCTCGTCCACTTCGATGCGCGCGCCCACCAGCAGCTCGTCGACGTTGCGCCGGCTCAGATGCCCGTACCGCGCGAACGCGCCGACGCGATAGTAAATGCCGTCCTCGCTCGCGTACGCGTACTTCTTCTCGACCAATTCGCGGATCATCGTCTGAATGGAGGCGATGAAGGCCGTCGCGTACGGCTCGGCGTCGGGCTCGCGCACGCCCAGCTTCCGCATCGCGGCTTTGAACTCGGCATAGTAACCGGCGACGATCTCGCGCCAGTCTTCGCCCGTCTCCAGCGCGCGCGCGATGGACCGGTCGTCGATGTCGGTCACGTTCTGCACGTACGTGACGCGATACCCCCGAAACTCCAGATAGCGGCGCAAGACGTCGAAGAACAAGAACGAACGAGCGTGTCCGAGATGCGCTTGCGCCGACGGCGTCAGCCCGCACACGTAGATGCGCACGTGACCGTCGCGCAGCGGCGCGAAGTCCTCGGTCTGGCGAGTAAGCGTGTTGTGAAGTTTGAGACTCACTATGCCGTCAGATGACCCAAGACCACGCTTGAACGTCGTCGTCGTCCTCGAATTCGGCCAGACGCGATTCGAGCAGGTCGACGCGCTTTTGCAACCGCGAGAGCGCGCCGAACGGCGTCTCCGCGATCGGAGCGGCGTCGCTGGGAAGATGGTCCGCGCGGTGGACCGGCTCGCCGTTGATGGCGACGACGCGGGCCGGGACGCCCACGACGGTCGCGCCGGCCGGGACGTCTTTTACGACGACCGATCCGCCGCCGATCTTCGCGTTGTCTCCGATGACGACGGCGCCGAACACGCTCGAGTTCGCGCCGATCGTCACGTTCTTGCCGACGGTGGGATGGCGCTTCCCGTGGCTCAGGCTCGTTCCGCCTAGCGTGACGCCTTGATAGATGGTGCAGCCGTCGCCGACCTCGGCGGTCTCGCCGACGACCACGCCCATTCCGTGATCGATGAAGACGTTGTGCCCGATCGTGGCAGCGGGATGAATCTCGATCCCCGTCACCCAGCGCGCGACGTTGGAAAGAAAGCGCGGCAGCAGCGGCACGCCCGTTCGGGCGAGCGCGTGGATCGCCCGGTACGCGAAGATCGCGTGAAAGCCGGGATACGACAGCAGGACGTCGAGCCGGCCGCGCGCCGCGGGATCGCGGGCGAGCGGAGCGTCGAGGTCCTCAAAGAACGTCTTGACGGGATTAGGCATGGCGATATCCCGATAACCGTTCCACGCTCACAACGGTTTCTCGCCGCGGATCGGCTCGAAGGGCTTGCCGTCGGGCCCGCGCGCGATCGGTTCGAGCCCTCGCCCGTGCAGCAGCTTCGAGTTCACCGCGCCGATGCGCATCATGATGCGATCGTGACCCAGCAGCGGAAACAGCAGTTCCAGCGGCGGCCCCGCCTTCTCGCCGGTAATGGCCATGCGCACGGAATCCACCGCGTCGGACGCGCGCAACCCGAACTCCTGACCGATGATCGGAAGGTCGGTCGCCAGGGGAAGACCGCGCAGTTCCGGCTGCGCGTCCACGTATTGCGAGACCGAGTCCAGATAGAACAGCACGTCGCGCGAGCGCAAACGCTCGAGTTCGAGGGCGGGAATCATGCAGGCTTCGGCGCGCAGACCGGCCACGAGCGGACGAGCGTCGTCGACCCGTTCGAGCCGCTCGCCGTACGCTTCGAGAAAGACCGCGATCCATCGCAGGGCCGCGTCGGGCGCGGGCGTTTCGAGAACCCCCCACGCTTGCATCGCGCGCTCCAGCTCGGCGATGCCCGCGTCGTCCGCGTTCACGTGCGCTCCAACAACGCGACGGCGTACGCCGCGATGCCGCTTCCGTCGCCGGTGTAGCCCAGGCCCTCGCTGCTCTTGGCTTTGACGCTCACGGCGTCCGTTTCGATCTGCAGCGCGCGCGCCAGATTGGCGCGCATCGCCGGAACGAAGTCCGCGAGTTTGGGACGATCCACGACGATCGTGGCGTCCACGTTCCCGATGTGATAGCCCGCGCCGAAGACGTGCCGCGCCGATTGCGCGAGCATCTCGATGGAGTCGGCATCCTTCCATTGCGCGTCCGTCGCGGGGAAGAAGCGTCCGAGATCGCCGAGCGCGGCGGCCCCGAGCACGGCGTCGGCGACGGCGTGCGCGAGCACGTCGGCGTCCGAGTGACCCTTCGGACCGCGCTCGAACGGAATCTCGACGCCGCCTAACACCAAGCGGCGCCCTTCCACCATCGGATGCGCGTCGAAACCGTGACCGACCCTGATCATCCCAGCCTCCTCAACGGCGCTTCCGCGACTTCGCGCAGCGCGCTCGCCCGCAGCAGATCCTCGGGCGTCGTAATCTTGAAGTTCTCGCCCGACGATGCAACGGCGACCACTTCGACGCCGATGCGCTCGAGCAGCATCGCGTCGTCGGTTCCCTCGAAGGCATCGGCAAGTGCGCGCTCGTGAGCGCCGGCGAAGTCCTCGAGCATCGCCAGCTGCGGCGTCTGCGCCATCCACATATTCGCGCGGTCCGGCGTTTCGCGCACGACGTGCGTCGTGGGATCCACGATCTTGACGGTATCCACCGCCGGGCTGGCGAGAATCGCGCCGCGTCCCGAGCGCACGTGCGCCATCGCCGCGCGCACGTCGTCGGCGCGAACGAGCGGGCGAGCGCCGTCGTGCACGAGCACGGCATCGCACGGACCCGCGGCGGCCAATCCGGCGCGCACGCTCTCCTGGCGAGTCCGGCCGCCCTCGACGACTTCGACCGCGCGCGCCGACACGGCATTGACGGCCTCGCGCATCTCCGCGAGCCACTCCCGTTCCGTGACCACGACGATGCGTTCGATCTCGGTCATGCGCGCGAACGTGCTCACCGACCACGCCACCAGCGGTACGCCCCCAAGCTGCACGAGCTGCTTGGGTCCGCCGAACCGCACGCCGCGGCCGGCTGCGACGACGATGGCCGTCCACCGCGTCACGTCGGCACGTCCCGTTTGGGTTTGGCAAAGATCATCCGGCCCGCGGACGTCTGCAAGATGCTGGTCACCAAAACGTCCACCGAATCGCCGATGAGCCGGTTTCCCTGCTCGACGACGATCATCGTGCCGTCGTCCAAATAGCCGACGCCTTGGTGCGGTTCCTTACCGTCGCGAATGACCTGGACCCGCAGCTCTTCGCCCGGAATCACGAGCGGTTTGACCGCGTTGGCCAAATCGTTGATGTTCAAGCTCGTCACGCCCTCGAGGTGCGCGACGCGGTTCAAATTGTAGTCGCTGGTCAGGAGTTTGCCGCCCAGCTCTTGTGCCACGCGAATGAGTTTCGCGTCCACGCTGCCGGGCGGCAGATCCGCGTAGTCGCGTTCGCTGATGTCCAGCGTTGCGAGCTCTTGCAGGCGCGCCAGGACTTCCAAGCCGCGCCGGCCGCGCGCGCGTTTGAGCCCGTCCGTCGAATCGGAGATTGCTTGCAGTTCGCGCAGGACGAACCGGGGCACCACGAACGGACCTTCGAGAAATCCGGACTCGACGATTTCGGCGACGCGGCCGTCCACGATCACCGACGTGTCGATGACCTTCGAAACGTTTCCGGCGCGGCCGGCCGGGACCGTCGAATCGAGCGGGCCGAATCGCATCTTCGCGCCGACGCGAGCGCCCAAGTAGGCGGCGAAGATCGCGATGATGATGTACAGCACTATCGCGATGTAGGCTGCCGCGCGGCCCGCGACCGTAAAGAGTTCGAACGCGATGTTCTTGATGAGAAACGCAATGATCAAGCCGACGATGAGCCCGACCGCTCCGCCCGCGATCTCCGAGGGAGCGAGATCTTCGATGGCGTTTTCGACCACGACGAGCTCGTCTTCGAAAATGGATTGCGCGAGCGGGGCGAGGAAGAGCCCGATGATCGCTCCGGCGATCGGCGAGAGGATGAGAAACGCGAGTTGAACCGCCTCGCTGGCCACGTGCAGCGAGAAGATGCTCAGGTAGGCCTCGCGGCCGAGCAAGAATCCGGCGACGGCAAAGACCACCGCGAACACGCCACGCAGCACGGTACCCGACAGGTTGTTCGCTATTCGAATGTTACAAACGCTCCGCACACGTCGTTCGCGACGAAGCGCCCCCGGGTTGTAAGAAAAAGGCGGCCGTCGCCTCGGGCGAGCAAGCCCGCCGGCTCGTATTCGGCGACGATGGGAGCGTAGCGCGCGAGCACGTCGACCCCATATCGCTCTTTGAACGCGCCGAGCCGGACACCTTGCTCGGTCCGCAGCGCCAGCATAATGGCTTCCCCGCAGGCACGCTCGGGACTCAGGCGTTCCTCATCTCGCGGGATCTGCTCGCCTGCGGCCGCCGCCTCCAGATAGACCTCGAGCGAGCGCGTTTGCACCCAGCGCACGCCGCTCCGGTAGGACGCCGCGCCGACGCCCAGCCCGATGTACTCACCGTTCTCCCAGTAATTCTCGTTGTGCCGGCAGCGGTGCCCCGGCCGGGCGAAATTGCTGATTTCGTAGTGCTCGTAGCCGGCCGCTCCGAGCAAATCGATCGCCGCAGCGTAGAGATCCGCTTCGCGATCCGCATCCAAGAAGGCACCGGGCTCGCGCGCCTGCCAGGCCGCGTACGGCGTGCCGGCCTCCACCGTGAGCCCGTACGTGGACACGTGATCCACGTCGAGCGCGATCGCCGCTTCGAGGCCGCCGCGCCACGACGCCGGCGTCTGCCCGGGAATCCCGAACATCAGGTCGATCGAAAGCGACGGGATGCCGGCGCTCCGCGCGCTCTCCACGACGCGCGCGACGTCGGCGGGAACGTGCTTGCGCCCGAGCGTCGCGATCTCGGAGGGTTCGAACGACTGCACGCCGATCGAAATGCGCGTGACGCCCGCGCCGCGATACCGCTCGAAATCGCCCGGGCGCACCAGCTCCGGATTCACCTCGAGGCAGATCTCGCGTTCGACCGAAGCGTCGGGCGCGGGGAAGTGCGCGCGCAGGTCCGCGAGAAGTCCCTCGATCGCGACGGCGTCGTATGCGTTCGGCGTGCCGCCGCCGAAAAAGATCGTCTCCGCCGGCTCGCTCGCGTGCGCTTCCATTTCGGCGCGCAGCGCCGCCAGATATCGCGCGGCGACGCTCGCGCGCCGCGGCCACTTCGCAAAATCGCAGTACGGGCAGATATACGGACAAAACGGGAGGTGGACGTAGAGGCCCGGCGCCACGGCCAGCTTACTGCTGCGAAACGGCGAGCCCGACGGCTCCGGGTCCCGCGTGCGTCGCGATGACGGGACCGGCTTCAACGATCTCGAGCGACTTGGGTTCGACGCCGCCTAGCTTCGAGCGAAGCCGGTCGCGCGCGGCTTCGGCGGCGGCCGGCGCGTGCGTGTGCAAAACGACGTAGCGGGCATTGGCCGGGTCCGGCGTGGCCGCGATGCCCAGGTCGAGCATCGTCTCTTGGGCGCGCGCGAAGGTGCGCACTTGCGCCTCGGCCTCGACCGCGCCGTCTTTGAAGCGGAGCACCGGGACGATCTTCATCAACGTACCGATGGCGGCTTGCGCGCGGCCGATGCGGCCCGTGCGTTGCACGTGCGAGAGGTCGGCCAGGCAGGCGTAGAGCCGCTGCGTCTTGCGCTCGCGGTCGAGCGTCTCGCAGATCTGATCGACGCTCCGGCCGAGCAGCGCCAGCTCGCGCGCGCGCATGACGA
>PMFP01000045.1:0-6392 GCA_003155175.1 Vulcanimicrobiota bacterium
AGTTTGTCGGCCTCTTTGTCCGCCTTGCGCGCCTGATAGATCAAGTTCGGCCGGTCGAAGCCCTTGACGATCGGCTTGACGTGCTCGATGCCTAGCTGGTGCAGGATGTCCTCGCGAACCGACGGCGTCGCCGTCGCGGTCAGCGCGAGTACGGGCGGATGCCCGATCTCCGAAATGACGTGTCCAAGCGCAAGGTAGGCCGGACGAAAATCGTGTCCCCACTGGCTGATGCAGTGCGCCTCGTCGACCACGAAGAGCGGTACGCGAATCGACTTGAGGATGTCGAGAAAGCCCTCGTCTTCGAGCTTCTCGGGCGTCGTGTACAGAATCTTTACGGTTCCGCCGGCGACGCGGGCGCGCGCGGCGGCTTCCTGGTCCTCCGATAGCGTCGAATTCAGGGCGATGACGTCGGTGACGCCGCGCTCGCGAAGCGTGTCGAGTTGATCCTTCATCAGCGCGATGAGAGGGCTGACCACGACGGTCGTTCCGTCGAGCATGAGCGCCGAAATTTGATACGTCAGGCTCTTGCCCGCGCCGGTCGCTAGAATCGCAAGCGTGTCCTCACCGCGCAAGACGCGAGAGACTACCTCTTCTTGACCGGGGTAGAACGTATCGAAACCAAAATTTTCGCGGAGTGCTACGCGCAGATCCACGCAGTCCCAACCTAACCTTCCTCGGAGCCGGCCGCCAAGCGGCGCGGCACCCGTCCCGGAAGGAAGACCCGGGCGGGCGACTCGAGAGTATTGTACCACCAAGCTCGTCTCGTAAAACACGCCGGCGAACCGCAAAGTGGCATTTAGGCCGGCTTGACGCCGCTCTCTAGGCGGACGCGTGAGGCGGCTCCAGGGTGAACGGGGCCGTTCTGCCCCCGTTTTAGCGGACTCCGGAGGCGGGCGCGAGGCAACCCCAGGTTCCCGGCGGCGGCCCGTTTTCAAAAGCCGCGGGACTTCTTCGGGGCCTCCGTTAAGTCACCGGACGTGTCCCTTTACCGTACCTGGCGCCCCAAGACGTTTGCAGACCTCGTCGGCCAAGACGCCGTCGTCCGAACCCTGACCAGCGCGATCGAGAGCGGCAAGCTCGCGCACGCCTATTTGTTCTCCGGGCCGCGCGGTTCGGGAAAAACGTCGGCCGCGAAAATCTTGGCGCGCTGCATCGAGTGCGTTAACGGGCCGACTGCGACACCCGACAACACGTGCGAGAACTGCGTCGCGATTCTGAACGGTTCGTCGCTCGACGTTCTCGAGATCGACGCTGCGAGCTATCGCGGGATCGATCAGATCCGCGACCTGCGCGACGGCGTGAAGTTCGCGCCATCGTCGATGCGAATGAAAGTCTACATCATCGACGAAGCGCACATGCTGACCAAAGAAGGCGCGAACGCGTTTCTCAAGACGCTCGAGGAGCCGCCGGCACATGCCGTATTCATCCTAGCGACGACCGAGCCGGAGAGACTCCCGGTCACGATCCTATCGCGATGCCAGCGCTATGCGTTTCGACGGATCGCCATCCCTGTGATGATCGAGCGCATGCGCGAGATCGCGTCCGCCGAGAACATCGGCATCGACGAAGAGGCGCTCGCCGCGATCGCGTACCGGGCCGACGGCGGCCTGCGTGACGCGCTCACGATGCTCGAGCAGGCGAGCGCGTTTGCCGGGGGCGGCGACGTCACGGCGGGAACGCTCGACGTAGCCTTTGGAACGACCGGCCGGACGTTCGCAAGCGCGCTGGTCGACGCGATCGCCGCTCGCGACGCCGCGGGGGTTCTTTCGACGATCGAGAGCGCGAGCGATGCCGGCGCCGACATGCAGGTTTTGATCCGGTCGCTGATCGCGGCGTTCCGCAACCTGCTCGTCGCGCGGATCGATCCCGCGTTGCTGGCGCGAGACCTCGCACCCGAAGACGCGCGCCGCGCGGCCGAGCGGGCCAAGGACGTGCCCGCGGCAACGATCGTTCGCGTGCTGCGGCTGCTCGTGGACGCACAATCCCTCGCGCGCGGCGGCGGGCACGCCCGGCTCGAGCTCGAATCCGCACTCCTGCGTTTCGTGTTGACGCAGGACGATCCGTCGCTCGACGCGCTGGCCGCGCGAATCGCGGCACTGGAAGCCGGCGGGACGCCCGCTTTGCCGCCGCGGTCGCACGACGTTCCGCCGCCGCCGGTTGCGGACGCCCCTCCCGAAGGCGCCGCGCCGGCATCCGCCGTCGCCGCGCGGGAAAACGTCGCGGAAGAACGTGCGGAAGAACGCAAGCGCGAGAGCGCGCCGCCGGCGGCGGGAACGCTGACGCTGCAGAAAGTACGCGCGGCGTGGCAGAGCATTCGCGGGAAAGTCGAGGGCGAGCGCGCGTCGCTGGCCGCCTCGCTGTCGCGCGCAACGGTGGATGCGCTGGAGGACCGGTCGGTCGTTCTGCGGTTCCCCGACAAGCTCAATGCCGACATGCTGCGCGACCACGTCGCACTGGTGGAGCGAGCCGTCGCCGACGTGCTCGGAGAGCGGCTCGCCGTCGTCCTGCGCGTCGAAACGGTTGCCGATACCGCCGAGGGGGCCGCTCGACCCGCGCGTCGCGCGAAGGGCGCGCCGCCGGCCGCGGCCTTCGCCGCCGCGCCCGTTCGTGCCGCCGCGCCGCAGGATGAGGACGAAGAAGCCGAAAATCCCGACGCCTTGTTTTCTTATCTCAACGAACGGATCTCCGACCGATGAATCAAATGCAATTGATGGCGCAAGTCAAGAAGATGCAAGCCGAGATGACGAAGGCGCAGGAAGAGCTCGCGTCCACGGTCGTGACCGGCAGCGCTGCCGGCGGCGAAGTCACCGTGGACATGACCTGCGACCAGCGCGTGAAGAGCGTAAAGATCGGAGCGACGGCGATCGATCCGCAGGACCCCGAGACGCTCGAAGATCTCGTGCTGGTTGCCGTGAACGACGCGCTGTCGAAGGCGAACGAAGCCTCGCAGAAACGCATGGCGTCGGTGACGGGCGGCATGCGCATTCCCGGCATCAGTTAGTCCGGAGCGGCTCGCCAGATGCCCTCTACGCCGGGCTCGATCGCCGGGCCGGTTGCCGCCTTGATCAACGAGTTCAGCAAACTTCCCACGGTAGGGCCGAAGACCGCCGCGCGCCTGGTGTTCTACATCCTCAACCGGCCTCGCAACGAGGCGCAGACGCTCGCCGAAGCGATCCTCGCGGTCAAAGACAAAGTGCGCCTCTGTTCGACGTGCTACTCGCTCACGGAAGAGGATCCGTGCGATCTGTGTACGGACGAGCGCCGCGACCGTGCGACGATCTGCGTCGTTGCCGAAGCGAAGGACATCTACGCCATCGAGCGGACGGGAGCGTATCGAGGCCGCTATCACGTGCTGGGCGGACTCATCTCGCCGATGGATGGGATCGGGCCGGCGCAATTGCGCGTCAAGGAGCTCGTCGAACGCATCGGCGCGTCGTCTCCGGNNACGAGCGTGACGCGCCTAGCTTACGGATTGCCGATCGGCGGCGATCTCGATTACGCCGACGAAATCACGCTGGCAAAAGCGCTCGAAGGCCGAAGAACGATGTAAACGCGATGCGGGGCTACGTTGGTTTTGGCGTATAGCTTACGACGATCGTGAAGTGCGTCGGCGAGGCGGAGCCGGCCAGCGTTTCCGCGGTGGTTACGTTGCCGGCGGAGATGCGAACGTTTACGACGCCGTTGCCGCCGCTCGGCGCCCCGGGTCCGAGGGGATAGATTACGGGCGTTGCCTGCGAATTTGCCAGCAAAGGATCGTAGGCCGCGCTCCCGGGATCCCCGAGGGCGTCGATGCCGGACGCCGTCGCGGCGAAAGCCGTTATGCCCGGAAACGTTTCGCCCGCGTGAGGCACGCCGCTCCGGCCGTATGCGTAGCGCGTGACCGAGTCCCTTCGTTCGTCGAACGCGTAGGTCCAAACGTAGGCTCGCCGCGAGGCGTCCTGCATGTAAAATCCGATTGCGCTTCGCGACGGCGAGAAGACCGCCCACGCGTTGGCGGCGTCGTCGCCCAAGCGATCCTCGAGACGTTCGGCCTGGGCGCGGGCAAGCAGAACGCTTTGCGATTTCGATTCCGTCGTCGCCAGGTGTTGAAAGAGCGAAAGCGCCGCCCCAAGGATCGCGACGCCGATCGCGCAAGCGACCAGCGTTTCGATCAAGGTCATCCCGGATTCGCGCGAGCGCTCCACGACGGCGTAAGTACCCGCATTGCACGTGTGCGGCCGCGACGCGATACCGTCGGTTATGCGCGCTCCACGACGTCTCCGAGTTTGACGGCTCCGGTGCGCTCGACCCTGCAATACACGCCCATCGCGTTGCCGCGGCGCTCCGCGAGATAACGCAAGAGTCGCGGATCGCTCGCGCTCGCGTCGGGCGCGTAAGTGACCGTCACGCACCGGTCGATCGGCGACTCCACCTGCAAACGAACCTCCCCGAGAACCAGGACGCTCCCGACCAGGGCGCTCTCTTCGAGCGAGAACGACGCATCGGCGGCCACGAGAAGGTTCGCGCGGAAGCGATCCGCCTCGACGGCGTAGCCTAAATACGCACTCGCGCCCTCGAGCCAGCGATCGACGAGCAGCGAGACCGGAGCCGCGTCGAAAAAACGCTCGCCGCTGCCGCCGCTTAGGTCGACCACCACGCCCGATTGCCGTGCGAGATCGGCGCCGGCGTCGGCATCGGTCAGCACGTGCAGCCGGCCGTTCTCTTTGCCGCGATACGTCTTGCCGACGCGCGCGTGGCCCTCGCGCACCGTCAACGCGTGCAGACGATCGCCCGCGAGACCGTCGGTAAGAACGTCGACTTCGTCGAGCGACTCGCCGCTCAGGCTCTTCACGGGAAAGCGCCGGATGCCGGCAACGATTCCGATCTCCACGATGGTGACATACAATAGGAAGGGGCTAGAATCCTCAAGAACCCGCACCGCCATGGCCGTCGAACCCGCCGCTCTCACGCTTCGCCCGCTGAACATCGGCGAGATTTTCGACCGCGCCATCACGGTCTACGTTCGCAATTTCGTCGTTTTTACGCTCATCGTCCTGGCCGCGCTGGCGCCGATCGGCGTTGCGCAGGCGCTGGTCGTTCCGGATCAGACGGCGCAGCTGCGCCAAGCGATCGACCAGATCCAGCATCCCACGACCGCGACGGCGCCTGCGAATCCTCTCGCGGCTTACACGCCGGCCCGAGCCGTCGCCCTGTTCGCCATCGTGCTGGTGGGCCTGCTGTTGCTGCCGTTCGTGAACAATGCGGTGGCGGTCGGCGTCGCAGCCGTCTATTTCGGCCGTCGCCCCGACTTTGCAAAGTGCTACGGGACGGTCTTTTCACGCTGGCCGCGCATGCTCGGCGTCGCCGCCGCCTTCACCGCGATCTTTATGGCGTGGTACGTTGCCGGGCTGCTGGTGATCGGCTTCTCGTTCGTGCTGCTGGCCGTTTTGGCGGCACGGGTGATGCTGGTCGCAATTCTGCTCGGCGTGGTCGGTTTCGTCGCACTGATTGCGTTCCTGATCTCGCTCATGGCACTCGTCGTCGTGAGCGCGTTCGCGTTCTACGCCGTGGCGATCGAGGACGCCGGCGTCGGAACGGCCGTTTCCGGCGCGTTCTCCCGGCTCGTCAATCGCCGCGAGGGGGGGAAGCTCACGCTGATCACCCTTTCGTTCGTCGCCGTCGAAATCGGCGTCTCGGGAATGTCGGCGACGCTCGGGCTGCTCGCACTTTTCGTGCTCCATTCGCAAGCGCTCGAGGTCGGCATCAGCACGATTTTCAACGCGTTGCTCACGGCGTTCGTCACGGTGCTGCTCTCCGTGTACTACTACGACGTACGGGTCCGGTACGAAGCGCTCGATCTCGAAGTCTCGCTGAGCCGGCTCGCCGCGCAGGGCGCGGCTTCTTGACGGCGACTGCCGGCAACCGATGATTCCGGCAGCGGCTCCGGTTGCGGCGTTGCACCAGCGCGTGGTATCGCCGTCGCCCGCGCCGTTGCGCGACGCGGTCGTCGTTCCTCCGATCGATCCGGCGCTCGCGGCCCAGCGAGAACTGCAGACGCCGCTTCGGTATCGGTTGGCCGGAGCGCAAGCGCCCCCCGATCAGAATTGGTGGGCGCAGCTGTGGCGCTGGTTCTGGGATCGCTGGGAGGCGTTCCTCAAAGCGCTCGAACGCAACGTTCGAATCGGGAGCGCCGGCCGCGTCGCAATCGGCGACGTGCTGCTCGTCGTGGTCGGATCCGCGCTCGTCTTCCTCGTGGTGCGACTGCTCTCGTCGATGGTATTCGCACCGGCTCCGGCCGGCGCCACGTACTCGGCCATCGCCTCGCGTAAGAGCGCGCAGGCGCTCCTCATGCAGGCCACCGAGGCCGCCGAGCGCGGCGAATACGGTCGAGCGATCCGGCTGCTCTTCGTCTC
>PMFP01000045.1:6405-24109 GCA_003155175.1 Vulcanimicrobiota bacterium
GACGGCGAGAGCTGGCGATCCGCGCGCACGGCGTACGAGCAATTGGCGCGCGCGGCCGGAGCCTCGTCGTGAGGTCGCGCGCGGTGGAGGCCGTCGCATTGGTCGTGTGCATCGCCGTGGTCGCCACCATCGGCATCGCCCGCGATGCGAGGCGTCGCGCCGAGAACTCGACGTTCTCCACCTACGATACCGGGCGTAACGGCTACCGCGCGCTCTACGAGATCCTCGGGCGCGAAGGCGTACCGGTGACGCGATTCGAGCGCCCGCTCGGCCTTCTCGGGGGCGACGCGAAGACGCTCGTCATCTCCGACAACGGCGGCGCGCCGCCCGTATCCGTTCCGGGCCGGCCTTCGGCGGAGATGCGGCAACTCGCGGCGTTCGTGACGCGCGGCGGACGTTTGGTCGCGCTGGATCCGAACCTAGGCGGCGGAGACGACGCGCTCGTCGGCCTCCCGCCGACGAAAAAAACGGCCGCGCGCACGATCGCGACGCGCGCCGCCGCGAACGCGCTCACGACCGGCGTCGCGGCGGTCAGGGGCGATTTCGCGACGGGGTTCTCTTTCCAGGCGAACGCCAAGGGCTCCAAGGTGCCCGTCACGGCGCTACTGCGCACG
The DNA here is from genome assembly GCA_003155175.1 of Vulcanimicrobiota bacterium. Lineage (GTDB taxonomy): Bacteria > Vulcanimicrobiota > Vulcanimicrobiia > Vulcanimicrobiales > Vulcanimicrobiaceae > Hemerobacter > Hemerobacter limicola. The sequence goes on from PMFP01000045.1 coordinate 7,020, forward strand.
CCCGACGGATTGGCGGCAATCGCCTATCCGTTCGGTAAGGGAGAAGTCGTCGCGATCGTCGCTCCCACCGTCTTTAGCAACGCTTACCTCGCGCAAGCGCAGAACGCGCGCTTTGCCTACAACGTCCTGGCCGCGGGCGGGGGCACGGTCGCGTTCGACGAGCGCGTTCACGGTTACGCCGAAGACCGAACGCTATGGGACGCGCTGCCGGCTCCGGCGCGGCTCGCTTTTTGGATCTGCGTTGCCGTCGTCGTCCTGGCGCTGATCGAAGCGAACGTGCGATTCGCGCCGGCGATACCGGTCGATCCGCCCGACGAGCGCGACTCGTCGGCGTACGTGAGCTCGATGGCCGCACTCTTGCGGCGCGCGCGCGCGGCACGTGCGGCCGTCGAGCGCTTTGCCGACGACGCGATGCGCCGCGCGCGCCGCCGCTACGGCGCCGGGGCCTCGGACGGGATCGAGAACGTCGCGCCGCGCATCGATCGCGACGAGGTGCGCGCCGCCTTGGCCCATCTCGATCGCCTCCGCGCCGTCGAGCGTCCCGACGAACGGACGCTCGTGCTTGCGGCGCAACTGAACTCACGGCTCCGAAAGGATCTTGCATGACCGACGTTTCCGCCTCCGTGCCGGGCGCACGCGAACTTGCCGACCGGGTCCGCGCCGCGCTTGCCGCAACGGTGGTGGGGAGCGACCGCGTTGCTTTCGGCTTGACGATCGCGCTCTTCACCCGCGGACACGCGCTCGTCGAGGGCGTTCCCGGTACGGGCAAGACGCTTGCGGTGCGAGCGTTCGCGCTCGCGCTTGGCCTGGACTTTCGCCGCGTGCAGTTCACGCCGGATCTCATGCCGTCCGACGTCGTCGGCACGACCGTCTTCAATCCGCAGACCGCGGAGTTCGGCATTCGCCGCGGCCCGATTTTCGCGCACGTCATGCTTGCCGACGAGATCAACCGGACTCCGCCTAAGACCCAGGCGGCACTTTTGGAGGCGATGGAGGAGGGCCGCGTGACCATCGACGGCACCTCGCTCGACCTTCCGGATCCGTTCATCGTGTGCGCGACGCAAAATCCCATCGAATACGAAGGGACGTATCCGCTTCCCGAAGCGCAACTCGACCGTTTCATGGTCAAGATCGACGCGACATATCCGCAAGAAGCCGAAGAGCTCCAGCTGCTCGCGCGCGTTGCCGCCGGATTTGACGCGCGCGCACTCGAGCGTTCCGGCGTAACTCCCGTGGCGGCGGCTTCGGATATTTTGGCCGCGCAGCGTTCGGTGCGGGCGACGCACGTTTCGGACCAGGTTCAGCGTTACGTCTACCGGATCGTCGAGGAGACGAGGCGCTCGTCCCGCCTCACGCTCGGCGCTTCGCCTCGCGCCGGCGTGGCTTTGCTGCTCGCCTCGCAGGCCGCCGCGGCGATCGACGGGCGCGACTTCGCGACTCCCGACGACGTTAAGGACGTCGCCCCGCTGACGCTTCCGCATCGGGTGATCGTCCATCCCGAAGCCGAGATCGAAGGCGCTCGTGCCGCCGACGTCGTCTCGGACATCTTAGGAGCGGTTCCCGTACCGCGTGAGTAGCGGTCGAATGCCGAGGCTGCGACTGCGCGGCTGGGTGACGACGCGCTTTCTCTACCTCCTCTCGGCCGCAGCGGGGGTTCTCGCGCTTTCGGTCGCGGTGCATTTCTTCGTCTACGTGGCGGCCGCCGGGCTGCTCGTGCTGGGTGCGTTCGTTACGGCGGATTTGGCAGCCGGGCCCGCCCGCTCGGCCGTTTCCGTCGAGCGCCGTTCGCCCGAACATTTCGCCCTGCGCGTGCCGGCAGACCTAACTTACGACGTTAGCCAGCGCGGCTCGCGCCCGATTCGCGTCGGCATCTTCGAGACACCGGTTCGAACGCTGCGGTTCGACGTCGAAGAAGCGAGCGCGGCCGTTCCGGCGATGACCGTCGCGACGTTGCGCCGGCGCGTAACGCCGGTCGCGCGTGGACGCGACGAGCTCGGCGACATCTACGTTTGGTACGAAAACTCGATCGGACTGATCCGGCGCCGCGCGGTCGTGCCGGCGCCGTTTCCGATTCGCGTCTATCCCGATCTGGCCGCGGTCGAGCGGTACGGAACGCTGCGGGCTCGCAACCGCTTGGTCGAAGCCGGCTTGCGGCGCATGCGACTGCGCGGCATCGGAACCGAGTTCGAGAGCTTGCGCGACTACGCGGCGGGCGACGCCTTTCGCACCATCGACTGGAAGGCTACGGCGCGGCGCGGGAAGGTCATGGTCGCCCAACACGAGGTCGAGCGCAGCCAGAACGTCGTGCTCGCGATCGACTGTGGGCGTCTGATGACGCCTCGGTTAGGGGATCAGCGAAAACTCGACTACGCGATCACGGCGGCGCTCTCCGTCGCCTCGATCGCATCCCTTGCCAGCGATAAAGTCGGCGCGGTCGCATTCGCGCAAAAAATTCTCGTCGCGCGGGCGCCGCGATCGACCGCTTCGTCGCTGCAGGGACTAGCTGAGGCCTTATACGATCTCGAACCGCGCTTCGAGGAATCGGACTACGCGCGGGTTTGCGCCTACCTGCAAACGCATCTTCGCAGGCGCTCCCTCGTCGTGCTGTTCACCGACGTCATCGATCCGCTCGCGCAAAGCATGGTGCTCGGCGAACTTGCGAGTTTGGCTCGCCGCCACTTCGTGCTTTGCGTGTTTATGAACGACGCCGCCGTCGTGGACGCGCTCGCCCGCGTTCCGGCGGGAGCGATCGACGCGTACGAGCGCGACGTGGCGATCGGCCTGGAACGCGAGCGCGGCGTCGCGGTTACGACGCTCGAACGCGCCGGCGTCCACGTTATCGACGTTCCGGCGCGCTCGCTGTCGGTCTCGGTGATCAACGAGTACTTGCGCGTGAAGCAGCGGGGCTTGCTCTAAGCGCGGCGCTCGCTAGGTCGCGGAAGGCGCCGGCACGTCGGCCGGCTTGAGTAAGATGCGGAATGCCGGGCCGGCCGGGCTTCCCTGGTCGGTCAAGAGGATCTTGGTAGGAACGAAGTTGGCCGGAACGATGAACTGCATCGTCGCCCGCGCGGCCGAGCCGGGCTGCAGCGTATAGAACGTGCTGTAGACGCTCGTCTGCTTGCCGTCGATGACCACGCCGTCGGCATCGGAGATCGAAGATGCGAAATAGCCGGTTCGGGCCGAACTCGTTCCGTTCGAAACCAGCCAGGAAAAGATGATTCCGCGGTTGCCGCCGTCCGGCGTATATTCGGCCGCCGTGGCGTTCCGGAGCGCCATCTCGCGGATACGGACCTTGCCGTTAAAGAGCGTGCTGGAGAGCGGTCCGCTCACGCCGCTCACTTGATTGGCTCCGCCGGGAACCGGCGTAGGTCCCGCCGCTGCGGCCGGACGAGTCTGCGTCAACGCTACGGCCGCGACGCCGAGGACGATTGCAATTCCGATGAGTTGTTTCATACGTTGAGCGTAACAGCGTGAGGCGGCAAAGTCAAAAACGCTTCGGGGCGGTTGAGCCGAGCCGCCTACGTTTACGATGCGTCCGTTTCCTCGTGCGACGTCCCGGCGCCGCCGAAATAGAGCGTCATCGCCAGTGCGGTAACGATTCCGAAACCGATGCGAATTTCCGGCGGCAAACGCAAGGGCGAGAAAAACCCTTCGATGGTTCCGGCGACGAGCAGCATGGACGCGACGCCCACGATCAAGATTCCCGCTCGCCGCGCGTTGAGCACGATCGCGTCGCGGCGCCGCAAACGTCCCGGAGCGAGGATACCCGCCGCGATGAGGAGTCCGGCGGCGCCCGCGACTTGGATCGCGGTAAGCTCGATGACGCCGTGCGGGGCGATCGTCGCCCAGTAGTCGTAGCCGAAGCCTGCGTTGGAAAAGAGCGCGCCCATGCCTCCCACCATCAGGCCGTTCTGAACGATGATGTAGATCGTGAGGATTCCAAGGGTCGCGCATCCTCCGAACGCGATGATCGCGACCTTCACGTTGTTGGTGATGATCTCCGACGACATCACCGGCGACTCGAGTGAGTTGAAGGAGAAGTTCGAGTCGTGAAGACTCTTCTTGATTTGAGGCGGCACGATGTCCGCGGGGAGGACGGCGAACGCGTCGTTCGGACGGGCCTTGACGATCGCGTACGCGACGACGGCGCTGGCTATGGTGAGGGCGATGCAGATCGCGATCGCCGCGAACGACCGCCGGAACTCTTGCGGAAAGGTTTGGCCGTAAAAGCGCGCGACCCGGCCCCAGCCCGTCTCGGCCGAAGCTCCGTAGACGTACGCGTGAGCGCGCGCGGTCAGGCGATTGAGATAGAAGAGGAGGCGCTGGTCGTATTCGCGGCCGCGTGCGAAGGCCAGGTCGCTGGTCGTCGCGCGATAGAGACGGCCGATCTCCTCGACCTCGGCCGCGTCGATCCCGCGGACGCCGCGGCGTCCCGCTCGGGCGAGCAGCGCCTCCAGACGTTCCCAGCTCGCGGCGCGGCGTCGTGCGAATGCGCTCTGCGTCATGTTGGCTGCCTCTTGGCGCACGGCCAGGCAGGCTCATGCTTTTTCCGTCGAATCATGCGGGACTATGGATCGCAGCGTAGACGTTCGAACGCCGGAGAGCATCGCGTTCTCGTACGACCTGGCGGGCCTGGGCAGCCGGTTCCTCGCGGTCTCGATCGACATGCTCCTCCAGGTCTTGATCATGCTCGCGGTCCTCTATTCCGTGACGCTCGCGGCGACGCGCGTTGCCTCGAACCTGCGCCCGCAAAACGATCCCGCGCTCGAGCGCCTGGGAGAGAACGTGGCGATCGGCATGCTGATCTTCATCGTGTTTGCGATCTTTTTCGGCTACTTCATCGCGTTCGAATCGCTCTGGAACGGACAGACGCCGGGAAAGAGAATGCTCGGAATTCGCGTGGTTCGCGATGGCGGATATCCGGTCGATTTCATGGCCGTCTTGATCCGCAACCTCATTCGCGTCGTCGAGCTTGGGTTAGGGGGCTACGCCGTCTCGGCGGTTAGCGCGCTGGTATCGCCCGAGAACAAGCGGATCGGCGACATCGCCGCGGGAACGATCGTGGTTCGCGACGGAAAGAGCCTGACGGCCGAGCGGATCGTGAGCGAGGTGTCGCGAGAGCCGCAATACGCCCCGACCGCGTACATGAGCGGCGACGAGCGCGCGCTCGTCAAACGGTTTCTCGAGCGACGGGGCGAGCTGCCTCCCGAACGCCGCCGTGCGCTAGCCTCGACTCTTGCCGCGCGCGTGCGGCCGCGCGTCGCACCCGACCTGGCGCGGTTGGACGACGAAGCGCTGCTCGAGCGTCTCTGACTTTAGTTCCCGCGGAGTTTGCCGATAACGTCGCGCGCGAATTGCATCGCGTCGTTCTTGGTGCGATCGTACAGCGCGGAAGCTTGCACTTTCGACATGTGTTTGCCGTTTTCGAGAAAGAACGCGACGCCCTCGCCGACGACGATCGTGCCGGCATACGCGATCGCTCCCTTGATCGGAATTCCCGCCATCGGCACGAAACCGACGAGCTCGCGGGCCAGCGCGCGCCAGCCAAGGCCGCCGCCGATGACCGGCAGCAGTTGCCACATGCGCTGCACGTCGGGATCTTTTCCGTAGGTGGCCTGAATCTGCAGCAAGAGCATCATCTGCAGCGCCGTGATGACGACCGTATCGCCCGCCGAAGCGACGGCGCCGAGCACGACGCCCACGATCGGAATGTGATCCACGACTGCGCTCGCCAGCGCGACCTTCAACGCGTTTCCTGAAGCGTCGCGGGTGAGCTTAGCGGCGGCCGCCTCGCGCAGGGGACAGAGGCGCCGGCCGACGGCGATCTCGACGCCGTGCGAACACTCGATGAGATGCGGGAAGACCGTCTTTCGCAGCGCGTCTCGCGAGATCTCCGGCACGACGTATTCGGCCCACGAGCCGGGCGCCGGCGCGGAAGCCGGGGCGCTTGGCACGGCGGTGTCGTCGACGGTGAGCGCGAGAATCGGGAGTTTGAGCGGCTCCAGATGCGCGAGATGTGCGTCGCTCGCGTCGGTTTTCCGACCCAGGAAGACGATCGCCCGCGCGTCGGGCGCGGCGCTCCGCGCGGCCGGAGCGTTCGAGTCGAGCGTTTCCAAGCACGCCGCGGCTTCGAGCGCGAGCGCCTCGTCGGTTTGGCCGGAGAGCATCAGCGCGCGGAACTCGGCTACGAGCGCGGGATCTCCGCAGAGGAAGAAACGGAACGGCTTGCGCACGTGGGCCTGCACCTTGCGTACGTCCACGCCGCTGCTGACCATTTTGAACAGCGCGCCCGCGCCCATGGAACTCGCCACGACGTCGCCTCCGGCTAGCTTCCCGAGCCGCCCGGGTGCATCTCCGTCACGGGGTTGTCGGTGTAATCCAGATAGACCAGGCCCATGAAGATTTCGAGCGGCCACGCGTGCATGCCGTGCTGGTCGGCCAGATCCACGATCGGCGTGTTCGTACGCTGCGATTCGGCGATGATGGCGGCCGGCGTGCTCTTGATATCGGCCGCCAGAATCGTCGCGGCCGTGACCTCGCCCGGAGTGAGGTTGTCTCGGAGCATCGTCGCGTAATCGATTCCCGGGAATCCGAAGCGCTGCTGTAAGGCGTCCTGCAGCGTCGCGTAGCGTTGCGGAGACGTACCGACGCCGAGCATCGAGATGCGGACCCCGAGTTGGCGCGATCTGGCCATGTTGTAGAGTTGCGCGGCCTCGGAAGCCGAAGCCGCCGCCGCGTCCATCGACGTGGACGCCTTCTTCATGAGCGGAAGCAGATCGTCGTAATCCATTTGATTGATGTCGCCGGCGAAGTCGACGTGCGTGTGACCGAGCTGTTTGAGGAACTCGTCGAGGTCGCCGATCGATTGGTCGAGCATCACGAGGGAGGCCCGGCCGGCATCGACCGAGCGAAGCATGTCGCCGTCGGCCGCCGCCAGCTGCGCGAGCATCGAGGGATACGATGGCAGCAGCGCGACGGAATCGGCGGGAATGGGCTGGGCCGCGAGCGGCGCCTGCATCTCTTTGAGAATATCCGAATTCTCTTTGAGAAGACCGCTCTCTTTTTCTTTTTCGAGAGAGCCGACGCCGTCGATCGCCGTGCTCGAATCGGAGATCGCGCTGTTGATCGCGCGAGCCATGCTGTTGAGATTCTTCAGGATCGCTTCGAGCCGAGAACCGTGCCGTACGTTGACGTTGCTGAAATCGGGAACTTCGTACTGAATGTCCTGGAAGCGCATGTTCACGGCCTTGATTTGGTCGCGGCCTTGGTCCCGTCGCGCTTGAATCTGAACTGCCGCCTGCGCCTGCGTCGCCTGCGCGTCCTGCATCGAAGCTTGCAGTTTCGTGAGGTTCGGCTTGGTCAGCGTGACGCGGCGTGCCTCGACTTGGCGGAGCGCGGCGATGCGCTGCGTGGCTTGAGCGCGGGTCGCGGCGTCGCCCTTTTGCGCGGCTTCGGAGAGCGTCTGCTCGCTCTTGCTCGTGAGCCCGAGGGCGAGCTGGTCTTGCCCCAGGTCGAGAAGCGCTTCCGCGTTGCCGGGATCGGCTTGCAGCACGTTCGACAGCGCCAGAGACGAATACGAATAGCGGTCGCGCTCTTCGTCGCTTGCCGCTTGGATCAGTTTCTGGTTCTCGGTCGTCTGGGTGGGATCGAGTTCGGGATAGCCGACCAAATGCTTGATGCGATCGCTTTCGCCAGGGTGATCTTGAAGATACTTGGTGACGAGATCGCTGTGGTCGCTGTTCAGGGCGCCCAGATGCTGCATCATCGTCACCATCGCCTCGGGGTCGTAGCCGGCGCGGGACATGAGTTGCAGGCCGGTGCGGTCGGCTTGAATTTCTTCGGCGCGCTGGAGCTTGGCGACCGTCGTGGCCTCGACGAGGTTGCCAAATTGATAGATGAGCGGCGAGAAGATCGACGCGATGCCCAGGATCATGTTGATCGCCTCTTCCTTGGCGGGCATCGTGACCTCGTGGCGCCGCTCGATGTGGCCGGTTTCGTGGCCGATGACGCCGGCCAACTCGTCGTCGGACTGCACGAAGTCGATCAAGCCCTCGTTCACGTAGACGTAGCCGCCCATCGTCGAGAACGCGTTGATGTCGGGATCGCTGATGATTTTGATCGAATAAGGAACGTCGTACCGGGCGCGTTCGGCCCACAGTTTGTTCGAGATGCCCTCGACGTACGCATTGAGAAGCGGGTCGTTTTCGACGACCACGCTCTCGACGATCTGTTGATCCTCGGAGCGACCCATTTGAATCTCTTGCTCGGTGGAAACGGCTAAAGCCGGCACGGGGCACATGGCGCCGATAAGGGACACGATGACGGCCAGCGGAGCGATGCGACGAAACATACCACGGCTTTCTTTTAAAAACGGGGCGGCACGGCCCCCCGTTCACCCCCGAGCCGCCTGTCGGGCGGCTCCTGACGCGGGCTTACGGGTGCTACTTCTGCGAGGGCTCGAAAGTTGCTTCCGGCGCTCTTGAAGTCGCAACGGACGAGGCTGCCAAGACGTTACGGCGCGGAACTGTGTATTGGATGTGGATAAGCGGAAGAACTTGCGAATCGGGTGTGGATGGCAAAGGTTCGCCCGTTTTCCCGTAGGAACCCCGGGCCTGATAAAACGCGGGCTGGCCGGAGACGAGGGTGACGATCTTACGGGGTAAGGGATTGGGGCTGGAGCTCGCGCTGGACGGTTGCGGCTTCGATGAAGGCCTGGCGGAGCTGGAGGGACGGCTTTCGGACCGCCCCGGCTTTTACCACGGCGCGGCGCTGGTCGCGTCGGTCGGCGCGCACCGGCCGAGTCTCGACCAGCTCGCGCGGCTCGAAGCGATTCTCGGGGCCGGGGGCGTCCGGCTGACCGGCGTCTCGGGCGTCGAGTCGCTGGAACCCTGGGCCCGCGAGCGCGGCATCGCGTTCCAACTCGTCGAGCCGAGCGCCGAGGCGGAGGCCCGCGAACTGCGGGCCGAACAGACGCGCCGCGAGGTCGAGCTCTCCGACGGCGCACGCTCGCTCGTCGCGGACTTTGCCGGAGCTCGCGCCGACATCGCCCAGCGGCGCAAGCGCGGCGAGACCAGCGTCCGGCGTCTCGAGCCGCGACCGGCCGCGCCGCCGCCGCCCCTCACGCTGGTGGAGCCGGCGCCGGCGACGCTATACCACGTCGGCACGCTACGCGGCGGCCAGGCCCTCCACCAGATCGGAAACGTCGTGGTGGTTGGGGACGTGAACCCCGGCGCGGAGCTCGTGGCGACCGGCGACATTGCGGTCTTCGGACGCCTTGCCGGCGTTGCGCACGCGGGCGCGCAGGGCGACGAGAAGGCTCGCATCTACGCGCTCGAACTCGACGCGACGCAGCTGCGCATCGCGACCTGCATTGCGGCCGATGCGCCGGCGCGTGCGGGTAGAGCGCAGCCCGAGGCCGCATCCGTCGAAGGGGGCCGCATCGTCATCGCTCCGCTAAATGCGTTGGAGCACGCCGCCGAAGGGGAGAGAGCACGTTGAGCGCGCGCAAGATCGTCATCACGTCCGGAAAAGGCGGCGTCGGAAAAACGACGACGACCGCGAACTTGGGCGCGGCGCTCGCCATGCGAGGGCGACGCGTCATCCTCATCGACGCCGACATCGGACTTCGCAATCTCGACCTGGTGCTCGGATTGGAAAAGCGCATCGTGTTCGACTTGGTCGAAGTCGCGGACGGCCGGTGCCAGCTCCGGCAAGCGCTCATCAAGGACAAGCGCTTCGAGTCGCTTTCCGTGCTTCCGGCCGCTCAGACGCGCGACAAAGACGCGATCACCGCCGAGCAGTTCGCGTCCATCGTCGCTCAGGCCGCGGAGCAGTCCGATTACGTCTTCATCGACTGTCCGGCGGGCATCGAAACGGGATTTCGCAACGCCATTGCGGGTGCGGACGAGGCTATCGTCGTGACGACGCCGGAGGTGAGCGCGATTCGCGATGCCGATCGCGTGATCGGCAAGGCCAGCGAACGCCGCATGCCGGTCCGCTTGATCGTCAACCGGATTCGTCCCGAGATGGTTCGCACCGGGGACATGTTGTCGGTGGACGACGTGTGCGAGGTTCTCTCCGCGGAACTGCTGGGCGTGGTTCCGGACGACGAAGAGATTATCGATACGACCAATCGCGGCGAACCGATCGTGCTCGACCAGAGCAACCGCCTCCGTGGAGTTTACGACAAGATCGCGCGGCGGCTCGAAGGCGAGCTCGTTCCCTTTTCAACGTTCGACAATCAAAGCTTGCTGGGCCGGCTCTTCGGCGCGCTCAAGGCGGGGTAAGAGAATATGCACGAGCTCAAATCTCAGGATGGCGGCGCCGAAAGCGCCGAAGTCTCCGCGGCGGCGGCGCCCGTCACACTCGGACGCGCGATCGTGATCACGTCCGGAAAAGGCGGGGTCGGCAAGACGACCACCACGGCGAATCTCGGCACCGCGCTGGCGCAGCGCGGAGCTAGGGTCGCCTTGATCGACGCCGACGTCGGTCTGCGCAACTTGGACATCTTGCTCGGACTCGAGAGCCGCATAACGTTTCATCTGCTCGACGTCTTGGAAGAAAAGGCGACGCTCGACGACGCGCTCGTGGCCGACAAACACAGTCCGTCGTTGTTCTTGCTCGCGGCCGCGCAGACGCGCGAAAAGGACGAAGTGGATACCGAACGGATGCGCGCGCTCGTCGAGCGCTTGCGCGAGCGCTTCGACTACGTGCTGATCGATTGTCCCGCGGGCATCGAGATGGGNNCGCGACGTCGATCGGGTGGTCGGCCTGCTCGGAAACCGCTTCCAGCCGCAACTGATCGTCAACCGGTTGCGCCCGCAGCTGGTCAAGAAAGGCAAGATGCTCTCCGTCGAGGACGTGAATTCGATCTTGCACTTGCCGTTGCTGGGCGTCATCGCCGACGAACCCGAAATCGTCGTCACGACCAACCGCGGAGAGCCGATCGCGTTGCAGCGCGAAGGCCGGACGGCGTCCGCTTATCGCGCGATCGCCGCTCGCATCGCCGGGGAAGACGTTCCGGCGCCGACCGTGGAGTTCAAGGAAACGTTCTTGTCGCGAATCGGATCGCTCTTCGGAGGCTCCCGTTGATGATCGACTTTTTCAAACGCCTCTTCGGTCAAGGGGGTTCGAGCTCGACGGCTAAGGAGCGTCTGCGCCTGGTTCTGATGACCGATCACATCGCGCTCGCGCCCGAGATCGTGGACCAGATGAAGCGCGATCTCGTGGACGTGATTTCCCGTTACGTCGAAGTGGATCGCGACAAAGTCGAGGTCAGCTTCGAGCGCGAGGACAAGGCGCTCGCGATGATGGCCAACATTCCGATCCTCTCCGTAGCCAGGCCGAACCCGCCCGCGCGGCCCGTGCAGGTTCCCGCGCCGCCGGCTCAGGCCTCCGATGCGCCCGCCCCAGCACCGGAAGCGCCCGCCCCGGCATCGGCCGCGCCCGCTCAGGACGCGCCGCCGCCTCAATCCGCGGAGCCCCCCGAGACCGCGGAACCGCCGGCAGCGTCGCAAACGCCGCCGGTTCGGCGGCGGCGTCGCAAGAAGACGCGCGCGACTGCCGCGGCCGGCGCGGCGCTTGCGCCGCATGCCGCCCCGCCCGCCGTCGCGGCCGGGAACTAAGAACGGACCGGTGTCCGGCTCGCCGCCCGGCGGCGTAACCTACGAGCGCGGCGCGTTCGGCCGGGCGGCGTCGGACCGGTACTACCGTTTGTTGCAAGAGCGCGTCGTTTGGAAGCAGGAGCGGATCGCGATCTTCGGCCGCGACGTTGCGATGCCGCGCCTGACGGCGTGGTACGGGGACGAAGGCGCTTCTTACACCTACTCCGGTCTTCGGAACGATCCGTCGCCGTGGACGCCCGAGCTTGCGGAGCTGCGCGACGCCGTCGCGGCGCGGCTAGGGCACCGGTTCAACAGCGTCTTGCTCAATCGCTATCGCACCGGCCGCGACGGCGTCTCCTGGCACTCCGACGACGAGCCCGAGCTGGGAGACGAACCGGTCATCGCATCGCTGAGCTTCGGCGCGACGCGCCGCTTCTTGCTGCGCGACCGCTCGACGCACGAACGGGCCGCGTCGCTGGAATTGGAGCACGGCAGCCTGCTCGTGATGCGGGGACGATCGCAGCGCGTTTTTCAGCATTGCGTTCCAAAGGATCCGCGCGCGACCGGCGAGCGAATAAACCTGACGTTTCGCACGATTCTTCCGGGCCGCTAATGGCCGACTTCTTCCGAGATCCGGGTACGCGGAGATTCCTGCGCAACGTCAACTGGCCGCTCGCCGTTTCCAGCATCCTGATCGTCTGCATCGGGATCGCGTCCATTCAGTCGGCCGACCTCCACGCGCCGGAGGCTGCGGGAGAGTTTCACAAACAGATTCTCTACGCCGTCCTGGGCGTACCGCTCATGATCGGCGTCGCGCTCGTCGACTACCGGAATTGGCAGCGCTGGGCGCCCGCGCTCTACGTGCTGAACCTCGCACTGCTGCTGTTCATCTTGCGCGGCGGCCACAGCGCGCTGGGCGCGCAGCGTTGGATCTCGCTCGGTCCGCTCGGAACGTTCCAGCCGTCCGAACCGGCCAAGCTCGTACTCGCAATCGCGCTCGCGGCGGTGCTGTGCCGCGATTCGTACGAGCGGCTGCAAGACCTGTGGAAGCCGTTGCTGACGGTCGCGATTCCCGCATTGTTGATTCTCAAGCAGCCGGATCTGGGAACGTCGCTCGTTCTGCTTGCGATCTTGACGACGCAACTCTTCTTTGCGCTGCCCAAGTTCGCGGACTTCGCGATCTACGCCATGGGCGTGCTGCTCGTCGCCGCGGTCACGGTTGGAACCAACGCGATTCTCAAGCCGTTTCAAAAGGCGCGCTTGCTCGTGTTTCTCAATCCGAAGGCCGATCCGCAGGGAGCCGGCTACAACTTGAATCAATCGAAGATCGCGGTCGGCAACGGCCAATGGTTCGGGCGCGGCTTCCATCAGGGCACGCAGACGCAGATGAATTTCGTCCCCGAGCATTCGCGCGACTTCATCTTCACGGTCTTTGCCGAAGAGTTCGGCTTCGTCGGAGCGCTCGTGCTGGTTTGCCTCTACGCCGTCATGCTCTTCGGCGGGATTCGGTCGGTACTGGCCGCGCGCGATCGCTTCGGCTTCTTGCTGGCGAGCGGACTGGTCGCGATGCTGACGTTTCACATCGTGGTGAACGTCGGAATGACGATCGGCATCATGCCGATCACGGGCATTCCGCTTCCGTTCATGTCGTACGGGGGATCGGCGATCTTGACCGACTTCGCCGCCATCGGCATATTGATGAACGTCTACTCGCAGCGCGACCGCGACGTCCTTGGAAACGCATAGCCCGTCCGGTCTTTCCGTGCGCGAATTCCGGGGAGGGATCGGCGAGAAGAGTCTGGAGGAACTGGGTCCGGGCGCGCGGTTGAGTTGGCGGGATCCGCTCGACCCGCTTTCGCTCGCTCGCGTCGCCGGGTGGCTGGCGGCACGGCCGGCCGCAAGCGTGCGTCTCCACGGCCGTGCGGTCTCCCAACTGCCCGAGCTCGCGCACGCGCTGCCGGAAGTCCTGACCATCGATGCGGCCGGATCGAATCTCTTGCCGCCGCTGCGGATCGGTCGCGTCCGGTCGCTCGAGATCGCGGGCATGCCGGACGATTTGGCCCGCGTTCTGGATACGTTTGCGGACGTTCGCGCACTGCGGCTGGCGGCGCGCGGCGAGCCGCTGCCGCCTGGCGCGCTGGACGGCCGCGAGCTCCGCGTTCTGGACCTGAGCCGCGTGGGCGCCGGACCCGATCTCGCCGCGCTCGCCGGTCTGACCGGCTTGCGTTCCTTACGGCTCTACCGCCTCGAGGGCTTCACCCGGCTCGACGGCGTCGAGCGCCACGGCCTTCTGGCCGAGCTCGCCCTGGCCGGTCTCGTCGGCGTGGACGATCTCGAACCGCTGGCCCGCCTCCCGGCGCTCGCCGCCCTGGAGCTGACCGGCATGTGGCAGCTGGATTTGCCGGCCGTTTCGGTTCTCGAGCGCCTCTCCCGTCTTTCCGCGCTGAGCATCGACATCGGAGGGCGGCGCAAGAACGTCGAGGTGTACCGCCGCCTGCCGCTTCCCCGGACCGGCTCGTTTGGCAGGTCCGGCTTCGCGGCGGCGTGAAGGGACCTCAAGCCGGGCCGAAGTCGCCCGAAAATTTTTTCTCGAGCGGCCCTGCGCCGCAGCCGAGCGTCGCCCGCTCGATGGCGATCCCGGGGTAGTCCCCGCCGGGTCGTCGTCGCGGAGGATCCGAAGACTCAGCTCGCGCGGCCCTCAACTAAAAGCTAAAGGACTACTTTGTCAACCGAGATTCTGATCTCGAGCGACCCCTGGGAGAACCGGGTCGCCATACTCGAGGGCGGCGAGCTCGCCGAACTCTACATCGAACGCGACGAGCGCGTCATCGGCTCCATCTACAAAGGAAAAGTTCACAACGTGCTGCCCGGCATGGGCGCGGCGTTCGTGGACATCGGCCTGGGCCGGAACGCCTTTTTGTACGTCGACGACATCAACAAGCAGCCGCTGAACATCGGCGACGTGGAGATCACGCACGGTCACAGCGGGTTCACGATCGGCGAGAAGGTCAAGAAAGGCGACGACGTTCTGGTCCAGATCGTCAAGGAGCCGCGCGGTCTCAAAGGCGCCCGCATCTCGACCAACATCTCGCTGCCGGGCCGCTACTTGATCTTGATGCCGACCGGAAAATACTCCGGCGTCTCGCGCAAGATCGAGTCTGCCGACGAGCGTAACCGCCTCAAAGCCGTGATGAAACGCATCCGGCCCGAGGGCATGGCCACGGTCGTGCGGACCGCCGCGGGCGGCGTGAGCGAAGCCGAGCTGATCGCCGATCTGGGCGTGCTGATTCGCATGTGGCACGGGATTCTGGAAATGTACAAGCGCGCGGCCTCGCCGTCGCTGCTTCACAAAGACATGAATCTGGTCTATAAGGCCGCCCGCGATTTCATCACGGCCGACGTCGACCGCGTCCTGATCGACGACGAAGACGAATACCGCAAAGTACGCGAGTTTCTCCAACTGCTCGGCCCGCAGTACCTCGACCGCGTCGAACACTATAATTCGGGCCGCGACCTCTTCGAAGACTTCAAGGTAGACGACGAGCTGCAGAAGCTCATGAAGCCCAAGATCAATCTGCCCTCGGGCGGATCCATCGTGATCGAAACGACCGAGGCGCTCACCGTCATCGACGTCAACTCGGGTAAGTTTACCGGCGGAAAAAACCTCGAGGATACGATCGTCAAGACCAACGCCGAAGCGGCCGCCGAGATCGCCCGCCAGGTTCGCCTGCGCGACATCGGCGGCATCATCGTGGTCGATTTCATCGACATGTCCTCGGAGTCGTCGCGGAACAAGATCGTCAAGGTGCTCGAGGACGGCTTGCGCCGCGACCGGACGCGCGCGACGATTCAGTCGTTCTCCGCGCTCGGGCTGCTCGAATTCACGCGCAAGCGCATCGGTAAGGACCTCGGAGCGCAGCTGCGCGGCTCGTGCCCGACCTGCAGCGGCCTGGGTACGGTCATGTCGTCGCAATCCGTCGCGATCGAGACGTTCCGCCGCATCGGGGAGGACCATCGCGCGGGGAACGGCGAGATCGTCGTTCACGCCGCGCCGACCGTCGCCGCGCAAATGGAGTTCTGGTTCGACGAAGAGTGTCTGGCGCTCGCCAAGGAGATCGGAAGCGAGATCCACGTTCGCGTCGACCCGATGCTGCATCCGGAAAAGGCGCGCGTCGATCGCGTCGTCGCCTTCAAAGAAGATCGTTCGCAGGTGGTGCGCGTCGGCGACGAGCACGAGGTCGAGCTGCTCTCCGGGCGCTTGCCCAACGCGACGTCGGCCGCCGCCGTGGTCAACGGACATCTGATCGAGGTCGAGAACGCCGCGAACGTCGCCGGCAACACGGCGCGGATCCGCATTCTCGACGTGGACGACAAAGAAGATTACGTGCTTGCCGAAATGGTTTCGGCCGTCGATTCGGGAGCGAAGAAAAAGCGCCGTCGCGGCGGGAAACGCAACGTCGAGCCGACGGCTGCGGAACAGACCAAGGCGCTGCGCGAACTGGCCGAGGAAGCCGCAAAGCAAGCCGAGGGGCGACCGCCGATCGGCATCACGACGATCACGCCCGAAGAGGAAGCGGAAGATCGTTCTTTGGCCGCCGAAGTGCGAGGCGAACGGCAAGCGGCCGCCATCATCATCGCCGACGGAGGCGTGCACGCGCCGGAAGCCGGGGCGACTGCGCCTGCGGCCGACGGCGAACGCACCGGGCGCCGCCGGCGGCGTCGCCGCCGCGGACGCGGCGGAGCGAGCGGCGCGGTGCAGGGCAACGGACGCATTTCTGCCGCGCCGCCGCTCGTTGCCGGCGCGCCGCTGCTCGACGAGGATTACGAAGACGAACCCTTGCCTGCGTCGGTGCCTCCGCTGGGCGGAACCGGCGCTCGGCCGCCTGCGGGTACCGGCGACGGTACCGGCCGCCGCCGTCGCCGCCGCCGGCGTGGACGGGGCGGTTCCGGGAACGCCGCGGGTGCTCCGCTGCCGGGAGCAGCGCCGAACGACGGTCGCACGCCGGTACCCGATCGCCATATCTTCCGCGTCGGGAGCGGCGGCGAAGCCGAGCCCACCGGGACCACGGCTCCGCGCGAACCGTCGCGTGCCATCGCTCCGGTCCGGCGCTCGAGGCCGCCGGCCGTCGAACCGCCTCCCCCGAGCTTGCGCGTCCCGGAGGAGGAGCCCAAGGGCGCCAAACCGGCTCGCCGCCGCCGCACGGCCGCGGCACCGCGCGTAACTTCGGGCGAGATCGCGACGACGCCGATCGCCGCGCTGCCGCCCGCGGAAGCGCCTGTTGCTTCGACGCGGCGTCCTCGCAAGAAAGCGTCCGCCACGCCGGATGCCGTTGCGGACGCACCCGTCGAGAAACCCAAACGGACGACGCGCGCGAAGAAGGCCGCTCCCGAGGAGGGCGCCGCCAAGCCCGCGGCGCGAAAGCGGTCTTCGACGTCCGAACCTAAGACTGGTACGGCGACGCGTTCCCGAGCTAAGACGGGGACGAC
>PMFP01000038.1 GCA_003155175.1 Vulcanimicrobiota bacterium
CGAAATACGGTGTCTCCCTCCGGCTGAAGCGCCTCTTGCAACGGGTTGAGGTGCAGTACGAGCGCATCGGCCCGCAGCGCGCCGACCAGGCACCGGCATTCCGCGGCACCATAGCCCTTATTGAGCTGAACCGCGCCGAGGTTGGCAAAGAGCAACGCGTTCGGCGCGACCGGCCGCACGTCGAACGAATCGAGCAACTCGGGATGTTCCAGCAGCGCGCGGCCGGAGCCGACGCCGATGGCGATGCCCCGTTCCTCCGCGACCTGCGCGAGCGAACGGTTGATCTTCCGAGCTTCCGGAGTGCCGCCCGTCATGCACGAAATCAGAAACGGGGCCGACAGACGCTTGCCGAAGATCTCCAGCGACGCGTCCACTTCGAGCAGGTCGATTTCCGGAAGCGAGCGGTGGACGAAGCGATAGCGGTCGAAGCCGTTCTCGACCTTGGCCGTGACGTCGCGATCGAGGTTGATGCGCAGATGATCGCTCTTGCGCTCGGAAATCGACGGAACTGAGGAGTCGCCCACTACATTTTGTAACTGTGCAGTCCGCTGATCCAAATATTCACGCCGAGATAACAGAAGACGATCGTCGCGAAACCAAAAACGTTCACGAGCGCGCACCGGTACCCGCGCCAATTGTTGCGCGTGTGCAAGTGCATGTAGCTCGCGTAGACGATCCACGAAACCAGCGCCGCCGTCTCCTTCGGGTCCCACTGCCAATAGGCGCCCCAGGCGTCTTTGGCCCACAGCGCTCCCGTGATGATGCCGATGGTGAGCAGCGGCAAGCCGATCGCGACGATGCGGTAGGCCATGATGTCGAGTTTCGAGAGCGACGGCAGCGTCTGGAGCCACAACGCCCACGAGTCGCCGCGCGAGGCGGCCGCCGAGATCATCGGCGTGTCGTCGCGCAGGCCGACGACGCGCACGTCGCTCACGGCCATGTCCGCGTCGTAGCCCCCGACCGGCATGGTGACCGGACCGGCGGTGGTCATCGCGGTCGCGACGCCCTGCGATCGGCCCAGGTATCGCTCGAAGAAATACTTCAGGAGATAGAGGCCCGCGGCCACGAACGCGACCATGAACGCGGCGTACGAACTGATGACGAGCGGAACGTGAACCTTGATCCAGTAGGACTGCAGCGAGGGCACGGCCGGCATATAGCCTTCGTTCCACGTCGTCGCGTAGCCCAGAGCGATCGCCGCGATCAGCAGTACGAAACCACCCATGAACCACACCTGGTATTTCCAGGCGAACGCAAGGAAGATCAAAACGCCCATCGCTGCAAAGAGCGAGAGCGATCCGTAGAGATTGGTGAGCGGCCAGACCCCCGTCGTCGCCCAGCGCACGCCCAGTTCGGCGAACTGCGCGACGCAGCCGGTCACGGCCAGTACGATTCCGGCGGTTCGCATGACGGAGCTGCGCGAGAGAAAGTACGTGATGAGGGCGATGGAGCCGGCGACGTACGCGCCGAGCGCGACGAAGATGAGGAGTTGGTCCAGGGTCATGCGGGGCTCTCCGATCGGACGGGAAATGCGTTGCGGTTCGGACCGCTCTCGGACGCTTTCAACTCGGCGACCAAGTCGGCGAACTGTTCTTCGAAAATGTCGTATCCTTTGACCGTGGTGGCGGCCAAGCCGACGCGCCAGGTTCGCGCGGCACCGGTAATCTGCACGAACAATCGAGCCGGCAAGAAATAGAACGCGATGCACAGCCCGGCGAGCAAGACGAACGCGCCGATTCCGACCAGCAGCATTCCCGGGTCGTAACGGTACTGCAGACCGCTGTAGAGCTTGTAGCGGAGCGCGGCGATCTTAAAGCCGTTGCCGACGTCGAGGTTCTTGCCGATGGGCAAGAGGACCGCGCCCAGCGGTTGGTCGCCGTCGAACGCCGCGAGAGCGACGGCCGGATTGCTGGGAATCGGGTTGAGACCGGGCTGTCCGGTAGCCGTGTCGACGGTCGGCACGAAGCGTTGATATTGAAACGTGCGCCCGCCGGCCTGGAATCCTTGACCCTCTTTGAGCGGTTCCATCGGAATGACCATTCCGGCCTTGCTCACGGCGAACGTCACCGCGTAGCCGTAGCTGGCTTGATAGTAGAGCGTTCCGTCAATGTCGATCGGCTGGTTTACGCGGATGGTCTCGTTGCGCGGGACTCCGTCTCTTCCGACGACCGTGACGTTCGAAACGTAGTCCACCGGCTGATACACCAGCCCCGTCTTCGTCTTGATCGGTTCGAAGCGATAGCCGAAGTGGTCGAGCGTGATGCGCGCGCCGGTCTGCGGCACGGTGATGGTCTGTCCCGTGATGACGGCGGTCGTTCCCGAGAAACCCTTCCACCAATAGATGGTGGTTCCCATCGCGATGATCACGAAGCCGAGGTGCGCGATGAGAACGCCCCGGCGCGCCCAGTTGTGGCGGTCGGCGAACAGCCACTCCTCGCCCGAAAATTCGCGCTTGCGAACTTGCCAGCCACGCGAGGCAAAGAACTCGGCGACGCGCGCGCGCACCGCCGACTCCTCGCCGCGAACCTCGATGCTCGCGCTCAGGGGGATGGCGTCGATCTTGACTTTGCGCAGCGCCGGAAGACGCGCAGGTATCACGCGTTTGAAGGTGCACGCCGCGAGCGAGACGAGGATCAGGCCGATGATGCCGATGTACGCGGGGCTGTGATAGATGTTGTCGAGCCCGAGCCGCAAGATCGCTCGGGCGATCGGAGCCGGGTACGCGCCGGCGTAAACCGACGGGTCCTTACCTTGGTCGACGATGACGCCGATCAGCGTGAGGAGTCCCCACACGGCGAAGAGCGAGACGGCGAAGAGCACGTTGGAGAAGAGCCTGACGAACTCGTCGTACGAGGACCTCGCGCGCTCTTCGAAGGTAGCGACCATCGGAACCTAGACCGTCAAACGCCGCAACGGCGATCCGGAAAGGGCAGCGCGAGCGTCCGGATTTCCGGTTACACTGGCGAGGCGTTGAGGTATCGGGGTTCCCTGGTTGCGCATGAGCGTTATGTTGTCTGCCTTCTCTCCGGTCGCCTTGCGGGCGTTCTTGCCGCGCGGGTCGCCGGAAGAAGGCCGCGGCGCGTGGCCGCCGCCTCTCGCCCGTACGCGTCATCCTATTCCCCGGTCCGGATCCGCCGCCGTGACGGCTGTCACGGCGCTCCGGCCTCCCCGGCGATACCCTACTAGGAAAGCACCGCGCCGAGGGGGCTCATATGCTCAAAATCGCAGTTTACGGAAAGGGAGGGATCGGGAAAAGCACGTTTTCGTCCAATCTCTCCGCGGCGTTCGGACAGCTGGGCAAGAAGACCATTCAAGTCGGCTGCGACCCCAAGCACGACTCGACGTTTACGCTGACCGGCACGCTGATTCCGACCGTCGTCGAGGTTCTCTCCTCGTACAAATTCAAGGCCGAGGAAATCGAGCGCGACGAGATCGTCTTTCCCGGCAAGTTCGGCGTGGACTGCGTCGAGGCGGGAGGCCCCCCTGCCGGCGCCGGTTGCGGCGGCTACGTCGTGGGTGAGACGGTCAAACTGCTGGAGAAATTCGGCGTCTATAAAGACTACGAAATCCAGGTCTTCGACGTTCTCGGCGACGTCGTGTGCGGCGGCTTCTCGGCGCCGCTCCAGCACAGCGAGCAAGTGATCATCGTCGCCACCAACGACTTCGATTCGATCTTTGCCGCCAACCGCATCGCGACCGCGATCGGCATCAAGCAGAAGAGCGGCGGCGGCGCGCTGGCCGGGCTCGTTACGAATCGCGCCAGCGACGCGGAACTCGTCGGCCCGTTCGCCGAGCGCATCGGCACGGTCAACCTGACCTGCATCCCCGACCATCCGGACGTCCGCCGGAGCCGGTTGAAGGCCCAGACCGTCTTTGAGATCGACCCTTCCGGTGCCATCGGCGCCCCGTGGATGGAACTCGCTAAACGGCTCCTTGCCGGCGTTCCCCTGACGATACCGACCCCGGTTCCCGAGCGCGAGCTCTTCGGGATGCTCGGCGGCGACTACGTACATACGGGTCAAATTCCGGCGGTGGCGGTCTAGCTAGGACCGAAGCCGCAATGTTCGACTCCGGCGCCGACGTCATCGAGCGCGACGATTTCTGCTCGCTCGCTCCCATCGGCTGGCTGCATCACAAGATGCAGGACAGCTTCTTTTTGGTCGTCGGAACGGGGTCGTGCCAGGGGTTCCTCCAGACGGCTCTCGGCGTGATGATCTTCGCGCAGCCGCGCTTTGGAACGGCGGTCCTCGACGAAGACGATCTGGCGGGCCGCGACGTGCTCACGGCGCTGCTTCCCGTCGCTCAAGCGGTGGTCGCCGAGCACGCGCCCAAGGCGATCTTTCTGGGCTCAACCTGCACGCCGGAAATTCTCAAGATGAACGTGGCCGGCTGCGCACCCGCGATCGAGCGTGAAACCGGCGTCCGGGTCTACCCCGCGAGGATGGACGGGTTCGACGCCTCGTACACCGAGGGCGAGGACCACGTTCTGCTGGCAATGGTCGAGCGCTCGCCGACCGGCAACGACGCTAACCTCGTCATCCTGGGCTGCCTGTCGCCGATCGAGGAGGCCGAGATCCGGCTCGAATGTCGCGCCATGGGCTTGCCCGTCCCGTCCTTTCTCCCGGACGAGAGCGCGCTGAATCTGCCGCCCATCGGCGAGAAGACGGTGATCGCCCCCGTCCATCCCTATCTCTACCAGACGTGCGCGTACGCGGCGCGCGAACGCGGCGCCCGCATTCCTCCAATGGTCTTCCCCTACGGCCCCGACGGAGCGCGCGCGTTCTACGAAACGCTGGCCGCAGCGTTCGGCAAGAGCGTCAGCTACGAAGAGCGCGAGCGGGGCGCGTGGGCCTCGTGCGAGCGCGAGGTCGAGGCGTTGCGCGGACGCAGCATCGCGTTCTGCTCCGACGCCTTGCTCGAGCTGTCGATGGCGCGCACGCTGCGGGCCGCCGGAGCGCACGTTCCGTTCGTCGCGACGCCCAAAGTCTACAAGAAGTTTCACGCGCTCGAGTCGCAGCGCCTGGCCGGCGTCGACGTGCTCGAAGCACCCGACCGCTTCGCGGTTTTCGCGCGGCTCATGAGCGAGCATCCCGACCTGGTCGTCGCCAACCTCAACATCGCCAACGCGCTCGAGGGCATGGGCTTTAACGTCAAGTGGTCGACCGAGCTGACGTTTCAGCCGATTCGCGGGTTTTCGGGCGCGCAGGCGCTCTTCGCGATGTTCGCGTCCGCGGTTCGCCGCCACGACGCACTGGCCCGCGGCCGGGCGAGCGTCGGCAGCGAGGTAAACCCGATCGACCTCAACTTTTTCCGCCCCGAACGCCATCGGGTGCCCGAGCGCATCGCGTGAAGCTCGCCGTCTGGGCCTATCAGGCGCCCGCCCATGTCGGCGTGACGAAGGCGGCTTCGTCGTTCTCCGGCATTCATACGGTGCTTCGCGCGCCAAAAGGCGACGGGTACGGCGCGATCATGTTCGCCATGTTCGAACGCCTGGGCGTCGTGCCGCCGATGACCGTCAGCGCGATGTCTCAGGAGACGTTGGCGGGCGCGGCCGCGGACATCGGCCGTGCGATCGTGGACGTGGACCGGCGCCTAGCGCCCGAAATGATCGTCGTCACGCGCAGCGCGACGGCGGCGGTTTTGCAAGAGCCGCTCGACGGCGAGATCGCGATGATCCCGGCCGGCACGGTTAAAGCCGAGATCTTCCAGCCCGATACGCATCCGGTTCGCGATACCGAGATCAGTGCGTTTGCCAAGACGGTCTGTCAGATCGTGGATCATTTTGCCGTGGACGGACGGACGCGAACGCTCGAGCCGTCCGTGAACATCATCGGGCCTTCGCTCTTGGGATTTCACGATTGGGCCAACGTCGAGTCGCTGCGCCGTCTCTTCGACGATCTCAACGTCAAAGTCAACGCGGTCATCCCGCTAGGCGCGTCGCCCGCCGACCTGCGTGCGGCCGGCGCGGCCTGGCTCAACGTGACCACCGCGCTCGAACTCGCACGGCCGACGCTCGAGCGTCTGCACCAGCGGTTCGGAACGCCGTATCTTGAAACCGTCCCCTACGGCGAGCTCGGTACGACGCGGTTCTTGGGCGAACTCTCGCAGATTCTGGAGATCCCGAAAGAGCGCGTCCGGTATTCCGCGCGCAACGCCAAGTTGGGGTGGTACGCGCGCACCGTCGACGCGCACGCGCTCTCGGGCAAACGCGTCGGGATCTTCGGCATGCCGTCGGCGGCGGCGGGGATCGCTCGCGCGCTGGCCGACGAACTCGACATGCGCATCGAGTTCGCGGGAACCTTCGTGACGGAGGAAGGCGACTGGTTGCGCTCGCGAGTTTCGGATCTTTGCAGCGAGGTGCTCGTGACCGACGATTTTCAAGACGTCGCCAGAGCGATCGACCGTACGCGCCCGGACATCATGTTCGGCACGCAGATGGAGCGCCATTCCGCCAGCCGCTTCGGAGTCCCGTGCGCCGTCATCTCGCCGCCCGCGCACATCCTCAACTTTCCGCTCGGGTACGCTCCGTTCTTGGGCTACGACGGAGCTAACTATCTCGGCGACGTCGTGAACCAAACGCAGGTGCTCGGACTCGAACATCACCTTATCGAAACGTTCGGCCCGCGGGGCCAAGGCCGGTTTGCCGAGGCGGCTCCCGAGGGGAAGGAGGAAGCGGTTCCAACGTCCTCGGAACTGAACTGGGATCCCAGCGCGGAGCGCCTGGTGGGCCGCATACCGTTTTTCGTTCGCAAGAAAGCCCGCGTGAACATCGAGAAGTACGCCCGCGAGCGCAGCATCGCGGTCATCGACGAAGCGACCGTCATCGCAGCGCGCGAGCACGTCGGTGGCTAAGCCGAACCGGATTCTTTCCGACTCGGCGCAGTCGACCGTGTCCACGGTCCGCGAGTTCGGCGCGATGCTCATTCCGTTCACCGACAAAGAACGCGGCGCCGCGCGCATCAACGCGTCGCTGAGGAGCTTCGCCAAACCGGGAACGTGGTTCGCGCCGATGTGGGCGATCATGGTCGGCGCGATCGGCTCGCCGAACTCGCACTGGGATTTTCTCACGATCGGCCGCATCTTGCTGGCGATGTTCATGGCCGGTCCGCTCCTGTGCGCCTTTTCCCAGGTCGTCAACGACCACTTCGACCGCGACGTGGACCGCATCAACGAACCGGACCGCCCGACGGCCGCCAACCAGCTCGACGCGCGCACGATTTGGATCGTCGCGGCCGTGCTGGCCGCCCTCGCGCTCGGGATCGCGTTCTTGCTGGGCAGGACCGTCGGGTACCTCGCGCTTGCCGGAATGGTGCTGGCGCTTGCTTACAGCGTGCCGCCGATTCGCCTTAAGGCCCGCAACGGCTGGCTCGCCAACACCGCGTGCGCGTTCTCGTACGAGGGNNATGACGCTCAACGACTTCAAGAGCCTGGAAGGCGACCGGGCGCTGGGGCTGCGATCGATCCCCGTCATGCTGGGCGAAAAGAAGGCTTTGGCCCAGGCGATCACCTTCATCAATCTCGGCCAGCTCCTCGCGATGACGTACGCGCTGTCGAAGGGAGCATGGATTGCCGCCGCCGCGATGAATCTGCTTCTGATCGTCCAACTCCCGATGCAACGCAAACTCGCGCGCGATCCCAAGCAGTACGCTCCCTGGTACTGCGCGAGCGCCATTCCACCGTTTTGTTGGTCGATGCTGGCGGCCGCACTCGCACTTCGGTTCGGAGGGTTCTGATTATGGACGTTGTCGTTATCGGCGCGAATTGCGGGGGCAGCATTGCTGCGGGCGACCTCGCCGCGGCGGGCGCCAACGTGATTTTGGTCGAGCGCGACGTCACTCGGAAGAAGCCGTGCGGCGGTGCGATTCCGCCCAAAGCGATGAGCGAGTTTGGAATTCCGCGCTCGATCATCGAGCGCAAAGTCACGCGCGCGGCCGTCATCGGCCCCAGCGGCGTCACGGTGGAGATGGACGTGCGCGGGACCGTTCCCCGCGAGGACGACTACATCATCATGCTCAAGCGCGAAGTGCTCGACCGCACGCTGCGCGACAAGGCGCAGGACGCGGGCGCGCAGCTGCGCGAGGCGGCCTTCGTATCGCACGATGAGCAGAGCGGCGGCAAGGTGCGTACGAAGATCCGCTACCGGGACGGCCGGGAAGAGTATCTGACCTCCGACGTGCTGATCGGAGCCGACGGAGCCGGATCGCTGGTCGCCAAATCGGCCGGCCGCAAGCCGGTCCGCCACGCCTCGGCCATCCAAGAACGGATCGAGCTGCCGGACGACGCGATGGCGTATTACGAAAACCGCGCCGAGCTCTATCTCGGCGACGACATCTCGCCCGATTTTTACGGGTGGGTCTTCCCAAAGGCCGACCACGTCGCGGTCGGGACGGGCTGCCGGCCCGAGCACGCGAACCGGTCGTACGCTTTTCTCGAAGGCGTCAAAGCGCGGGCCGGAATCAAACTACGCGGGGCGCGCCGCATCTTGCTCGAGGGCCATCCGCTGCCGATGCACCGGAACAAGAAACTGGTGTTCGGCCGCACGCTGCTCGTCGGCGACGCCGGCGGCATGGTCGCGCACACCTCGGGCGAGGGGATCTATTTTTCCTTGGCGGCCGGGCGCATGGCCGCGCGCGCCGTCGGCGGCCTCTTCGGGTTCGGCGAAAAGCTGGAAGCGTACGAGAAGGCCTGGCAGAAGCGCTACGGCTCGATGTTCGATTTCCTCGAATTTCTCGAGCGTGCGGCCTACACGAGCAACTTCAAGCGCGAATGGTTTACCGACATGTGCCGGGTCAATACCGTACAGCGCTTGACGTTCGACAGTTATCTGTTCAAGGACATGGCGACGGTCAAGCCGTTCGATCACGTCAACTTAGCCTACGAGGGCGCGGTCAATGCGGTCGTCAACTGGTGGCTGGCTCCTCGCAAACCGCTCTGCGAAGCGCCGCCGCAGATTACTGCCAAAGAGGCCCTGTTGGCGACGCGCGCCGCGGTTAACGCGGGAGTCGGCGTCGAAGAGGCGGTTTAGCCTCCCCGGAACCGTCAGTTTCCCGGCGAGTACTTCGCTGTAATCTCGCGAACGATCGCTTCGTCGACGTCGCAGCCGCGTTCGCGCGCGAGCTTCTCGGCCTCGCCGCGCAGCTTCTTGTTCACCGAAACGCGTACGAAGAAGGGGACGCGCTTGAGCGTCGTTTCGGTCAGCACTTTGGCCCCGTCGGTCCAACTGATGACGCTGTTCTGCCCTTTGCCCGACGAAGACACGGCTTGGGCGGCGTCGAGCATCAGCTCCTTTGTGGGGACCGTGGCGCGCTGTGGAGGCGTGGCCGACGTCGGTAAGTTCGCGAAGAGGACGTCGAAGAGCGACTCGCAGACGCATTGCAGAAGCCACACGGCTCCGGCGTAGCCGACGAAGGGCGTGCCGGTCGCGCGCCGGACTACGGCGCCGGGAAACGAGCATTGCAAGAAGCGCGACGGCAGTTTCTCTTGGGCGATGATCATGCGCTCGTTGATCGAGCCGAAGACCAGCATCGGCGAGGGACTCGATTCCCGGAGCGTCTCGCGGACGGTCTCGTTCGGAACGCTCTCCGGGCCCGTACGGTAGGCGGAGAACGAAATCGGAAGTCCCAACTCCTCGCCCAGATAGTAGGTCAGCCCGTCCTTGTACGTCGGCGGGGCCACGATCGCGATCGGCGCGTTAGCGAAGAAATCGCTGTGCGTCGAGCGCCA
>PMFP01000001.1 GCA_003155175.1 Vulcanimicrobiota bacterium
GGCATTGCGGTGCATCTTGGCTCGGAGTTTGCCAGCTTGGGCCGCGACGCGGACGACCTCGCCTTCTCCCCGCTGCACGCCTATCTGGCCGTTCTGGCTATAGCCGCTCTGGCCGTCTTCCTGATCGCGGGCGGCTTGTTCGCGTCGGCTTCCGAGCGGCGCCGGCGCATCGGCCTCATGTCGTGCGCGTTGCCGTTCCGTGGAACGGGGGCCAGGTTCTTCGTGTTCTCGGCGGCTTTGCAATTTTCGTTCTTCGCGCTGACGCAGCTCGGCGAAGGCTGTCCCTTCTGCAAGGGCGACATCTTCGTCGGCATCGTCGCGGCGATNNTCGTCGCGCTCCACGTCGTCCTTTCTCCCGCGGACGCCGCGCCGCGCCGTTGTCGCGTCCCGAGCCACGAGGCGCGCGTCGCGCCGCCGCTGTTCTTGACCTTTGCCGTCACGTTCGGCAATCGCCCGCCCCCGGCAACGCTCCCAGCATAAAATCGGGCTCGATTTTTCGAGCCATTCGAATCGATCCGCTTGGAGCTTTTTCATGTCTTCTTTGCTTCGCGGCATCGCGTGCACGTTGTGCTGCGCGTTGCTTCCGGCCACGCTTCCTCCACTCGCCGCCTCCGCGCAAGTCATCTTCGTGGAAGGCACCGTCGTGGATTCGACGGGGCGGCCCGTCGCGGGCGCCCGCGTGCGCGTAACCGGCGCGAACGTTTCCCTGCAAAAGACGACCGATGCCGCCGGCTCGTTCGCGTTTCCGACGCTCACGGTCGGCAAATATCAGCTCACCGTGACGAAGGCCGGCCTCGCCGTGGACGAGCCCGTCGAAGTCACGTCGTCCGGCGTCAACGTCGTCGTCGTACTCTCCAAACTCAAGACGATCGCGGTAACCGCCGCCGCGAGCGGCAATCCGGTTGCCAAGCGATCGGGAACCGACCTCGCCATTAACTCGGGACAGCTCGCGCATCTGCCGGCCGGATCGAGCATGCCGGGGATCCTCGCGCAGCTGCCGTCGGCCGCGATGGGATCGAACGGCCAAGTCCACATCAACGGCGATCACAACGGGCTCAACTACAACATCGACGGCGTCCAAGTGCCGGCCAACCTCAATCGAGTCGTCGGCAACGAAATCGATCCCTCGGATATCGGATACCTGGACGTCTTGGAAGGCGCCTATCCCGCGCAATACGGCGACAAGTTCGCCGCGGTTCTCAACATCGGCACGAAGGCAAACGCGGGGCCGGCCGGATATAACGCGAGCATCGGCGGCGGATCGTTCGGTACGTATAACGGCTCCTACNNGGGGATCGACCCGTCGGTTTCAAACCCCGTCCACAACGCGAGCAGCGACACGAACGAGTTCCTGCGACTCAGCCTGCCCGTGAACGCGTCCGACACGCTGAACTTCGACGCGATCCACTCGCTGCAGACGTTCCAGATTCCGCCCGATACCGCGAACGGCGTGCCCGCGGCGACCGACGACAACGAGTNNCCACGGTTCGCTGCAATTCGGACCGTCCTTCACGGCGTCGAACATTCTCGACACCAACGACCTCGCCAACGATCTCGCCGCCGGCGGGCCGCCGCCGCCGCCGGGTCAGATCAACTGCATCGATTTTACCAACTGTATCTTCTCGGTCTTCGCGAATCGGACCGCGCGAGACTACCGCTTCAATCTCGACTACGCCCTGAAGTCGTCGCACCACCAGATTCGCGCAGGGGGCCTCTACGACGCGGCAACCGTGCGGAAAGACTACGACATTACGATTCAGCCGTTCAGCGCGCTCAACCCCACGGGACTCTTTTCGACGACCGATACGGCGCCGAACGTCGGGCATCAGGAGGAGGCGTACGTGCAAGACAGCTGGGCGATGGGGCGCAATTACGAGCTCGATTACGGCTTGCGGCAAGACGCGTTTCAAATCTTTTCGACGAACTTCGATCGAGGCTACTCGCAGACCAGCCCGCGGATCAAACTGACGCGCTTCTTCGGATCTCGCGCAAGCGTCTACGCCTACTACGGGCGTCTCTTCGTGCCGTTTTCGTTCGAAAACGTGAATCCGGCAACCGCCGCTTCGCTCTACTACGCTCCGCCGCCGGACACGTTCGACCTCAAGCCGCAACGCGANNTCGGCGCGACGAACCTCCACCAAGACATCAATTTCCCAATCGGGCGCGTGGACGTCCAGACGATGTACGTTCAGCAAAACCTCCCGCGCAGCGGCCGCATCTACGCCTCGGTCACGCACAGCCTGGCGCTCAACAGCGCGGTTTGCGAAACGAACTTGCTGCAGAACTGCACGCTCGGCGGCTATCTCAACGGCCCCGGCTCCACGCTGGTACCGTACTACGTTTCGCCCGGCGGAGGCCTGACGCAAGCCGATCACGACCAGCATTGGGACCNNACCAGAACGCCGGCCTTCTCGAGAACGACAAGCACGGCGGATGGCTCTCGATCAACGAAGAATACGGCAGCGGGCTGTCCTTCGGAACTCCGGTCGTGATCGTTCCGCCGCGCAGCGGAAGACCGGCCTACGCATACGCCTCCGATCCGGCCTGCGTGACGCTGGACGCGGTAAACTGCAAAGTCCCGCCTCACTTGGTCTTCAACGTCGAGAAAGGGTTTAGCGTCGGGAAAAACATGACCCTCGACCTCTCCGTCGTCAATCTCCTCGACGATCGCTACGCGATCACGCTCGACAATTCGCTGCAAGGGACGCACTACGCGCGCCCGCAAGCGTTCGTCGTCCAGCTCGACG
>PMFP01000068.1:0-1835 GCA_003155175.1 Vulcanimicrobiota bacterium
AAGAACGTGCCTGCACGCATGGGTGAAGAAGCTTGCGCTGAGCGCCGCCGACGAACGCTTCCACGCAGTCATCCCATTCGCTCGGAGCCGCCTCGGTCCACTGTTTCAGCTCCAACAGCACCGCCGCATCGGTTCCCGCTGGCGATCGGCCGAAGACGAACGCGTCCAGCCTCGCCGAANNCATGGTCGCGGACCCCCGAATAGCGAAGCTGGTTGGCAAGAGCGGAGAGGGAGTTGCGCCAGGAATTGAATTCAGACGCGGAAGCACGAAAGCGGTAGTAGTCGTAGAAAGCGTCCCCGAGCTTCTCGGCGATGTGTTTCTGGGCGGCATCCTCGATGAACACCTCGCTCGATCCGGCGAAGAGCTGCATCCTAGCGCCTGGGTCCGTAAGCGCGACGAACTTCCAAGATACGCACTAGAGAATCTCCTCCAACTGCGGCTCGCCCTCAGTGGGCCACGCAACGTACCTATTCGAGACTGGACTCTTGAGACGCCTCTGCCGATAAGTCAACTAGGCAGAGGAGCCTTGCCCAAGGTTCGTAGTTTTCGCTCGCGGCTGAGTCTTTAGACCCAGTCTGCCGCCCGGCCGCGGCCCCAGGATCGGAGATTGCATGTCCCTATTGCAACGCGTCTTTATTTTTGCTGGCGTCCTTACGATTGCTTTTCATCAGGCGGCTTTTGCTCAGGAAGAGACGCCCACGCCGAGTCCCACCTGGAACCCGATGAACACGCCGGCTCCGAAGCCGAGGGTAACGGTTCGGCCGGGCGCCACACTCGTGCTCGTTCCGGGCGGGACGATCGTCGCGGTGTCGCTAACCGAGCCGATCTCGTCGGCCTCGGCGAGCGTCAACGACGAGATCGGGGTCGTCGTCAAGAAAGAAGTCGACGCCGGCGGATTCGTCGTCGTTCCGGCGGGAGCGCAGGGCGAGGCGACGATTACGACTGTGGACCGCGCGGGCGGCAACGGTCACGGTGGACAGCTCGCGATGTCGGTGGACTGGGTGTTCAGTTCCGACGGCGGCCGAATCCCGTTGTCCACAACGAATCACGCGAGCGAGAACGGCGACCAAAAAGGCGCGGCGAGCACGGCGACGATCGCGACCTACCTACTGCTCGGTCCGTTAGGCCTGTTCGCGCACAACTTCGTGCGCGGCAAAGACGTCACGATCGAAACCGACAAAGTCTTTACGGTCTTCGTCGATCACGACGTTCACGTCCAAGCCACGCAAAAAGCAGCCGGCGCGAACGGATCCGGCTTCGATCAGTAAGTCAACCCCAGAGAAAGCGCGCTCCCGAAATAATTAGGTCCGCTTGATAATTGCCCGGCAGACGTATTGATCGGCGACGGAATAGTAAAGTTGGATCTCGCCTTCGACTTCGATGCTCGATGCCGCGAAGGCGATGTCGGTATCGTCTTCGTTGCGCTTGATGTGGGGAAGAACGATGGGATCGACCGAGCGGGCCAAGACGCGTTCGTAGTTCGCGTCGAACACGACCCAGCCGATGCGCCACTGGGCCCGCGAATCCGATCCGTTGTAGAACATGACCGGAAAATTCGGATTCGAGTCCAGGATCGGCCCGGTGCTCAGGTGCCACGAGTCCCAACCGCCTTCACGACGTTCGAATAGTGGGGGCAGCACCTCCCACGGCCCCGCGACGCTCGCGGAGCGCGCTAGGCCGATTTTCGATTTGTCGTCGTGCGCGTACTCGAAGAAGAGCCGCCACGAGCCGTCGGGTGCGCGGGCGATCGTCGCTTCCTTGGGGTTGGCGGCGCGCTCGGACGATTCGAGCGCGATGCCGCGCTTGCGCAAGCGATGTACGCCGGGACCACTCG
>PMFP01000068.1:1847-10397 GCA_003155175.1 Vulcanimicrobiota bacterium
AAAGTGCAAGCCGTCGGCAGACGTGCCGTAATGGATGCGCGCCACCTTCTTCGACGCGTCGGCCGATCGGTTCACGACGCGCAACAGCAGCTCGTACCTCCCATCGTCGTTCCACACGCACGGGCTGAGCTTATACATCTCCGCGAGCTCGCCCGAGGCGTCGAACGTGACCTCGTCCTGGCGGACCAAACGAAAGTCGTGCATTGCTAGGGATTGCTCGCCGTCGTGATCAGCGCGCGGTTGGTCATCGCGACGGTGCCGTCGGGCCGGCCGAAGCGCGTGGCTGCGGCTTGCTCGACGCCTTCTTTGAGTTCGGCACGTGACGGTCCGTCCAGGGTCGCAAGCAACTCGCGCACCGACGGGCTGACGTCGGCGACGTGCCGGTAATACGCCTCCGGCGATTCGACGCGGAACGTAATGTCGATCGGCTCGACCTTCGCGTCCACGAAGCCCGCTCCCTCAAGGCGCCTCGTCAGTTCAGGCCCGTCGCTGAGCGAAAACGGGCTACCCGTCGGCGGCGCCGGCGATTGCGGCACGAAACCGAGCTCCGCCGCGACCATCATCGGCGTGGAGATCTGCGGAACCTCGGGCGCGGTTGCCCACGTGGCGGCGACGAGCCGGGCGTGGCGCCGCAGCTGCGCGCGATACTGCGCGAGCGCGCGATCGAGATCCGGTACGAACATCAAGCCGAAGCGGCTCAGGATCGCGTCGTACGGTCCGGCCGGAATCTCGTCGTCTTCTTCCACCTGGCGAAACTCGACGTTCGAGACGCCGTCTTTGTGCGCGCGCTTGCGCGCCAGCGAAAGCATCGCCGGCGAAATGTCAACACCGATCACGTTGCCGTTCGGCGCGACGGTCTCCGCGGCGAGCAGAGCCGGATCCCCGAGGCCCGTGCCGACGTCGAGGACGTGCGCGCCCGGACCGATGTGCGCCAGCGCGACCATCCGCTCGCTGACGGGGCGCGTCGCGGCCTGC
Source organism: Vulcanimicrobiota bacterium (assembly GCA_003155175.1). GTDB lineage: Bacteria > Vulcanimicrobiota > Vulcanimicrobiia > Vulcanimicrobiales > Vulcanimicrobiaceae > Hemerobacter > Hemerobacter limicola. Next base: position 2,823 of record PMFP01000068.1, read on the forward strand.
ATCTGGGGAAACCATCGCTGCCACGCCAACGCGACGGCATCGAACTCGTGGTCGCTTGCCATGCCGTAACGTTTCGCCGCGGTGCACGTCCGGCCCACCTTCCCGAACGCCCGGCGGCAGGCCCGCGGGCCGCGCTAGCGCAACCATCGCTCGTACGCCAACGGAGCGCGGAGGATTCGTGTCGACACTCAGCAACCCGGAAGCGGCGCAAGGCGCGCCGGTCGCAACGCGGCAAGAGCTGCTCTACCTGCTTAGGCGCGCGTCCGAGCTCGAGCACAACCTGGCCTGCGTCTATCTCTACGCCGGCTATTCGCTCAAGAGCGACGTTGACGAAGGCGGCGTGACCGAAGACGAACTCGCGAAGGTGCGCGCCTGGAAGCGCAAGCTCGCACAAGTCGCCGTCGAAGAGATGCTCCACCTCGCGCAGGTCTCCAACATCCTCACCGCGGTCGGCGGCGCGCCGCACTTCGGACGCGCGAACTTCCCGCTGCCCGCCACGACCTACCCGTTCGGTATCGCCCTCGATCTCAAGCCGTTCTCGAGCGAACTGATCGACCGGCTCGTGTGTTACGAGATGCCCGAGGACGGCATTCTCACCGGCGATCGCGCCGCGTACTACGAAGAGGTTCGCAATCGCGTCTGTATCGAGTTCGACCATCGTGACGCGTGCGTGCAGAACGCGACCGAGCCGTACGACGTGGCCTTCCGGACCGTCGGCGAGTTCTACCGCAAGATCGAATCGGCNNATCGGCGCGGAGCGCCATCGAGATGATCATCGAACAAGGCGAGTCGCCGACCTCAGAGCACCCCGACGCGCACTTCTTCGTTTTCGACGGCATCCGCAGCGAGTACGAACAACTTTCCAACGCCGCACTCGCCGAAGGCCGGATCTTCGATCCCGTGCGCCCGATGCTCGAGAATCCGACAACGCGCGGCTATCACATCGACGGCGAGGCCAATCGCATCACCGACCCGGTCGCGCAAGAACTGGCCGAGCTCTTCAACAGCAGCTACGACTTGATGCTGTTGATGATGGTCCGCTTCTTCGCCCACGGCGAGGAGACCGAAGACGAATACCGCCTGCTGGCGCGCGGAACGCTGCGCATCATGGCGTCGGTCTTGCGTCCGCTCGGGGAAGCGCTCGCCAAAACGCCTGCGGGCACGCAATACCCCGGCAAGACTGCGGGGCCGAATTTCGGACTCGCCGGCGGCGTCTATCTGCTCGCGCACAAGCACTCGGCGTGGATCTTCTTCCTTGAACGCCTCTACGATCTCGCGATGCGCCTGACGCGTCTCTCCGACCAAACGTCCGTACCCGAGGAAGTGCAGGAAGCCGCGGCCGCTCTCGAATCGGTCGCCGAACACCTGACCCCGTTTATCCCCGAGAACTTTGCCCAGCCGATCCGCGCCGCGGCCGACCACCGCTCGTCGAAAACAACGATCCGTCCCGAAGTCGACGGCCCGTACATCGTGCGGAACCTCCGCAAACTGACGAACTCGAAGGGCGAGACGCTCAGCGTTCGCCCGCTCGTCGCACTCTGCCGCTGCGGCGGCTCGAACATCAAGCCGTACTGCGACGGCACGCACGCGCGCAACGGTTTTTCCAGCGCGAAATCGCCGGACCGCAAGCCCGACAAACTCGATCGCTACGAAAGCGACGGCTTCGTCGTGCGCGACAACCGCGGCACGTGCTGCCACTTCGGCAATTGTACGAACGCGCTGCCGCAGGTCTTTCACGAAGAAGGCGACGTGTTCGTGACGCCGGAGGGCGCGAGCCCGGACGAAATTATCGACATCGTCAAGGCGTGCCCGTCCGGCGCGCTCGGGTACGTCCGCGACGGCGTCGTCTACGAGGGCGACGACCGCGAAGCCGAGATCTACGTCGCCGAGAACGCAAGCTACTACGTTCGCGGCGGGATCGAGCTCGAGGGCGAGATCTTCAACCACGGCGCGTCGCGCGAGCACTACGCGCTCTGCCGCTGCGGCCAGTCGAAGAACAAGCCGTTCTGCGACGGCACCCACTGGTGGGTCAAATTCCGCGACGAGGAAAACTAGATGCTGAACGGGCCGCCGCCGGGCATGTCGCCCGGCATCGCGACGATCGCGGCCATGGTCACGCCCGCGCTGCTCATCGTCGGCTCGGCATCGCTGGTCTCGTCCGTGCTCGTGCGCATCGGGCGCATCGTGGATCGCGCGCGCGCCCTGGCCTCACCGGCGAATCAAGACGAGTGGATGCGCGGAGGCGCAACGCACGAATTGCTGGCGCAGTGGCTCAGGAACCACGCCAGACGCGCGCGGTACGTGGAACGCGCGGTGATCTTGCTGTATGCCGCGGTGGCGACGTTNNTGTGCCTGGCGATCGCGCTCGATCGCGCCACCAACGAGATGGTCGAGTGGCTGCCGCTCACCCTCGCCATCATCGGCACGCTTCTGCTGCTCGGGGGCGCCGCTTTCATGGTCGCCGAGTCGCGCCTCAGCGGCTCGCAGATCCAAGACGAAATCCGCCTCGCGCTAACGCGCTTGGCGGATTTCGAGTAACGGCCCCGTTCGAGCGACGCGCTACTTAAACGTCTCCCGGATGTAGTCCGCGACGGCGTGAACCTGCGCGGCGGAGATAACCGACGGATAGTATTTCGGCATGGCTCCCGAGGGCTTTTCGATGAAGGCGATGGTCTGGTCGAGCGTTTGCTTCGCTGCAATCCCGCGAAGGCTCGGCCCGACTCCACCCTGACCGTTGGCCCCATGACAGGCGGAACAGTTCGTGCTGAAGACTTGCTGTCCGAGTGCGAGGTCATCCGGCGCCGCCGGTGCTGCGGTCGCCCCGGTGGCGGGTGCCGTGGCCGCAGGTGCACTGGGCGCGGTTGCGACGGTCGTCGGAGCGTTCTTGGGCCGGTTGAACGGGGCACCCCACAGAACTTGATAGCTCGTGACCGCCGGTCCGCCGACGGTTGAGGCGTTCTCAAACGTAACCGTGAGGTTCGGCATGATGCTGAACGCGATGTCGCCGACGTAGTTGTTCGCGATGCCGCCGAGTCCGTCGTTCGTCCGCTCGTACCGCCCGTCGAGATGCAGCCAGGGCGTCGGGCTCCCGATGCCTTCGAACGACCATCCGTTGCTCGCGGAATCTCCCGGACCATCGTTCGGGTTGCTGTCGTGTCCGATGAGCGCCATACCGATGATGCTGTAGTTTGGCGCCGTCGAATAGGAGACCAGTCCGAACGTGCGGTTATACGCGTCCTTGGCGCCCGACGGCAGCGGGTAATTGCCCCACATTTGAGCGAGGCCGCCGGTGAAGTGCGAACTGAAGTTCATCTCTTGCAGCGATACGGTGTAGGCCTGGCCGACCGCCGAAGCCTGCGCATCGTCCGGATCGTTGTCGAACGCCGATTCGAGCGCGCCTTCGTTCGCCATGTAGGAAACGTTTCCGACGAGGCCCTTCGTGCCGATCTGTGAGTAGGAAACGCCCCACCGGTTGTCTCCCACCCCGACCGTATTCAGGCCGACCGCCATCTCACCGAGCGCATATCCCGCAAGGGACATGGACTGGCTTAACCACGGACTCATCACGGGGGTAGGAAAATCTCCAACTTGGAGGCTTCCGTTGCCTTTGGAAAAGCCGTTGTAGGCAAACCACAGCTGGTCCAGCCCGCTAGCCGGAAATCCGCTTTCGACGATCGGGACCGAAGCGTAATACGTGAAGTCTTGACCGAGGTAGCCGCCGGAATTCAACTGGAAGCTGTTGAGAATGACGGTCGGCAGGTTGGGCGTGCGGACGTTCGACCCACCCACCATCGTAATGACGGAAATCGGCTCCTTGAGGTTCTGCATCATTTGCGCGTGCGCGTTGAGCACTTTGGAGAAGTTCGTCACCATGATGTAGCGCCCGTAGGGGTTGAGATTCGGCGGCGCGCTATGGCATTGCCCGCAACTCACGCCTTGGCCGTTCGCGAAGAGCGGGATCGCGTCGGCGGGCGCGGAGCCGGCGACGCCGGCCCACACGAGTGCGGCAAAACCCGCGACGACAAGACTTATCGTACGTACGAAGCGCTTTTTCATGGCGCGTTTACGAGGAGATTTTCGCGAACGCCGTGCACCAGCCGTTGGGACTGATCGCCCCGGTGATGACTTTACAGCCGCCGTCGGCCGTTGCGGTCTTTCCAGGGATGAAGAGCGTGCACAGCGAGCACTTGTCTTTACCCTTGGGCGTGGACTGGTACTTCAGATCCGTGCGGGCGTCGGCGCGAGCGACGTTGGGCATTCCGGCCGCAACCAGGCCGGCGAGCGCGGGAAGCACGATCAGTTTGCCAAGCGCGCTCTTTCGCGTCATTCCATCAGACGGGCGATCCATTAGGTTCTCCTTACGATTACGGGGGCTACAATTAACCACGCATATCGTAAACAGTTTCGAAGAAGAAATCGGGAAGAGCTTGTGACGGTTCCGCGTATCGGCGGAGGCGCAGGGCGACTTTAGTCGCGCAACCGTTGCAATTCGCTCGACTTTTGTCGAAAATCAGAGGCGGTCTACGCCGGGATTTCGGCTTGCGAGGCGATCCGCGATGCCATATTTCCGAATATGGCTCCGTGGAACGGCGCAACCGCATACCAATAGATCAGTCCAAAGAGGCCGCGGGGTTCGAAGAATGCAGTCTGCGTGAATTGCGTCTTTCCCGAGGCAATCGGGTGCGCCTCAAACTCCAGCCACGCCTTTCCGGGAACCTTCATCTCCGCGCGAAGTCGCAGCATATGCCCGGGCTCGTAGGCGTCAACGCGCCAAAAATCGACGGCATCTCCCAGCCGAAGATCCGTCGCGCTTCGCCGGCCGCGCCGCATGCCGATGCCGCCGACCAAGCGGTCGAGTAGGCCGCGCAGCCGCCACAGCCAGTCGCCGTACAGCCAGCCGCGTTTGCCGCCGAGTTGCGTGAAGACCGTGGCCACGTCATCGGCACTGGCGCTGGATACGCGCTCCCGGCGATCGATCAGCATCCCCTCGCGAACGCCGAAGAATTCCGCGGGCAGCTTGCGCAGGTCGAACGCATCGAACCACGTGGTCTCGGGACCGGTGGCACGATACCGGTCGAGCGCGCGCAGCACCGCCGCGTCAAAGCCCATCGGCACGATTGCGGGAAAGTCGCGCTTGGCGGCGTCGTCGCGGACGACCACTTCGTTGCGAAGACCCAGAATGAGCGGCTGGGCGAGCCGCGCCGGAACCGGCGTGACCAGATGCACCCAGTACGACGACAGGCGCGGCGTAAAGAACGGAACGACCACGACGCGCCGCTTCAGATTGCGAAGTGCGGCATAGCGCAGCATCATCTCGCGATACGTCATCACGTCGGCTCCGCCGATTTCGTAGATCGCGGATTCCGTGGCGGGCAAATCCAGCGCGGCGACGAGGTAGCTCAGCACGTCGCGCACGGCGATCGGCTGCGAGCGCGTCGTCACCCAGCGAGGAGCGATCATGACCGGCAGACGCTCGGCCAGATAGCGCATCATCTCGAACGAGATGCTGCCGCTGCCGATGATCATCGCGGCGCGAAACTCGACGACCGGGACGCCGCTCTCGCGCAACACGTTCCCGACTTCGTGCCGGCTGCGCAGGTGGTGCGAGAGATCCGGCTTGTCGCTCCCCAAGCCGCCGAGATAGACGATCCGGGAAACGCCCGCTTCGCGCGCCGCCTTGCCGAAGATGGCGGCGGCTTCGCGGTCGCGCTCGCTAAAGTCGCGCGAGTCGCTCATCGAATGGATGAGGTAGTAGGCCGTGTCGATGCCCGTGCAGGCTCGGTGCATGCTGGATTCGTCAAAGACGTCGCCTTCGACGATGCCGGCGCTCGGAAAGCGCCCTTCCAAGCGTCGCGCGTTGCGAACCACGCACCGCACGCTGTGACCGGCTTCCAGGAGACGCGGGACGAGACGGCCGCCGACGTACCCGCTGGCACCGGTGACGAGAACGTTCACAGCCGCTCGAGGAACTCGTCGAGCGTGACCAGGTGCCTCACCCGATCGGACCACTTTGGCAGCGGATGCGGCACGCCGGGTCCGCCGATCCAAATTTCCGTCGCGGCGGGCAGCTCGCTATCGAGCATTTCGACGTAAGCCGTGAATTCGTCGGGATTCTCGAGCCGTATGGAGCCGATGACGACGACCTGCGGCTCGAGGTGGCGCGCGGTGCGCAGCACTTCGCCGGCCGGCACGTTGGAGCCGAGGACGCAAATCGGATGGCCGCGCGTCGCGGCTAAGCAGGCAGCCAGCTCGATGCCGAAGACGTGTGCCTCGCCCGGCGGCGTTGCGAACAGCACCATACCGCAATCGTCGCGCCGCGGCGTGCCGCGCTTGATGGTTCCGACGATGTTACGGACGACGTTCGAGGCCAGATGCTCTTGCGCGATGGAGAGCTCGCCGTTCTCCCATGACTCGCCGATCTCGCGCATAAACGGGGAGAGTATTTCCAACACGAAACGCTCGGGGCCGACGAGCGCGACCGCGGCCTCGAGCCATCGCTCGGCGCGGTCGGAGTCGAAACGGCGGATGGAGAGCGTCACCGATCGCACGATCGAGTACGTCGAGCCGCTCAGGAGCGGTCCGGATTCGTCGGGCATCTGCGCGCGCGACTGGGTCCCTGCGGCGATCAGTCCGCGTAATTCTTCGTCGGACATAACGGCTACGCGCCGAATTGGATGGCCGAGCTGCGTTGCCTCTCTGGCCAAGGTAAGGCGGGACGTCTCGGCCCGGCTGTATTGGCGAATTCCCGACGCGTCGCGCACCGGCTTCACGATGCCGTACCGCCGCTCCCACGCCCGGATCGTGTCCACCGGCAGGCCGGTCAGCCGGGAAACGGTCGCGATTTGATAGCCCGGGGCGACGCCGGTCGCCCGGGGAGCCGTTTCAGTCATGCCTTCTGTCTTAGCCTTAACCTGGACAAGTCCTTGACAGCCTTCGAGCGGAAGCGGTACGTTTCGCACATGCTCAAACGGATTGCCGTGACCGGCGCGACCGGATTTATCGGCCGGGCGCTGGTCGGAACGCTGCTCGAAAAAGGCTACGACGTCGTCGCCCTCACCCGCGAAACCGCCCCGACGGGCTTCCCCGCCGGGGTCACCGTGCGGCACTTCGACGCCAACGCGGCCGCCGCCAATCCCGGCGCGTTCGCCGGCGCCGACGGCGTGATTCATCTGGCCGGCGAAACCGTGAGCGGCCGCTGGACGCCGGAAAAGAAACGGCGCATTCGCGACTCGCGCGTGCGCGGCACCGACACGCTGGTGGCGTCGCTCGCCGCAATGCCCGTTAAACCGGCCGTGCTCGTCTCCGCGTCGGCGGTCGGCTTCTACGGATCGCGCGGCGACGAGCCGCTCTTCGAATCGTCGTCCCCCGGCGACGACTTCCTCGCGGGCGTCTGCGCCGAGTGGGAGCGCGCGGCCGAGGAGGCGACCACCCTCGGCATCAGGACCGCCTATTTACGGACGGGCGTCGTCCTCGGCGACGGCGGCGCGCTCGCAAAGATGAAGGCGCCGTTCCTCGTCGGTGCCGGCGGGCCGCTCGGCAGCGGCGCACAGATGTTCCCGTGGATCCACGCGCACG
>PMFP01000098.1:0-756 GCA_003155175.1 Vulcanimicrobiota bacterium
CGACGGCGTCATGCCGCAGACGCGCGAAGCGATCGCGCATGCCAAAGCGGCCGGCGTTCCTATCGTCGTCGCGATCAACAAGATGGATCGACCCGACGCCCAACCCGATCGCGTCAAGCAACAGTTAGCCGATCAGGGCCTGCAGCCCGTGGACTGGGGCGGCAAGATCGAAATGGTTCCGGTCTCGGCGAGAACCGGCGAGGGCATCGACGGCTTGCTCGAAACCGTGCTGCTCGAAGCAGACATCCGCGAGCTGCGCGCCAACAAGAACCGGCGCGCGACCGGCGTCGTCATCGAGTCTGCGCTCCATCGCGGGCGCGGCGCGGTCGCGACCGTGCTCGTCCAGAACGGCACGCTGCGCGTCGGTGACATCATCGTCGTCGGCGGCACGTTCGGCAAGGTCCGCGCGCTCATCGACGACCGCGGCAAACAGGTCAAGAAAGCCGGCCCTTCGATTCCGGTCGAAGTGATGGGCTTGCAAGACGTTCCCGCCGCCGGCGACACGATGATGGTCGTGAGCGACGAGCGCGTCGCCCGCGAAACCGCCGAAAAACGCAAGACGCGGCGCCGCGACGTTCGCATCGCCGCAACCGGCTCGCAGCGCGTCTCGCTCGAAACGTTCATGCAGATGCCGGCCGAAGGCAAGAAGGCGCTCAACCTCATCATCAAAGCCGACGGCCAAGGGTCGCTGGAAGCGCTGCGCGCGCGCATGGAGTCGCTCTCGTCCGACGACGTGGACATCCGCGTCATCCACGG
>PMFP01000098.1:772-28001 GCA_003155175.1 Vulcanimicrobiota bacterium
GCGGACAACGAAGGCGTGGACTTGCGCTTCTATCAGGTCATCTACGACATCGAAGACGACATCAAGAAGGCCATGCACGGCATGCTCGCGCCGATCGAGCGCGAGGTCACCCTGGGCCGCGCCGAGGTTCGCCAGATCTTCAAGCAGAGCAAGGTCGGCATGATCGTCGGCTGCTACGTCACGAGCGGCAAGATCGTCCGCAATTCGAAGGTCCGCGTCCTGCGCGATTCCGCGGTCGTCTTCGACGGCGAGCTCGAGTCGCTGCGGCGCTTCAAGGACGACGTGAAGGAGGTCGCCGAAGGCTTCGAGTGCGGTCTCCAGGTCGCGCGGTATCAAGACATCAAGGAAGGCGACGTCATCGAGTCCTACGTCACCGAACAAGTGGCGCCCGAACTCGTGACGGCGTAAGGAACGACGACAGTGAAAGCTCAACGCATGGCGCGGATCGATCACGAACTCCAGCGCATCCTCGGCACGCTCATCACGCAAGAGCTCAAGGACCCGCGCCTGGGATTCGTGACGGTGACGCGCACGGAAGTGACCGACGATCTGCAGCACTGCAAAGTGTACGTGTCGATCATCGGCGACCGCAATCGCGCCCGCCANNCACAAGATCGACTTGCGGCACACGCCGCAGCTCACGTTCGTCGAGGACCGCTCGGCCGAGCGCGCCATCGAACTGGCCAAGACGCTGCGCGAAGCGCAGGCGAAGGCGATCGCCGTGGAGGAAGCGGAGTGATCGAGAGCCGCACCGCTCCGGTGGCGTCCTCCACGCAGGACGTCGCGGCCGAGCTGCGCGCGCGCAGCTGCTTCGTGATGGTCAGCCACGTCAAGCCCGACGGCGACACGCTGGGTGCGGGCCTGGGCCTGGGCATCGCGCTCAAGCGGCTCGGCAAGCGCGTGCATTACTTCCAGCAAGACCCGGTTCCGCGCAATCTTCGCTTCCTTCCCGAAGCCGAGCACGTGTCGCGCGAGATTCCCGGCGATCTTCCCGCCGACGCGCTGTGGGTGTTCTGCGACATGAGCGACGTGGGCCGCGCGGGCGAACATCTGCCGCCGATCAAACGCGAGAACATTCTGGACATCGACCATCATTTAGGCAACACGCATTTCGGCGCGCTCAATTACGTGCTGCCGGCCGAGTGCTCGACGGGAACGTGCGTGATCCGGCTGCTGCGCGAACTGGACGTGCCGGTGGACGCGGCGATCGCGACGTGCCTGCTCACGACCGTCATGACCGACACGGGCGGCTTCATGCACTCGAACACGACGCCCGAAGTGCTCGAGCTCTCCGCGGAGCTGATGCGCGCGGGCGCCGACAAAGAAGCGATCACCGAAGAGATCTTCGCCAACAAACGCGTCGCCGCGACGCGCTTGCTCGGGCTGATCGTGGATAAGATGCAGTTCCGGCTCGACGGGCGATACTGCTACTCGTACGTGGACGATGCGATGCTGGCCGCCTCCGGAGCGGACGGCGAAGACACCGAAGACACGGTCAACGTGCTGCGCGGGCAAGAGAACGTAGACGTCGCCGCGCTGTTCAAAGCCTACGACGGCGAGATTCGGGTGAGCCTGCGCTCGCGCGGCCGCGTCAACGTGCAGGCGGCCGCGGGCCGGCTGGGCGGGGGCGGGCACTTTCGCGCGTCGGGCTTGACGTATAACGGCACGCTGGACGAGGCCGTCGCCGCCGTGGAGGCCGCGCTCGTCGCCGAAGGCCTATGATCGCCTCGATCGTCATCATCGCCGTCGGGCTGGCCAATATCTGGATCGCGCGGAAGTTTAACGCAACGTGGCTGTCGCGAGGGTCCGTCATGCTGGCTCTCTGCGGCGCCGCGCTCTTGGCGATCCAGGTCTTGCACGTCTCGGCCAAATGGCCGGCGTTCTTCGTGCTCCTCGCCATGCTCGGCCTCGCGATGGCGTGCATGCTCGTCAGCATCGTGAAACGCGAGATCCGCGTCTCGCTCAACTCCTAAGCGCGGCGATGCTCGGCTTCGTCAACGTCTTCAAGGTCGCCGGCCCGACGTCGGCGCAGGTCGTGGCTCGCGTCCGGCGCCTCTACGCGCTCTATGCCGACGACCGCGACTTGGCGGCCGGCCACCTCGGCACGCTCGATCCGCAAGCCGGCGGCGTGCTGCCCGTCGCCATCGGGAAGGCGACGCGCTTGATTCCGCTGCTTCCGGTTCAAAGCAAGCGCTACGCCTGCACGATCGTGTTCGGACGCACGACCACGACGCAAGACGCGCTCGGCGAGACGGTGTCGGAGGCCGAGGTTCCGGGCGACTGGCGCGAGCGGCTCGCGCGAGCGATCGCGCAGTTTACCGGCAGCATCGAACAGATTCCCCCGATGTTCTCCGCGGTCCATCACGAGGGCCGTCGTCTGTACGAAATTGCGCGCGCGGGCGAACGCGTCGTGCGCAAACCGCGCACCGTCGAGATCGCATCGCTCGAGGTTCTCGGAACGGACGAGGGCGCGCCGGTCGCGCGGCTGCGCGTAACCTGCGGTGAAGGCACGTACGTGCGCACGCTCTGCGAGGATCTCGGTGCGGCGATGGGCGTTCCAGCACACATGGGAGCGCTCGTACGCGAGGCCTCGGGACCGTTCGAGCTGCGCGACGCATTGACGATCGAGCAGATCGCGGCCGATCCGCGCGCCGCGGTGGTCGCGCCCGAGAGCGTGATTCCGTTTCCGACGATCGTGCTGGACCTGCGCGGGTCGGCGGACTTTCGCGCCGGCCGGGCCGTTCCGATGCCGCTGGCCCCCGCCTCGAAGCACGTCTTCGTGCGCGACGAATCGCGCGCGCTGGTCGGCGTGGGCGAGGCGCACGGCGCCCTGCTCGCACCGCGCAAGGTGTTCGTGTGAAGATCCATCACGAGATGCGTCGCGACTCCGAGCGCCCGCTCTCCCTCGCGATCGGATTCTTCGACGGCATGCACGCAGGGCACGAAGAGATCGCCCGCAGCACGCGCCGCATGCGTAAACCCGGCTGGCGCTCCGGCGTGCTCTCGTTCGCCAAGCATCCGGCGTCGTTCTTGCGCCCCGGCCAAGAGCCGCCGATGATCTGCACGCCCGACGAACGTCTCGATCTGTTCGCGCGGGCGGGGTTCGAAGAATGCTTCGTTCCGCCGTTCGACGAGCGAATCGCTACGCTCTCGCCGCAGGCGTTCATGGACGCCTTGATCCGCGACCTGCACGTCGGCGCGGTCTCGGTCGGCGCGACGTTCGGGTTCGGCCACAAGCGCGCGGGCGACGTCTCGCACATGGCGTCCTACCTTGCCGAGCGAGGCGTCCGCTTCGAGCCGGTCGAGAACGTCGTCGCGGACGGCGCGCGGATCTCCAGCACGCGCATTCGCGAACTGATTGGCAAGGGCGACATGGAGGCGGCGGACCGGCTGCTCGGACATCCGTACGAACTGCGCGGAATCGTCGAAGTCGGCTTCGGGCGCGGTCACGACCTCGGTTTTCCTACTGCGAACGTGCGCGTGCCCGACAAGCTGCTTCCCAAAGACGGCGTTTACGCATGCGTGGCACGGCACGACGGTCGGGACTATCCGGCGCTGGTTTCGATCGGCACGAACCCGCAGTTCGGCGGAGAGAAACGCACCGTCGAGGCGTGGCTGCGCGATTTCAACCAGACGATCTACGGGCACGAGATCTCGCTGCGCGACCTGCGCTACGTGCGCGCACAGATGGCTTTCGGCAGCGTGGAGGAGCTCGTCGCGCAGATGCAGCGCGACCTCGAAGCCGTGGCGTTCCCCGCGTATGGCTAAGGCTCGGCTCGCGCCCGGCGTAATCGGTGCGCTGCTGCTGGCCGCGTGCGGCGGCACGCACGGCACGCAAAGTGCCGCGACATCCGCGAGCGTGGCTTCCTCTTCGGCATCGCGCGTCGCGCCCGCGATTGCGACGGTGGGCGAGTTGGCGCCGGCGTGGAGCGGCCCGGCACTGGGCGGCGGAACGTTGAGCAGCACATCGTTCCACGGCAAGCCCGTGTATTTGAACTTCTTTGCATCGTGGTGCGAGCCGTGCAACGACGAAGCCTCGACCATTGAGGCGCTGTCGAAAAAATACGCCGCGAGCGGCGTGACCGTCGTCGGCGTGGACGTCGAGGAGAACGCCGCCAAGGCGGGCGGCTTCGCGCGCGCGCACGGAATCACGTATCCCATCGTCGTGGACTCCGGTTCGATGCGCGACGCCTACGGTGTGAACGGCCTACCGCAGCACGTCTTCATCGACCGCCGCGGCGTCGTGCACGATCTGGTCCCTGGCGAAATGGACGCCGCCGACATCGAAGCGCAACTCAAGGCCATCGCAACGCCCTTTGGCGCGTAACTGGGTTCCTAAGCCGCTCCGGAGATCGGCTTGATTTTCCTGAGGGCCGGCGAGTTTGCCGATTGCTGCGCTTCGTAGAGGTCGGTCGCCATCTGCGCGTTGAGCCAAAACTGCACCGAGGTGCCGAGGGCGAGACCTAGGCGCATGGCCGTGTCCGGCGTGATGCGGCGCCGGCCGTGAATGATCTCGCTCAAGCGATCGCGCCCCACGCCGATGTGCTTGGCGAAGGCCGTTACCGTCAAGCCTAAGGGCTCGATGAACTCCTCGGCAAGAAGTTTCCCGGGCGGTGTGGGCGGGCGATGCTTCGGCAGCCGAATCTCGCGTGCCATAGTCTGGTTCTCCTAATGATAGTCTACGATTTCGACCTCAACCGCCTCGCCTTCCGTCCAACGAAAGCAGATTCGATATCGGTCGTTGATGCGGATGGAATATTGCCCGTTCCGGTCTCCGCGAAGCTTCTCCAAGTGGTTGCTCGGAGGAGCGCGCAAATCTTCAACCGAGTCGGCGAACGCTAGAAGCGAGAGTTTGTTTTGCGCTTTTGTGTGCAGGTTCGCCGGGAGCGCCTTCCGGGCGCGTCCTGAGTCGAGCCCGTCGTAAATGTCCCGTGTAGCCGGATCGGCAAACTCCATCCTCCTAGCAGTGTAGTGCGTGGCACTACGGGCGTCAAGGGGCTCGGCCGGGCTAACGGGGAGGGCGGGGGTGTGCGCGAAGGGGCGCCTATGAGCGCGATGGCCGATCAGCCACAATCCGGGGCGCTTCCTACCGGGGCGGTGACGTTCGTCTTCACGGATATCGAAGGCAGCACGCAGCGCTGGGACCGGGACCGCGCCGCGATGGAATCGGCCGTCCGGCGGCACGACGAGCTGATTCGCGCGGCGATGACCGATCATGGCGGCCACGTCTTCAAGACCGTCGGCGATGCGTTTTGCGCGGCGTTCAACCGGCCCAAAGATGCCGTGGCCGCGGCCCTCGACGCGCAGCGCACGCTGGCAGACGAAGACTTTTCCGCCGTCGGCGGACTGAGCGTTCGCGTTGCGATTCATACCGGCACCGCAGACGAGCGCAACGCGGATTACTTCGGGCCGGCGGTCAACCGCGTCGCGCGCCTGCTGGCCATTGGCCACGGCGGGCAAGTGCTCGTCTCGGGCGTGACGGCCGATCTCGTGCAAGGCGAACTTCCGTCGCAAGCCGGCCTGCGCGATCTGGGCGAACACCGCCTCAAAGACCTCGCGCGGCCCGAATGCGTCTATCAACTCGTCGCCCCCGATCTCACCACTGAATTTCCGCCGCTGCGTTCGCTCGACGCGCAGCCGAACAACTTGCCCCGCGCGCTCAAATCGTTCGTCGGGCGCGAGACCGAAATCGCCGAAATCACCGCCCTCATCGGCGCCAATCCACTGGTCACGCTGGTCGGATCGGGCGGCGTCGGCAAGACGCAAACGTCGCTCCAAGTCGCCGCACGCACGCTCGACCAATTTCGCGACGGTGCGTGGCTGATCGAACTGGCGCCCCTCTCGAGCGGAGAGTACGTTCCGTCAACGGTTGCGCGGGCGCTCGGTCTCAGGCTCGAGCCCGAGGGCGATCCGGTTCATAATCTCGTGGCCGCAGTAAAGTCCAAAGACATACTGCTGCTCTTCGACAACTGCGAACATATCTTGCCATCGGCAGCGCGCGTCATCGGAGCCATCCTGCGCGGCGGTTCGAAGATCAAAGTGCTGGCCACCAGCCGGCAAAGTCTCGGACTCGAGGGCGAAGCTGCTTACCGAATGCCTTCGCTTTCGCTGCCGGCGCCGGCGACGCATCTGACGACGGCCGCTGCCGCGGGCTTTGCGGCGGTCGCGCTCTTTGCAGAGCGCGCGAGCGCGGCGGATCGTCGCTTTACTCTGAGCGATGAGAACGCGCCAACCATCGCGGATATTTGCCGCCGGCTGGACGGCATTCCGCTGGCAATCGAACTGGCGGCCTCTCGCATGAAGATGCTCAGCGCGCGGCAACTGCGCGAGCGGCTCGACGAGCGCTTTCGCCTGCTCACGGGGGGCAGCCGGGACGCATTGCCGCGCCAGCAGACGCTGCACGCCATGATCGACTGGAGCCACGACCTCCTCGACGAGCGCGAGCGCGCGCTGTTTCGCCGGTTAGGAATCTTCGTTAACGGGTTCTCGCTCGAAGGAGCGATCGCCGTCGGCTCGAGCGCGGATCTCGACGAACTGGACGTCCTCGACGTCCTCGCATCGCTCGTGGACAAATCGCTGGTGCTGGCCGAACCCGATGGTGATGCGCTGCGCTATCGCTTGCTCGAATCCACGCGGGCCTACGCGCTCGAGAAACTCTCCGAGGCCGGCGAGCCTGACGCGATCGCCGGCCGCCATCTGACGTATCTGCGCGACCGGTTCGTCGAACTCTTCGAACGCACGGAGCGCACGGCGCGACACGGCGACATGGTGGGCACGATCGCACCCGAACTCGACGACATTCGGGCGGCGCTCGACGCTGCGCTCGCGCGACGGGAAATCCGCGATGGAAGCGCGCTCCTCGTCGCCGCGGGCTCGGCGTTTGCGAACCTTGGACTTCACGAAGAAATCGTCGCGCGCTGCCGGGCGTTCGTCGGTGCTCTCGGCCGGGACGAACCACTGCCGCGGGCTCGACTGCGCATGATGTCCTCCTTGTCGCTCGATCGTCTTGGCCGCATGAAACTGGCGGACGAAGCCGCGGCTGAGGCGCTCGAGATCGCGCGAGGGAGCGGCGACGCTCCTACCCTGGCCGCCGCACTCGACCAATATGCGTTTTCCTCCATCCGCCTCGGGCGATTTGGCGATGCGGAGGCCGCGCTAAACGAAGCCGAGGCAATTCCGACCACGTCGCGCCGGCTGCATCTGCGTCTTCTCGGCAGGCGGGCCTTTCTGCTACAGCGTTTGGGCGATCTTGAGGCAGCGGCGAGCATTTACGAACGCCTGCGCAACGAAAATCGCGCCCTCGGCAACGTCCAAGACGTCATGGTGGGCAGCTTGAATCTCGCGGAAGCCGAGCACGCTCTGGGCCGGACGGAGCGTGCAATTGCGATCGCTCGCGAAGCCCTTCCATTCGTTCAAGGGCCTGACGCCACGCTTCTCAAGGCCAATATGACCGGCTACCTCATCTCGGTGGACGATGTCGCCGGAGCCGTGGAGGCTGGCCGCTCCGCAATCACGGCCGGTGACGCCGATCCGGGGGGCGTACAATTGGCCGCAGTGCTCGAACACCTCGCGCTGGCCTTCGCGCTCAGGGGCGATTTTGCGCGCGCCGCGACGCTGGAAGGCTATGCGTCCGCCGCGTTCGTGCGCCATGGATTCCTGCCCGAGGCAAACGAGACGAAGACGCTCGACCGCCTTACCGCACTCTTGAAGGACGGGCTTGCGGCCGAAGAGATCGAGCGCCTCATAACCGCCGGCGCAGCGCTCGTGCCAGACGCCGCGGTCGCCCTCGCCCTGGAGGACGCCTAACGTGCGGCGCGGTTGCTGACGGAGAGGATAGAATCGTGCGCGAAGGGGCGCCTATGAGCGCGATGGCCGAACCGCCCCATCCCGGGGCGCTTCCCACCGGGACGGTGACGTTTGCTTTTACGGACGTCGAGGGAAGCGCGCAACGCTGGGACCACGACCGCTCGGCGATGGAGAAGGCGCTGCGCCGCCACGACGAGTTGATCCGCACGGCGATGACCGCGCACGGCGGCCACGTCTTCAAGACGATGGGCGATCAGTTCTGCGCCGTGTTCGCGCGCCCGGAAGCCGCGGTAGCCGCGATCCTGGACGCGCAGCGCGCGCTGGGGAAAGAAGATTTCTCCGCGGTAGATGGCCTGAAGGTGCGCGCGGCCATCCATACCGGAACCGCCGACGAGCGCAACGGCGATTACTTCGGCCCGGCGGTCAATCGCGTCGCGCGCCTGCTGGCCATCGGGCACGGCGGACAGGTGCTCGTCTCGGGCGTGAGCGCCGATCTGGTGCAAGGCGAACTGCCGTCGCAAGCCAGCTTGCGCGATTTGGGCGAACACCGCCTCAAAGATCTCGCGCGGCCCGAATACGTCTACCAACTGCTCGCTCCCGATCTGACCGCCGAGTTTCCGCCGCTGCGTTCGCTCGATTCGCTGCCGAATAATCTGCCGCGCATGCTCACGTCGTTCGTCGGGCGCGACGCGGAGGTCGCCGAGATCACGGCGCTGGTGGAGAACAATCCGCTCGTCACGCTGGTGGGCTCGGGCGGCGTTGGCAAGACGCGCACGTCGCTGCAAGTGGCGGCGAATATGCTCGACGGTTCGGGCGACGGGGTGTGGTTCGTCGAATTGGCGCCGCTCTCGAGCGGGGATTACATCCCGTCCACCGTCGCGCAGGCGCTCGGAATAAAGCTCGAGCAAGAGGGCGACCCGGTCGAGAATCTCGCCGTCGCGCTAAAGTCCAAGCAGATGCTGCTGATCTTCGACAACTGCGAACATTTGGTCGAGGCGGCATCGCGCGTCGTCGGCGAGATTCTGCACCGCTGTCCGAAGATCAAAGTGCTGGCGTCGAGCCGTCAAGGGCTCGGGCTGCGGGGCGAGGAGACGTACCGGATGCCGTCCCTCGAGGTGCCGCCTGAGGATGCGCCGGGTCACCTGGTTGCCGGCGAAGCGATGCGGTCGGCGGCGGTTGCGCTCTTCGTCGAACGAGCGCTCAGCGCCGACAAGAAGTTTAAACTCACCGACGAGAGCGCGCCGATCGTCGTAGATATTTGCCGTCGGCTGGACGGCATTCCGCTCGCGATCGAGCTGGCGGCCTCGCGCGTGAAGATGCTCAGCCCGCGCCAATTGCGCGACCGGCTCGACGAGCGTTTCCGCGTGCTGACCGGCGGCAACCGCGACGAGTTGCCGCGGCAGCAGACGCTGCGCGCGATGATCGACTGGAGCCACGACCTGCTCGACGATCGCGAGCGCGCGCTGTTCCGGCGGTTGGGCATCTTCGTGAACGGCTTCTCGCTCGAGGGAGCGGCTGCCGCCGGCTCGGGCGAGGACCTCGACGAGCTGGACGTCTTCGACGTCCTGGCCTCGTTGGTGGACAAATCGCTGGTGCTGGCCGAAACCGACGGTGATTCGTTGCGCTACCGCCTGCTCGAATCCACGCGCGCTTATGCGCTGGAGAAACTGTCCGATGCCGGCGAGCGCGATGCGATCGCAGGCCGCCATCTGGAGTATCTACGCGAGCGTTTTGTTGAACTCTGGAAACAGACGGAGCGCACGGCTCGAACGGGCGACCTGATGCGTGCGCTCGTCGCCGATCTCGACGACGTTCGGGCGGCGCTCGATGGCGCGCTCGTGAGAGGAGAGATCGTCAAGGGAGGCGAGATGCTCGTCGCGACGGGGTACGCGATGTCGCGCCTAGGACTTGACGAGGAGAAGGTTACGCGTTGCGAAGCGTTTCTTTTCGCGCTGGGTGGGGACGAACCGTTACTGCGCGCGCGTTTGGGCATGGCGCTCGCGTTCGCGCTCGACGGTCTGAGCCGGATGAATGAGGCGGGCGAGGCCGCGACGCAGGCCCTCGATCTCGCCCGGGCATCCGGCGACGGCCTGGCCATCGCCCAAGCGTTGGAGGGGTATTCGGCCGCCGTGAGCCGCCTAGGCCGGCTGGAGGATGCGTCGCTGGCAGTAGCCGAAGCCGAAGCGATTCCGGGCGCCTCGCCGTGGCTTCGGCTGCGACTTCTTGCGAGGCGGGGATACTTGGCGCTGCGCGCCGGCGACCACGAGAATTCTGCGACCATTCTCGAGCGGCTGCGCAAGGAACACCACGCTCTCGGCAACACCGAAGACGCCATCGTGAGCAGCTTGAATCTGGCAGAGTCCGAGCACGCTCGGGGGCGGACGGAACGCGCGATCGCGATCGCTCGAGAAATTCTTCCGTCAGTCCGCGGCGTTGACGGCGCGCTTCTGAGGTCCAACCTGGCCGGCTACCTCGTCTCGATCGACGATCTGCCTGGTACCATCGAAGCAGGGCGCGCCGCAGTCACATCGAGCGAGGCAGATCCGGGAAATGCTTATGTCGCCATCGCTCTCGAGCACGTCGCGCTAGCCTATGCACTGGGGGGCGATTTGGTGCGCGCGGCGACGCTGGAAGGCTATTCTGCCGCCGCATTCGCACGCCTCGGATTCCTGCGCGAGGATAACGAAACGAGGACCTACGACCGCCTTACCGCGCTCGTGCGGGAGGGACTCGAGTCCGGGGAAATCGAGCGCCTCATGACCGCCGGTGCGGCGCTGGAACCGAGCGCCGCGATCGCTCTCGCGCTGGAGGACGCATGACGCTCGAGCGTGGCGCGATAGCGGATGCATCGTAAGCCGGGGCGCTTCCCACCGGAACCGTGACGTTCGCTTTCACGGACGTCGAGGGCAGCGCGCAGCGCTGGGACCACGACCGCTCGGCGATGGAGAAGGCGCTCCAGCGCCACGATGAGCTGATCCGCGCGGCGATGACCGGGCACGGCGGCCACGTCTTTAAGACGATGGGCGATCAATTTTGCGCCGTCTTCGCGCGGCCGGAAGCGGCGGTGGCCGCAATCCTCGCCGCGCAGCGCGCGCTCGGCGAGGAAGATTTCTCAGCGGTGGACGGGCTGAAGGTTCGCGCGGCAATCCACACGGGCACCGCCGACGAGCGCAACGGCGATTACTTCGGACCCGCGGTCAATCGCGTCGCGCGCCTGCTCGCGATCGGCCACGGCGGGCAAGTGCTCGTCTCTGGCGTGAGCGCCGATCTGGTGCAAGGCGAACTTCCGTCGCAAGCCAGCCTACGAGATTTGGGCGAACACCGCCTCAAGGATCTCGCCCGGCCCGAATACGTCTACCAACTGCTCGCTCCCGATCTCGTCGCCGACTTTCCACCGCTGCGTTCGCTCGATTCGCTGCCGAACAATCTGCCGCGGATGCTCACGTCGTTCGTCGGGCGCGACGCGGAGGTCGCCGAGATCACGGCACTGGTGGAAAACAATCCGCTGGTCACGCTGGTCGGCTCGGGCGGCGTGGGCAAGACGCGCACGTCGCTACAGGTGGCGGCCAATATGCTCGACGGGTCCGGCGACGGCGTCTGGCTGATCGAACTGGCGCCGCTCTCGAGCGGGGACTACATCCCGTCCACCGTCGCGCAAGCTCTCGGCCTCAAACTCGACGCCGAAGGGGATTCGGTCGAGAATCTGGCCGTCGCGCTAAAGTCCAAGCACATGCTGCTGATCTTCGACAACTGCGAACATCTGGTCGAGGCGGCCGCGCGCGTCGTCGGCGCGATTTTGCACCGCGCTCCGAAAATCAAGGTGCTCGCGTCGAGCCGTCAAGGGCTCGGGCTCAAGGGCGAGGAGACGTATCGGATGCCGTCCCTCGACATCCCGCCTGAAGATGCGACTGGTCACCTGGTTGCCGGTGACGCGATGCGATCGGCGGCGGTCTCGCTCTTCGTCGAACGTGCGCTCAGCGCCGACAAGAAGTTCAAACTCAGCGATGAGAACGCGCCGATCGTCGTAGATATTTGCCGGAGGCTGGACGGTATTCCGTTGGCGATCGAGCTGGCCGCATCGCGGGTGAAGATGCTCAGCCCGCGGCAATTGCGTGACCGGCTCGACGAGCGTTTCCGCGTGCTGACGGGCGGCAACCGCGACGAGTTGCCGCGCCAGCAGACGCTGCGCGCGATGATCGACTGGAGCCACGACTTGCTCGACGATCGTGAGCGTATGCTGTTCCGCCGGTTGGGCATCTTCGTGAACGGGTTTTCGCTCGAGGGAGCGGTCGCCGTCGGATCCGGCGAGGACCTCGACGAGATTGACGTGTTCGACGTCCTGGCCTCACTGGTGGACAAGTCGCTGGTGCTGGCCGAAAGCGACGGCGATTCGCTGCGCTACCGCTTACTCGAATCTACGAGGGCCTACGCGCTGGAAAAACTGTCCGATGCCGGCGAGCGCGATGCGATCGCAAGCCGCCATCTGGAGTACCTGCGCGACCGATTTGTCGAGCTTTGGGAACAGATGGACCGAACGGGTCGGATGGGCGACTTGACGCGTGCGCTCGTCGCGGAGCTCGACGATATTCGGGCGGCCCTCGATGGTGCGCTCGCGCGAGAAGAGATGGTCAAAGGCGGCGAGCTGCTCGCCGCGACGGAGTACGCGATGTCGCGCCTGGGACTCGACAACGAGACGGGCGCGCGTTGCGAAGCGTTTCTTTTCGCGCTGGGTAACGACGAGCTTCGACTCCGGTCCCGTTTGGGCATGGCGCTCGCGTTCTCGCTCGACGGTCTCAGCCGGATGAAGGAGGCGGGCGAGGCCGCGGCGCGGGCCCTCGATCTCGCCCGCGTATCCGGCGATGGCCTGGGCCTCGCCCACGCTTTGGAGCGATATTCGAACGCAGTAGGACGCCTGGGGCGGCTTGATGATGCGTCGCTCGCATTAACCGAAGCCGAGGCGATTCCGGGAGCCTCGCCTTGGCTTCGGCTTCGGCTTCGTGCAAGGCGGGGATACCTGGCGCTGCGGGTGGGCGACCACGAGAATTCTGCGACCATTTACGAGCAGTTGCGCAAGGAACACCGCGCGCTCGGCAACACCGAAGAAGCCATCGTGAGCAGCTTGAACCTGGCGGAGTCCGAACACGCTCTAGGCCGGACGGACCGCGCAATTGCGATTGCCCGGGAAATTCTCCCATTGTTCCACGGCATTAACGCGGTGCTTCTGGCGGCCAACTTGGCCGGCTACTTCGTCTCGCTCGACGACCTTCACGGTACCATGGAGTCTGCTCGTGCCGCCGTTGCTGCGGTCGAAGCAGATCCGGAAAACTGTCTTGTTGCGGTCGCTCTCGAGCACGTCGCACTAGCCTATGCGCTGGGGGGCGATGTGGTGCGCGCGGCGACGCTGGAGGGCTATTCTGCCGCCGCATTTGCGCGCTACGGATTCCTGCGCGAGGGGAACGAAACGAGGACCTTCGATCGGCTTTCCGCACTTCTGCAAGAGGGCCTCGCGCCCGAAGAACTCGAGCGGCTCACCTCCGCCGGCGCGGCGCTCGAACCTAACGCCGCAATCGCACTTGCGTTGGAGGACGCCGAACGGAGTTAGGCGGCGCGCACCACGAGGATCTCGTCGTGGACGTCCACGTTCGCGGTCGCGCCGGCCGCGATCTCGCCGCTGAGTAGCGCGTTGGAGAGCGGCGTCGCGACGAAACGCGCGACGGTGCGCTGGACGTACCGTGCGCCGCTGCCCGCAGACGCCGATTCCTCGGCCAGAAATCTTCGCGCTGCTTCGGTGAGGTGCATGCGCACGTCGCGCGCGCCGAGGCGCCCCGCCAGCGACTCGACGTGAATCGCGACGATGCGTTCGATCTCCGGCAATCCGAGTTCGCGGAACTCCACGATCTCGTCAATGCGGTTGAGCAGTTCCGGCCGCAACGCGAGCGACATGTCGCCTTCGTCGAGATTGGTCGTGAGCACGATGAGCGTGTGGCGGAAGTCTATGGTCCGGCCCTTTGCGTCGGTGACGCGGCCGTCGTCGAGAATCTGCAGCAACAGCGCGGCGACGTCGGGGTGCGCTTTTTCGAGTTCGTCGAAGAGCACCACGCAATACGGCCGGCGCCGCACCGCTTCGGTCAGCTGCCCGGGTTCGTCGTGACCGGCATACCCCGGCGGAGCGCCGAGTAAGCGCGACACGGTGTTTGATTCCGTGAACTCCGAAAGGTCTATACGAACGAGCGCTGCTTCGGTGCCGAACAGGGCTTCGGCGAGGGCCTTGGCGAGTTCGGTCTTGCCGACGCCGCTCGGCCCGCGGAAGAGAAAGCTCCCCAGCGGCTTGCGCGGATCTTGGAGCCCGGCGCGCGCGCGGCGCACCGCTTCGGCGACCGCGCCGATGGCGTGATCTTGGCCGATGACGCGCTTGCGCAGCACCGACTCGAGTTCGAGCAGCTGGTTGCTCTGCGATTCGGTCAGCGTCGTCTGCGGAATGCCGGTCCACTTGGTGAGAATGGCCGCGACGTGCTCGCGGGTCACCACGGGACGTTCGGTCGCGTCCGGGCTTTGGAGTGCGAGCGAGGCGGCCGCCTCGTCAATCAAGTCAATGGCTTTGTCGGGCAGGTAGCGGTCCGCGATATAGCGCGCGGAGAGCGCGGCGGCCGCTTCGATGGCTTCGTCGGAGATTGCGACGTTGTGATGGCTGGCGTACCGCTGGCGCAAGCCGCGCAGGATCTCGACGGTCTCCTCGACGCTGGGCTCTTCGACCATGACGGGCTGGAAGCGCCGTTCGAGCGCGGGATCGGACTCGACGTACTTGCGATATTCGTCGAACGTCGTCGCGCCGACGCATTGCAGTTCGCCGCGCGCGA
The DNA here is from genome assembly GCA_003155175.1 of Vulcanimicrobiota bacterium. Taxonomy (GTDB): domain Bacteria; phylum Vulcanimicrobiota; class Vulcanimicrobiia; order Vulcanimicrobiales; family Vulcanimicrobiaceae; genus Hemerobacter; species Hemerobacter limicola. The sequence goes on from PMFP01000098.1 coordinate 15,436, forward strand.
GCTCCGGCTTGATCATCGCGCTCAGGTCGAGCGAGCCTTCAGCCGAGCCGGCGCCGATGAGCGAATGCATCTCGTCAATGAAGAGGATGATGTCGCGCGAGCTGCGCTTGATCTCGTCGAGAATGCGTTTGACGCGGCCTTCGAACTCGCCGCGATACTTGGTTCCGGCGACGAGCGGCCCGAGCGAGAGCGCGAGCACGCGCTTGCCGCGCAGCGACGCGGGGACGTCGTTGCTCACGATCCGTTGCGCGAGGCCTTCGACGATGGCCGTCTTGCCGACGCCGGGTTCGCCGACGAGCACGGGATTGTTCTTGCTGCGCCGCGCGAGAATCGAGACGACGCGTTCGATTTCGTCGTCGCGTCCGATGACGGGATCGATCTTGCCGTTACGCGCGAGATCGGTGAGGTCGCGCGAGAAATTCGCGAGCGTCGGCGTTCCGCCGGTACGCATGCGCTTGGTGAAATCGCCGAGCGACGGGCTGCTGCCGCGTTCCCCGTTCTGCGCGTCGCGCTGCATCTTGTCGACGAGGAGCGCACCGCCGGCGATGAGGCCCGCCGCCGCGATGGCGGCGCCGAAAAAGGGCAGCGAACGCGCGGCGGCCTGCCGCTGAGCGCATTGCATGCAGAGGTTTCGCGTCCCGTCGGGGGCGATCGTGGGCGGCCGAAGGCCGCAGGACTGGCAAAGCGTTCCCGTGGTCATACCCCAGACTACCACGCCGGGACGACCGCAGTTTCATTGAAAACGGGGCGTCCTTCGACGGGCCCAGCATGGCGGTACGGGCGGGGGTGAGGGGGTTTGGGGCGATTTTTCGAAGCGTACGGCATGGGCTTCATCGGGTGGATTATCTTCGGCATGTTCGTCGGGCTCACGGCGCGGTGGCTGGTTCCCGGAGCCAGCGGCGGCGGAATTGTCATGGACGTCGTGGTCGGCATCGTGGGGTCGGTCATCGGCGGCTGGCTGTACAGCCTCTTCGGCCATACGGGCGTGTCGGGGTTCAACATCCCGAGCTTCGCCTGCGCGCTCGTCGGCGCGGTCATTCTGCTGTGGATCACGCGCTCGATCTCGGGCACCGGAGGCATCGCCCGCTAGGGTCGTTCGCGTTTGCGGCCGCTCCGCGATAAGTCGCAGAACGCTTGCGCCGGAAGGGCCGCGGGCCGGGCGGCTACAAAGTAGGGGCCTACCATGGCCTACATCATCACCGAACCGTGCATCGGCACCAAAGATAAATCGTGCGTTGACGTCTGTCCCGTGGACTGCATCCACGGAACCGAAGACGACAAGATGCTCTTCATCGATCCGGAAGTTTGCATCGACTGTGGCGCCTGCGTTTCGGCCTGTCCGGTCGAGGCGATTTTCGCCGACTCGGACGTGCCGGAAAAGTGGAGCAACTACACGCAGATCAACGCGGACTATTTCCAAAAGAGCAAGGCATAAGTGAACCCTACCGTCGGGACCGATTCGTACAACTTCTTTTTCGCAGCGGCGCCGTTCGTGATTTTGGCGGCCATTCTGGCCGTGACGTACGTCGTCAAGCGACGCGAATGGGCTTCGAACGTTCCGATCGGCCAAAGCTACGCATGCGCGAATTGCGGACGCCACGGTCACCGCGACCAGATGCTCCCGCAGCAGCACGACGGTGCGGTGGGCTGGTATTGTGCGCGTTGCGCGGGAGCCCGCTAACGCCGGCGCCGTGTCCGCAGAACCCACAATCGAAGAACGCGTCAACGCGGCCATAGACAAGGTCCGCCCCGGCATTCTCATGGACGGCGGCGAAGTGTGGCTCATCAAAGTCGAGGACGGCACGGCGTTCGTCCAAATGCTCGGCGCTTGCGGTGGATGCGCGGCTGCCAACGTGACGCTCAAGGGCGCGATCGAAACCGTGGTGTGCGCCGACGTCCCGGAGATTCGCGAAGTCGTCCAGATCTAGGGCGACACCCAAGGACGGCTGGGTGGCGACGTCCCCGGAGTGAGCGTAACCATCCCGTCGCGAACGCAGGGGATGTCGCCGCCCAGAAGTCGGCGCGAGGCTATTGCTCCTGGCCGTAGTCGTTCATGAGGTCGTGCATGCGGCCGGCGATGGCTAGGGCGTTATCCCATTTGCGTTGCCACATGTTGCGGCCGAAGATCAGGCCGACGCAGCCGGCTTCCATCGCGACGCGCGCTTTGTGCACGGTATCGTCGTCGCCCATTTTGCTGCCGCCCGATACGAGCACGAGCGTGCGGCCGGCGGACTTCACGACTTTGCGCAAGCCTTCGAGATCGTCGAATTCGAGCGTGTCGTAGGGCTTGGGAAGTTTGGCGGCGCTTGCGGCGTCCCATTTGGGCTCGTTGAGTTTAACGATGTCGGCGCCGATTTCGCAGGCGACGCGCGCGGCGTAATCCACGGCGTAGAGCGAGTCAATTCCGCCCTTAGCTTTGACCGCGGCTCCGCGCGGATAGCCCCAGACGATGAGCGGCATGCCGAAGCGCTCGCACTCGCGCCGGACTTCATTACATTGGGCGATGTCCACGTCTTGCGCGGGGCTGCCGACGTAGAGCGTGTAGCCGACGCCGTCGGCGCCCAGGCGCACCGCGTCTTCGACCGACGAGGTGAGCGGGCTGAACGCATCGTCGTCGTTCGGGAGGTTGGTTTTCCCGTTGATCTTAAGCACGAGCGGGACGCGGCCGGCGTAGCGCTTTTGGTATTTCTCGGCCAGACCGACGTGGAGCGCGATGCCGGAGAAATTGCCCGCCACGGCGAGGCGGTAGATCCAGTCGGTGTCGATGGAGTCCGGGTTGTCGAAGAAGTCGATCGGACCGTGTTCCAGACCCTGGTCGATCGGCAGCATCATGAGCGTGCCGTTGGCGGGGCCGTGTTCGTACATGAGGCGGTGCAGCCGCGCGCGCTTTCCGGTCGAGAGATTCATCTCGTCGAACGTCGGGCGGGCGGCGGCGGTCTTCAGCGAGGCGGTGGTCACGATATCTTCTCCAAACGCAATTTAAGCAAGCCTCGGGCGCTTCTGCCGTAGCGCCCGGCGGCCCTACCCCAAGGGGTTTTCGGGCGCCGCTTTAAATGGCCGGGCGTGACCCAGCCCCAACAAACGAAGATTTCCCCGATCGAGCGCGTCGGATTCATCGGCCTGGGCGCCATGGGCGAGCCCATGGCGCGCTCCCTACTCCGCGCGGGGTTTCACGTCGTCGCGTGCGTTCATCGCAGCCGCTCGGCCGTCGAACGTCTGGTAGCGGAGCGAGGCTCGAGCGGCAGCTTCTCGGAGGAACCTAATCCCGCCGCGGTCGCGCGCCGCACGGACGCCGTCATCGTGTGCGTTCCCGACGCTCCGCAAGTTGAAGACGCGCTCTTCGGGCGCGACGGCGCCTCGGAGGGTTTGGGCGGCGACGGGGCCGGCATCGTCGTGGATATGTCCACGATCTCTCCGATCGCCTCGCAGAGCTTTGCGAAGCGCTTGAACGAGGGCGGCTTTGCCTTCGTGGATGCGCCGGTGAGCGGCGGCCCGGCGCGGGCTTCCACCGGCGACCTGACGATCATGACCGGTGCGAGCGACGACGACTTCGCGCGCGTCGAGCCGCTCTTGCGCGCGATGGGCACGCCGTTTCACCTCGGCGGCGTGGGCATGGGCGAGACCGTTAAACTCGTTAATCAGATCATAATTTCAAGCGTCATGATCGCAGACTGCGAGGCGCTCGCGTTCGCCAAGCGCGCGGGCGCGAATCTCGATCAAGTTCGCAAAGTGCTTGCCACGGCGACCGCTTCCAACTATGTTCTTGAGAGTTGGCTGCCGAAGATGGCCCTGGCGGGAACCTTCGAGGGCGGATTCGCACTCGATCTTTTGCGCAAGGACTTGGCGGCCTCGCTCGATGCGGCGCGTACGATGAAACTGCCCATGCCGCTCTCGGGATTAGCCTATCAGCTCTACACGGCCCGATCGGGAGAAGGGGACGGCGCGCTCGACTACAGCGCGATCGCCAAATCGTATGAATCTCATGGTAGAGAGTAACATGCTTCGGGGCAGTTTCGAGAAGAGCCCCGACTTCAACAAGAAGATCCTGGTCGTCGACGACGAGTCGGCGATCTTGCAGACCCTGCGCTTCAACCTCGAGCGCAGCGGCTACGAAGTCATCACCGCGGGCGACGGGCGCAACGCCGTCGCGATGGCCCAGCGCGAGCAGCCCGATCTCATCATCCTCGACATCATGCTGCCGGTGCTCGACGGCGTCGAAGCCTGCAAGGAGATCCGGAAGTTTAGCTCGGTTCCGATCATCATGCTTACGGCCAAGGATCAAGAGATCGACAAGGTCCTCGCGCTGGAACTCGGCGCCGACGATTACGTCACCAAGCCGTTCGCCCTTCACGAATTCCTCGCGCGCGTCAAGGCGCGGCTGCGCCGGCGAGCTCCGCTGCAGCCCGATCACGAAGACGCGATCGTCGTCGGAGAAATCTCGCTCGATCCGTCGCGCCAGCAGTTGACCGTGCGCGGCGTGGAGGTTTCGCTGGCTCCCAAGGAGTTCGCGTTGCTGCGCGTGCTGATGGAGAACAACGGACGCGTCGTGACGCGCCAGACGCTGCTCGACAAGGTCTGGGGCTACGACTTCGAAGGCGAGCAGCAGACGGTGAGCGTCCACATTCGCTGGCTTCGCGAGAAAATCGAGAGCGACTCGCGCAATCCGCGAAACATCCTCACGGTCCGCAGCCGCGGCTACATGTTTAAGGCCTAGTTGCTCGATTGGCTGTTGCCGGCCGGCGCCGGCATTGGGGCCGGCGTTCTCGGGACGCTGCTCGCGCTTCGCTCGCGGCCTACGGCTCCAACCCCTGCTGAAGACCGCGCGGAGAAAGATGCCGATGCCGAACGGCGCGCGCCGTCGGACCGCATCTTCGTGCGGCTGGTCCGGGCGCTTCCGTACGGCGTCATCGTGCTGGACGCAGCGTCGCGGATCACGTTTGCCAATCCGGCGGCCGGCACGATCTTCGCGTTCGACGACGAGCGTGCGAAGGGAAAGCATGCGATCCAAGCGCTGCAAAACGTCGAGCTCGAACGCCGGATCGCCGAGGCGCTTCACGGAGAGGGGTCCGTCACGACGGTGATGCTCGCCGGCACGCGCGGGCAGCGCGCGTACCGCGTGGCCGTCTATCCGCTGGCGCAAGCGCCGGGCGAGGAATCCGCGCTGCTGCTGGTGGACGATCAGACCGATCTCGTGAGCCTGGATCGCGCGCGCAAAGAATTCTTGTCCAGCGTTTCCCACGAACTGCGCACGCCGCTGGCGTCGATTAAGCTCATGCTGGAGACGGTGCTCGGATCGCCGGACGAAGAAGCGGGAGATTTGTTCTTGCCGCAAGCACTGGCGCAGGTGGATCGTCTTGCCGACTTAGTTCAGCAGCTGCTCGAACAAGCGCGCACCGAATCGGGACAGCTTCGCCTGGAGCTGCGCGAAGTGGATTTGGAAGCGGTCGCGCGCCCGATCGTCGCCTCGTTCGAGCCGGTCGCCGCCAACAAAGGCGTGGAGCTCGATCTGCACGTCTTGCGTCCGGTGGTCGTGGAGGCGGACCCCGCGCGCATCTCGCAAGTGTTCGTGAACCTCATCGACAACGCGCTCCGGCATACCCCGGAAGGCGGACGCGTCAAGATCTCGATCGACGCGCAGGGCGCGGAAGCTCAGGTTTCGGTGCGCGATACCGGCGAAGGCATCCGTTATCGCGACCTGCCGCACATCTTCGAGCGGTTCTACGTCGTGGACCGGTCGCGGACGCGCGAGACCGGCGGAGCCGGACTGGGCCTTGCGATCGTCAAGGGCATCGTGGACGCACACGGCGGCTCGATCGCGGCCGAGTCCATGCTGGGTCGCGGCGCCACGTTCACCGTCCGGCTGCCGATCATGCGCGTTCGCATGGGTTCGACGGAATCTTAAGCGCGCGATAATTGCGATCTAATCTCCGCGTGCCAAGATGGAGGCGTGGGCTTTCAATGGAGCGCCGGCGATGCCGGGGACGAGGCCGCGGCGAGAACGCAGATCCTTGCGTTTCTTGAAGAGTACTGTGGGCGAGGCATGACGCTGCGCGAGGCCCGGGAATGGTACGCGGATGCCTTTTCGCTCGAACCGGCCGCCCCAGGTCTCGAATGCCAACCGGTTCTTAATGTTTCTTAAGATAGCCTTAACCGAAGGTTGAACCGCCGTCCGTACGATGGTCCAACGTCATGTCCATCTCTAGCCCGCCCGGCGAGCCGGCCGAACTCGTCTCCGTGCCCGAGGATGCCCCCCCGGTCGCGGGCGTGCCGCCATTGGAACTTGCCGGACTCGTAGCCGAGCCCGTGGTTCAGTCCGCCGAGACGGGGCCCGAGCCGTCGGCGGAGATTCCTAACGCGAAACTCCAAATTTCCGACCTGAACATTTGGTACGGGAATTTTCTCGCGCTCAAGCACGCCTCGCTCGACGTACCCAAGAATCGCGTGACCGCGCTGATCGGNNGTCCGGCTGCGGCAAGTCCACGTTCATTCGCGCGCTCAACCGCATGCACGATCTGAATCCCGACGCGCGCGTGAGCGGCAGCGTCCGCCTGGACGGCGAGGACATCTACGCGCCCGCCGTGGATCCCGTGACGATCCGTCATCGCATAGGCATGGTGTTTCAGCGCCCCAATCCGTTTCCAAAGAGCATCTTCGAGAACGTCACGTACGGGCCGCGGATTCACGGCGAGCGCAACCGCGACGTGCTGATGGAGATTTGCGAACGGAGCCTGCGGCACGCGGCGCTCTGGGACGAGGTCAAGCACCGGCTCGATCGCTCGGCGATCGATCTTTCCGGCGGCCAGCAGCAGCGGCTCTGCATCGCCCGCTGTCTCGCCGTGGACCCCGAAGTGCTGTTGATGGACGAGCCCGCGTCGGCTTTGGACCCGATCGCGACCAGCAAGATCGAAGACCTCATCGAGACGCTCAAAAAAGACTTCACCGTCGTCATCGTGACCCACTCGATGCAGCAGGCCGCCCGCATCAGCGACTTCACGTCGTTCTTCCTGCTGGGCGAGTTGGTCGAGTCCGGCACGACGTCCACGATGTTCACCAAACCGCGCGACAAGCGGACGGAAGACTACATCACCGGACGGTTCGGCTGAGCAACTCGGTTCCTAACCCCCGCGTTATTGTAACCTTAATCCCCGCTTAATCGGCCCCCGCTAGAATTACAGCGGGTTCACATGCCCTTTCATGATTACGGGAGAAATTTGTGCTAACAAACTTTCTACGCGTCGGCATGGCCGCAGCGGCGATCGTGTTGGCTACGACGACCCTGGCACCGGCGGAAACATCGGCAACACCGGTCAAACCAGCGGTCGTGGCGCAGGCAAGCCCCGCGCCCACGAGTAGTCCCAACCCGTTCACCTACCGCGGCTACGTTCGCGCTTACTACTTTACGCGTCAGAACGCGACCGCGCAAAAAGGCGGCACCGGGCAGACAAACCAAGCGTCGTTTGCACCGGCCATCAGTCTGCACGGCGAATATAAGTTCGGATCGTCGCCGATCTCGGTCGGCGCGACATACCTCTACGCATCGCCGCTCAACGGCTGTACGTCGCCGACCTCGCACCTCTCGACGCCCTGCGGCAAGAATTCGCCGCCGGCGCTCAACCCGGACGACACGCTTCCGGGCTTCGAGTTGAGCACGCTGTACGAGGCATACCTGCAGTTCAAGGATCCGGCGCTCACCGCCAAGGTCGGCAACCAAGTCTACAACCAGCCGTGGGCCAATGCTTCGGACTCGCGTTTGAAGCCGGCCGCTTTCCAGGGGTTCGACGCCGTCGGAAATTTCAATTCGGAATTTAACGCGCAGCTCTCGTGGATGTGGCAGTATCAGAACCGCACGAGCTCGTCGTTCACGCAGAATACGCTGATCACGAGCTACCCGGCCGGTAATCCGGGGCTTCCTGCCAACTTTTGGTATCAGGGCGGAAACGGCGTCACCACGCCGGGCATGCTCTACGCCCGCGTCGGCTACAACGACGTCGGGGTCGCTCACCCCTCGCGGGGCTCGACCAGCAGCTCGGCCGAGGCCGGCAAAACGATGGTCGTCTCGAATGGCGGCCTGACGGTAGACCTCGCCGACTATGGGTTCATCAACTTGGCCAACATGCTGTGGCTGGATGGAAAATACACGTTCGGCGACATGAAGTACCAGCCGTTCGTTGCGATCCAAGCCGCGACCGAGAACAATACCGGTTCCGCGGTGCTCGGCAAGATCAGCAGCACGGTCTTCGGCGCGCAGCTCGGCGCTTCGGTTACCCCGAACGTGCTCGTCGCCGCGAGCTACGACAACGTACCGTGGAGAAATAGCACGTTCACGCTCGGAACCGGCGTTTCGTGTAATTCCAGTAACCAGATCAAGACCAAGAAGACGTTCACGCTTCCGTATTTCCTGCCGAGCAACGCGCCGGAGTGCGTTACAAACGCGAACGGCACGACGACCGTCTACTACGGCGGTATCGCCAGCCCGTACACCGACGGTTACGCAACCGATCCGATGTTCACGACGAGTTTGACGCAAGGCCAGGCGGATCGCCGCTCGCCGGGCAGCTCGTTCAAGGCCGCGGTGACGTTCGCAACGTCGGACAAGCACTTCATCGCCTCGTTCAGCCAAGCGTGGTACACGTACGGCAACGCGATCGGCTCCCAAAACACGGGCGAGTCCGACGTCGACGCGCAGTACTTCTTGGAGCACGTTCCAAAGACCGGACGCTACAAGGGCTTCTCGCTGCGCTATCGCTACGGCGATCGCTACTACAGCAGCGTGAAGTACGGCGGTCTACCGGACTTCAAGTACAACCGCTTCCAGGCAGAGTACGACTTCTAGGCTAGCGCCTCACGTGGGGCGGCTCATCTAGGACATGGCGGCCCGAGGGTAAATACCTCGGGCCGTTATGGTTTCCGGGTTGCCGCGCACGATGAAGGCGCTCTCCAAGCTCCGCCCCGAGCGGGGCTTCGTCATGAACGAGGTTCCGGTGCCGTCGCTGGGGCCGACCGACGTGCTGATCCGGGTTGAAAAGGTCGGACTCTGCGGCACCGACCACCACATCTATGCCTGGGACAAGTGGGCGCAGCAGCGCGTGAAGCCGCCGCTGGTCATCGGGCACGAGTTCATGGGCACGGTCGCCGCGATCGGCAGCGCGGTGCGTTCGGTGCAAATCGGCGAGCGGGTTTCCGCCGAAGGGCACATCGCCGATCTCACCTGCTTGCTGTGCCGCACCGGCGAGGCGCACATCTGCGAACGCGTCGAGATCATCGGCGTGGATCGCGACGGCGCGTTCGCGGAATACGTCGCGATGCCCGAGTACAACGTCTGGCGGCTCGATCCCGCGATTCCCGACGAGTTCGCCGCGATCTTCGACCCGCTCGGCAACGCCGTGCACACGGTCATGTCGGCGGGCGTGAGCGCCAAGAGCGTCGTCATCACCGGCGTCGGCTCGATCGGCCTGATGGCGATTCCGGTCGCGCGCGCGGCCGGCGCGTCGGCGGTGTACGCCATTGACGTCAATCCCGCCAAGCTGGAACTCGCGACGCGCTTGGGCGCCGACGAAACGTTCTTGGCGACGGATCCCGGCGTCGTCGCGGACGTTCGCCGCCGCACCAACGGCGACGGCGCCGACGTGCTACTCGAGATGTCCGGCAGCGGATCGGCGATCGACACGGGCCTCAAGATCGTCCGGAACGGCGGACGCGCGGCGTTGCTCGGCATCCCGAGCGACAACGTCAATTTGAATCTCGCCGAGCTGATCATCTTCAAAGGCCTGACCGTTCTCGGCATCAACGGACGGCGGATGTTCGAAACGTGGTACCAGACGCAGGCGTTGGTCAAGAGCGGGCGCGTGGATCTGCGCCCGATCATCACGAGCGTGCTGCCCTTCGCCGACTTCGACCGCGCGTTCGAGCTCATCGAGAGCGGAACCGAAGCCAAAGTCGTGCTCGACCTCAAGGGAGATTTAGCGAAATGAATGTCGCGTTCGAGAAAGGCCTACAAAGCGAGCTCGACGCGCTCAAGGCGGCGGGAACGTACAAGCGCTTGCGCCATCTCACCACGCCGATGGCGGCCGAAGTGCACATGGAAGAAGCCGGCGACGTCATCGTCCTCTCGTCGAACAATTATCTGGGTTTGTCGGACGAGCCGTCGGTAGTGGAAGCGGGCAAACGCGGGCTCGATCAATACGGTGCGGGGACTGCGTCGGTTCGCTTCATCTGCGGGACGTTCGACATCCACCGCCGGCTCGAGGATCGCATCGCGGAGTTTTTGGGCACGGAAGCCTCGCTCACGTACGTGTCGTGCTGGAGCGCGAACACGGGCTTGTTCGCGACGATCTGCGGACCCGGTTCGGCGATCATCTCCGACGAGCTCAACCACGCCTCGATCATCGACGGCGTGCGCCTGGCGAGCAAGGCCAAGCGCGCGGTCTACAAACACGGCGACATGGCCGATCTCGAAACCAAGTTGAAAGAGGCGGCAGGCTGCGCGCCCATCCTGGTCGTGACCGACGGCGTCTTTTCGATGGAAGGGTCGCTCGCGAAACTGCCCGAGATCGTCGCGCTCGCCAAGCGATACGATGCCGTCACCGTCGTAGACGATTCGCATGGTACGGGAGTGATGGGCAAGACCGGCCGCGGAACGATCGAGCACTTCGGCCTCACCGGTCAGGTGGACATCATCACCGGAACGCTCGGCAAGGCACTGGGCGGCGCCGCGGGCGGCTTCGTCGCGGGCTCGCACGCGCTGATCGACACGCTCATCCAGCGCTCGCGCCCGCAGCTCTTTTCCAACGCGCTTCCCGCGACGGTCGCGTGCAGCTCGCTTCAGGCCATCGAGTATCTCGACGCGCATCCCGACCTGGTAGATCGCCTGTGCGAAAACACCGCGTACTTTCGCGCCGGCCTGAAGCGCATCGGCTACAAGCCGCTCGACGGACCGAGCGCGATCGTGCCGATCATCGTCGGAGAGACCGCTTCGGCGATCGCGATCAGCGACAAGCTGCTCGAACGCGGCATCTTCGTCACGGGCTTCGGCTTTCCGGTCGTGCCCGAGGGCACCGCGCGAATCCGCACGCAGCTTAGCGCGAGCCTCACTAAGGACGAGATGGATCGCGCTCTTTCCGCATTCGAAGCCGTCGGTAAAGAAGTCGGCTTACTGACGTAAGGCGGCACCGGCTGAAACGGCGCGAAAGCCGAAGCGGGAAAACCGTCGTTTCGTTCGTACAGTACGCGCATGAGCACGCAGAAACCACGCGCGTTGGATGTGCCGCTGCCGAGCGACGACGCCCGCGCGTCCTTGTTGCGGGCCTTGCATCTCCTCGGTGGCGAGGAGAGCGCGCCGGCGCCGGCCGGCGCTAAGCCGGCGCTTTACGGTCTTTCGCGGATCCTCGGCGGCTTCGGCGATCAAGATCGCGCCGAGGTGACGCTGACGAAGCTGGAAGTGGGGCCGTCTTACTGGTACGAGGTCGTGAGCGGCCACGCGCTCGTTACACAAGCGCGCGCGAGCGGGAAGACGCGCATCGGCGGTACGCTGGTTGCGACGCGGACGTACGACCCGAGCGGCGCCAGCATCCTAGGATTCTCGCTGTGGCGAGGCAACCGGCTCGTGCACGCCTCGATAGATCCGGAACTTCGCGCGCTGCTGTTCGCGCTGGGCGTGCCCTCGCGATAGCCCGACCACAGGGTTCGCCTATGTTGCGTGCAAGCAGCCGCTATGCCGAATCGAAGAGCTTTCTTGGGAGGGGCCACTTTTGCCGCGCTTGCCTCCCAACTCCAGCCCGCTGGCGCCGCGACGCCCGCGCCCGCAAAAACGCCCAGGGTACCGCCGCTGAATTTTAGCGTGGCTTCGTTCGACACGCTGCTGGGGCGACCGGCCGCCCACCGGCACCTTTTTGCCTCTACGAAGATCGACGACGGAACGGTGCTCGACGCGATGCACAATACCGTGCGCGCGTATACCGAAGTCGGGATCGACGCCGGCCAAGTCTTTCCGGTCGCCGTGCTCTACCACGGCGTCTCCATCGCCCTGGCGTTCGACGATGCGGCCTGGAACCAGTGGCTCATCCCCGCGCTTCCGAAGTATCTCAAAGACGAGCACGACGATGTCGACGACCTCAAGGCAGGCAAGGGAAATCCGTTCTTGCATCGAGCGGACCAAACGGATGGCAACTTCGATGCGTCCATCGAAACGCTGGTCACGCAAGCCGGGGCGCATTTCTTCGTGTGCGATCACGCCCTGCGCGGGCTGTCGGGCTCGCTTGCGGGGACTGCGAATCTGTCGCAGGCTCAAGTGTACGATCGCCTGACCAAGGCCCTCATCCCGAGCGCGAGCGTCGTGCCCGCCGGCGTGTGGGCTGTGCACGCGATCCAAGAGCGCCGCTTCACCTATCTGCAAACGACGCTGTAAGCAAAAGAAAAAGTCCGCCCGTCTTGCGACGGGCGGACTTCACATGGTTGCGGGGGCGAGATTTGAACTCGCGACCTTCGGGTTATGAGCCCGACGAGCTACCGGACTGCTCCACCCCGCGGCGGACCTGAATACGAGGACCCCGGGCAAAACCCTTTAGCCA
>PMFP01000149.1:0-3791 GCA_003155175.1 Vulcanimicrobiota bacterium
TGCGCCGTTCGTCGTGCGGGAGAACGCCTTCGTCGAAGGCCTCGATCGGAGAAACGACGACGCCGATCGCCGAGTTAGGCAAGGGCTGCCGTCTCCTCGCGGATGGTGTCGTAGCCCTCGCGCTCGATGCGGTCGGCCAGATCGGCGCCGCCCGTCATCACGATGCGTCCGTCGATCATGACGTGGACGACGTCGGCGGTGACGTGCTGGAGAATGCGCGGGTAATGCGTGATGATCAGGAAGCCCGCGGTCTTGCCTTCTTCGCTGGCGCGCAGCGCTTCGATGGACTTGCCGACGTCCTTGAGGGCGTCCACGTCCAAGCCGGAATCGGTTTCGTCCAGGATCGCGTATTTCGGCGCGAGCACCGCGAGTTGCAGCATCTCAAGCCGTTTCTTTTCGCCACCGGAGAAGCCGTCATTCAAATACCGCGTGAGAAAGGATGGCTCCATGCCGACCAGCTCGACTTTGTCGTAGAGGAACTTGCGGAAGGCGGCCGGCGTCAGGGAACCAGGGCGCACCGCTTGGCGGGTCGCGTGGAGAAAGTTCGCGACCTTGACGCCGGGGATGGCGGCCGGATATTGGAACGAGAGGAAGAGGCCGGCCTTGGCCCGCTTGTCGGGCGCCATCGCCAGGAGGTCTTCGCCGTCGATCGTCGCCGAGCCAGAGGTGACGTTGTAATGTGGATGTCCGGTCAGGCAGAACGCCAGCGTCGATTTGCCGCTGCCGTTGGGGCCCATCAGGGCGTGAACTTTACCCGGCTCGACGTCGAGGTCGATGCCTTTGAGTATCTCGTTTCCGTCGACCTCACAATGGAGGCCGGAGACGCGAAGTCCAAGATCGTTCACGAGAGAAATGCTCCTACAGAAGGGCCGGTGCGGGTCCACGCTCAGGTATCGTACCGAGCGCCCCTGGGAAAGTCAAGGATAANNTCGGCGGCCGACCTGGCCTCCACGTTCGGGCTTTCGCCCAACGCCGTCCGCCAACAGCTCGTCGTCCTGGAACGCGACGGCCTCGTGCTGGAGCGGCCGGTTCGGCGCGGGCCGACCAAGCCGACCCTAGAGTTCTCGCTGACGCCCGAGGCCGACAAACTCTTTCCGCATCAATACGACAAGATGCTTTCCGCCGTCTTGCGCGAGGTGCGCGAGCAGTTCGGCGGGGCTGCCGTCGAGCGCATCTTCGACGGCATCACCAAACGCTCGGTGGAACGGGCGCGGACGCAGATTACGGCTGAGGAGCCCGAACGCAAGGTGGCGCAGCTCACCGAGATGCTTCGCGACCAGGGGGTCGTCGCCGAATACAGCCTCATCGACGGCGGCTTTGCCCTACACGAACACAACTGCCCCTACGCGGGCGTTGCCAAAGAGCATCCCGAGATGTGCCAGGTCATCCACAGCGTCATCGAGGACACGCTCGGCGGCAATCACCAGCAGACGGAATCGCTTGCCAATGGTGGAAAACAGTGCCGGTTCGAGGTGCACCCCGCAGCCGAAGCGGTTTCCTGAAAGAACGGGTTGTACGGAGCGATATGGATTTTCCGAAGTTTCAACGCCTCGTCGAAGAGCGCACGGGCTTTCGCACGATGGAGAACGCGACCGCGAGCGGTGAGTATTTCAGCGACTCGTGCGGGGACATGTACAATTTCTTCCTGAGGGTCGGCCCCGGCGCAGTGATCGAGGACATCTCGTATTTCACGACCGGCTGCGGTTTCGGAACCGCCACCTGCAGTTTGGTCGTAGATCTCGCCCGCGGAAAGACGATCGACGAAGCCGCCGCGATCGCGCCGGCCGACGTGGAAAGCCAGCTCGGCGGCTATCCCGAGAAGAAGAAAGATTATCCCGAGCGCGCGCTCGAGGCGCTGGCCGTCGCGATCGCGGACTACCGCGCGAAAGTCGCCGGCGGAAGCATACCAGACTTTGCCGCGATGCCGCGCACCGCAACGGTTCCGCCCGCGCCGGTCCCCGCGCCCGCGGCTGTGGCCCCCGTCGAATCCGACGGAAAAATCCTCATCAAACTTCGCTAAGGCGCTCCCACGAGAAATGGGTTGCTGCTGCGTTCTCTTCCGATCGACGTGAAGGGGCCGTGGCCCGGCACGACGGCGGTCGCATCCGGATAGTCGAGCAGACGGCGATGGATGCTCGCGACGATGTCTTCCATCGAGGTTCCACCGAGATCCCAGCGTCCGATCGATCCCGCGAAGAGCGTGTCGCCGGTGAGCAGCGTCGTCGCAGCGGAGGCACCGTCGCCTTGCATGACGGCGAAACAGACGCTGCCGGGCGTGTGCCCGGGCGTATGCAGCACGTCGAGCGCAATTCCGCCGCCGATCGTGATGCGATCGCCCTGTTTGAGATCGCCGTCCAAGGCGACGACCGGCGGAGGCGTTAAGCCGAGCCACCCCGCCTGGGCCGCGAGCGTCCGATAGAGCGGGAGGTCGGCCGGATGCAGCAGCGCTCGCCCGCGCGTGAGCTCGCGCAAGCGGCCGACTTCGCGTATGTGATCGATGTGCGCGTGCGTGTGCACGAGCGCGGTTGCCCGGAGGCCGTGTCTTTTCAGGCGCGCTACGACCTCGTCCACGCCGTCGCCGCCATCCACGACGATCGCCTCGCCGGTCGCCTCGTCGCCGACGATCGTGCAATTGCAGTCCAGAGCGCCGACCGGAAACGTCTCGAGGATCACAGCCCGAAGTCCCGGAACGCGCCGTCGAAGTAGCCGAGCGGGGCGCCGTCGCGTGCGCCGAGGGCGACGACGCGGCCGACGAAGATCGAATGCGAACCGGCGTGGTGCTCGACGTCCACTTCGCAATCGAAGTGCGCGAGCGCGCCCGGCAGGACCGGCGCACCCGTGGCTGCCGTCTCGTAGGCGATGCGTTCGAATTGACGGTCGCGAACCTTGCCGGCAAAGTGCTCGGCGAGGTCGCGCTGGTCGCTGTCCAGGACGTTGACGCAGAAGATGCGCGAGTGCGAAATGTAAAGATAACTGCGCGCTTCGCGGTTGACGCAAACCAACACCAGAGGCGGATCGGCCGATACGGGCGCGAACGCGCTGACCGTCATCCCGCGCGGCTCGCCGTCCTTCACGCTCGTGACGACGGTGACGCCGGTGGGCACGGAGCGCATGGCCTTGCGAAAGCGTTCGGACTCGTTCGGCGGGCTCATCGAAGGCGTGAAGTTGGCGGGGAAGATGGGCGGCCCTGCCCGAATCTTCAGAGCGATGTCAACGCGGCGTTTGCGCCTCTTCCCGCTCAAGACCGTGCTCTTTCCCGGGGCCGTGCTGAACCTCCACGTGTTCGAGTCGCGCTACAAGCGATTGATTGAAGAGTGTCTGGAGGATGGCGACGGTTTCGGCGTCGCGTTGATCTCCGAAGGCAGCGACGTCGGCGACTCCGAGGTCATGCCGCACGAAATTGGATCGGTCGCCGAAATCGTCGGCGTTCGTCCGCTCCCCGAGGGGCGCTATTTCATCTCGACGATCGGACGCGAGCGGTTTCGCATTCGCGCGATCGTCAGCCGCGATCCGTATCTGGTCGTGGACGCGGACGTGCTCGAAGAAGACGATGCCGGCGCCGGCGACGGCGTGGACGGCGACCTCGTCGAGAGCGTGCGTGCGAAGTTCGCCGAGTACGCCGAGCTCATCTGCGAGTTTTCGGGCGAGGACGCGGCGGCCATCGAGCCCGACGTGGATCCGCGCAGCACGTCGTATGCCGTCGGCGACGCGCTCCAGGTTGCCGACGCGATCAAGCAGCGACTGCTCGAGCTCTCCGACACGCGCGCGCGCCTGGAAGCCGAGCTGCAATT
>PMFP01000149.1:3814-5655 GCA_003155175.1 Vulcanimicrobiota bacterium
AGCGCGACGTTGGTCACCGGACCGACGCCGCCGGGAACCGGCGTGATCGCGCCCGCCACCTCGGCAGCGCTCTCGAAATCCACGTCGCCTTTGAGTACGCCGTCAACCACGGTCGTGCCGACGTCGATGACGGTCGCGCCCGGCATCAAGTCCTCGCCGCGAATCAAACCGGGAACGCCGGTCGCGACGACGACGACCTCGGCCATGCGAACGAACGGCTGCAACGATGCCGAGTGATTGTGCAGGATGGTGACGGTCGCGTCTTGTGCGAGCAAGAGCATCGCGACGGGCGCGCCGACCACGATCGAGCGCCCGATCATGACGGCCGGACGTCCGCGCAGCGGCCAGTGGGGGCTGCGTTCGAGCAACAGCATGACGGCGGCGGGCGTCGCGGGGACGAATTCGCAGCCGCTCCCGAACGCGAGCTCTCCCTGGTTGATCGGATGCGCCCCGTCCACGTCCTTGTGCAGCGGAATCGCGTCCGCGATTTCGCGGACGGCCAGATGCGGGGGCAGCGGCTGCTGCAAGAGCACGCCGTGCACGCTGGGATCCGCCTCGAGACCGTGGAGCAGCGTCCGCACCTGACCGGCGGTCGCGTCTTCGGGCAGATGCCGGACGTCCACCGCGATGCCGGCGCGCTCGCCCGTCTTGATGAGATTGCGAACGTAGGCCAGGCCCGATTCGTTCTCCCCGATAACAACCACCGTGAGGTTGGGATGAATCCCCGCCTCGCGTAGCGCACCTGTACGGGCGAGGAGTTCCGTGCGGAGGTCGGCCGCAAGCGCGCGGCCGTCGAGAATCTGCGCTGGCACGCCGTCGCCGTTCGTCCGCCCAAGGAGGCTGTCCTGGAACGCGTCCGCCGCGAAGTACGTTTGAACGTCGCGTTTTCGCCCGAAGAGTTCGAAGCGGCGTTCGATCGCTTCGTTTCGACGTACAACGTCGCGCCGCAGGTTGCGTGCTGCAGTCCCGACGTGCTGGAACGCTACTGCAGCCTGTTCGAACGCGGTCCCGAAGAAGCGCGCCTGCGCGAAGTCGCGTTCCGGGGCGTTCCGCTCCACGCGGCGGTGCTCGCGCCGGGGATCGTCGCCTTCGAAGGCGAGGTCGACGAAGATCGTATGGGAGACTGGTGAATGCGCCATAGACTGCGCAGGTGAACAGGCGACTCTGGTGGCTGGCGGGGCTCGTTTTCGTCGCCGTCGGCATCTTCGTGATCGCGCCGCTCTTCCAGAGCGGCGGTTCCGTCGCGGGTCCGGCCGGGCTCAAAGGGCAGCCGGCTCCCGTCTTTGCCATGCACGACGATTTGGGACGCCCGGTCTCGCTGACCGATTTGCGCGGAAAAGTGGTGGTGATGAATCTTTGGGGTTCGTGGTGTCCGCCGTGCCGCGCGGAACTGCCCGACTTGCAGCGCCTCTCCGAAGCCTACGGACCGCGCGGTCTGGTCGTGGTCGGCGTCAACCAGGGTGAGTCGCCCGAGCGCGCGCGAGACTTCGCGCGGTCGCTCGGCCTCAAGTTCCCGATCTGGATTGACTCGGAGCAGGCCTACGGCCGCGTCTACACGGCGTTGGGCTTGCCCACGACCGTCGTCGTCGGACGCGACGGCATCGTCTCGGGCGGCTACGACGGCGAATTGACCTACGCGCAGATGCAAGCCGCCGTCGCGCCCTCGCTCGCTCACCCCCAGTGAGTTCGACCGCGCTTCTGGCCGCCGTCCTGGCTCTCGCGGCGATCGTCGAGTTGGCCGTGCCCGGACGGCCGCTCTTTCAGACCGGATGGTACGCGACGGTGATGGTCGCGCTGGTGGTCGTCGCGATCGCCGGCGCGCGGGGCGAATACCGCCGCGC
>PMFP01000102.1 GCA_003155175.1 Vulcanimicrobiota bacterium
TTGGGCGAGACGTCCATGAGCTGCACGCGCGAGGCGGGTTCCTCGATGTACTCTTCGGCGTAGCGGCAGACGACCGAATCGGTGAGGATCTTGCCGCGCTCGTCGAGCGGCGTGTTGGCTTGGGCGATGATGTATTCGTCTTCGCGGTCCGCCGTCAAATAGACGATCTCGTCGGTGACGATGCCGTCCTGGACGACGCGGTACGGCGTTTCGATGAAGCCGAAGCGGTTGACGCGCGCGAACGTCGCGAGCGAGCCGATCAGACCGATGTTCGGNNCTGCGAGGAGCCGAAGAACTCCTTGATCGCGGCCACGACCGGCCGGATGTTGATGAGCGCCTGCGGCGTGACCGTCTCGATGTCTTGCACGGTCATACGCTCGCGCACGACGCGCTCCAGGCGCAGCAAGCCCACACGGAACTGATTCTGCAGCAGTTCACCGACCGAGCGAACGCGGCGGTTGCCCAGATGGTCGATGTCGTCCTTGGCGATCAGTCCGCTTTGAACCTTAATGAGGCGACGGATCACGGCGATCATGTCGGCGCGCGTCAGGCAGCGCGTGTCGATGACCGGCTCGGCCAATCCCTCGTACTCGTTGACGGCAACGGTCGGGTTGGCCAGACGATCTTCGACGTCCGGGTTTTCGAAGCGGTAGTGGAACTTGCCGTTGAGCTTGTAGCGCCCGACGCCGGCCAAATCGTAGCGCTTCTCGTCGAAGAACAGCGACTCGAGCAGCTTCTCGGCGTTGTCCGCGTTCTCGGGCTCGCCCGGACGCAGCTTCTTATAGATTTCTTTGAGGGCGTCTTCCCGGGTCTTGACGTCCTTGTCTTTCTCGATCGAATTGGCGACCAGCGGCGATCCGTCGAAGAGCGCCAAAATGGCTTCGTCGCTCTCCCAATCCAAGCCGAGGTCCGGACGCGAGAGCGCGCGGATGAACGTCGAAACGTAGATCTTGCGGTTCTTGTCGATGCGAACGCCGATCGTGCCNNCGCACGAGCTGGCTCACGATCACGCGCTCCGCGCCGTTGATCATGAACGTGCCCTTGTCGGTCATGAGCGGGAAATCGCCCATGAAGATCTCCTGGTCGGGAATGCCCTTGATTTCGCCCGACTCCGCGGTAATGAGGCGCACGCGGACGCGCAACGGCGCGCTGTACGTCATGTCGCGCTCGCGGCATTCCTCGATCGAATACTTCGGTTCGCCGAGACTGTGCTCGCCGAACTCCAGGATCAGGTTGCCGGTGAAGTCCTTGATCGGTGAAATCGAAGCGAACGCCTCGGCCAAGCCTTCGGTCTTAAACCAGGCAAAGCTGCCTTTTTGGAGTTCGATTAGGTTGGGGACTTCCAGGACGTCCGGAATCTTCGCGAACGAATGCCGCTCGCGTTTCGGGCCCGGGTCGACCGGCTGTTCGATCGTGAACGCTCCCGTCGGCATCGGGAACGTGCTCGGCATTACGGTAGAGCTTCCGTTACCAGCGGTAACGCGAGCGCCCTTTCGCGACTTGCCCTTAGACCCCGCAGAGCTCTTCGCGGGTGACTTTGTGGCCGTCGTTTTTGCCATTCTCTCTTCTCTCAAACTTGCGTGAAGGTGCGGGCGGGTGCCCGGCGCGGGCACGAGAAAAAGAACGAGTTGTTGCGTCGGTCCGGTGACGGCGCGCTCGTCCTACTTCGTCTATAGGGCTATTCGCCTCGGGGCATAGGCTAAGAGAATATCACCGGTAGGAGCAGGAGTCAAGGCGTCCAGGTACGACGCAAGTCGCCTCCCGGTCTAATCCCCCGGCAGAGTAGCCAGGTGGGCCAAAAGGGCGCCCTGCGCCCGCGGCGCCCCTGAGCGGCGCGGCCGCATGTGGCGCTCGAACCAAGCCCCGGCAAGCAGAGCAAGCACGCTTAACGGAATGAGCATGCCGAACAGCAGCGCCCCAACCTGGACGGCAAAGATGTGTCCGTGATGATGTCCCATGGCCGGCGTAGTGTAGCACGGGAAGAAGCCGATCGAAACAGCCAAGCGCGCAGGGGCGCCGTTTAGAACGCGAACGGGATCCGCGCTTCGATCCCGTCCTGCGCCACGGGGATCTGGTTGCTCCCGAGCACGTGCGCCGACGCCCCGTGCCGCAAAAACGTTCCGACGATCGTGTCGAAGGCGACGCGCGGAAAAATGCACCGCCAACTTCCCAGCGCCGCCGCCACATTGGCGAGCGGAGCGTCCTCCATCGTCGTGCCGAGGTTGTATTCGTTATCGCTCCAGTCGTGTCGAATCGCGCCGAACGGTTGCAGGTCGCGTTTGAGAGCATGCGACAGCTCGCGAAAAGCCGCCCAGCGGGCGCCGTCCTCAGGGCTGTCCTGCGCCCACGTTTCGAACGCCGGGTTTGACTCGACGAACGACTCGAGATTCCCGAGCGCGGCGAAGAGCGCGCGATTGGAATCTTGCGAGCAGTTGTTGGCCGGCCCGACGAAGGTCGCGCCCGTGCCCTCACCGATGCGGTAGCGCGCCGTCATCGCCTCGAGCTGCAACGCAAAGGCCACGAGCGGCGAGGCGCGATGTTTTCCGCCGATGCTCACGCTTTCGTCGAACGACTCGTGGCTCAAGACGACGTCGGCCACCGCGCGCAGGCCCGCCCATCCGAACTGACGGTCGCCCATGTAGCGGGACCAGTGCAGGGCGCCGGCGACGAATCCGTCGGTGTTCTGCGCGTAGACCTGATAATACACGACGTCGAAGCGCGGCTCGCCGGCGATCGGGTCCTCCACGACCTGGGCGATGCCGTACGCGAAGTGGCCGAAGTAAAAGCGACCCTGCGCGGCCGCCTCTCCGTTCCGCCCGCCGATGCCGCCGTACGAGTGCACGAGCAAGCCCACGTCGTCAGGCGCCCAGGCCTGTCGCTCCGCGATGCCGGCGACGACGCAGCCGCCCGCGTGTGCGGCGACCTCCTCCCAGAGCTTCTTTCGCACGTACTCGCGGCCGGCGCTTTCGTCGAACGTACCGGCGCGTCGCGTCGTCGTGCGCAGCAAGGCTCGCGGCGCCAGTGCCTGAACGACGAACGCGCCGTCGGGCCCGGGCGCACCGTAGACGTACCAGCCGTCGTCGTTGAGCGGCGACCGCTCGATGCCGTGAACGTTGGAGGGCTTGCGGCCGCCCAAGTCCGCGACGACTTCCGGAAAGCGCAGCTCTTCCTCCGGACCGGTAAAGTCGCGCACGCTCTTTTCGTAGTGCACGGCCCGGATGCGATCGGTGTCCGGGACCGGGCCCACGAAGCGAACCAGCCCGTAGTAGCGTCCCGTCACTTGCACCGGCTGCCGGATGATCTCCAGGCTAACGCCCCGCGCATCGCCGTCTTCGGCATCGGACACGACGCGAACCGGCCCCGCGAGCGTAACGACGACGTCGTCCACCGGATGCGCGCCCGCAAGCGATTCGAGCGGGTCCACCATGCGCCAGTTGTTCAGGCGCGTCGGATTGACGGTACCGCCGTAGGTGCTCGCGAACGAGGCCTCGGCGCTGAAGTGCACGTCCCGCGTTACGGCGCGAACGATGTCGCGAATGACCGGGTCCTCGCCCCAGCGGAGTTTCACGACGTGTCCGACCAGATTCGCGTGCCCGTCCGGCGCGTGGTGCACTTCGAGCCACGCGCCGCGCACGGCGGCGCGCTCCTCTAAAGACGGCAGAATGAGACGCCCGATCCAGTCGCCGACGGCTGCGTATCGCCGCGCGTCCGGAACCTTGTCGAGCGGATAGTAGTCCGGCCGGTTCGACGGCGCTTGAACGTAGCCGTCGTAATTGCTCGGCTTTTCGGGGATGCCGGTATCGGTAACGAGCCGCCCGAGCAGAATCTGATGGATGTAATCCAGCGTCTGCGCGAGGTTCGTCCGGCCGTCCGGAAGCGTCGCGTTCGGGTCGAGCAGACCGCCGGGAACCTGATGTCCGACCGGGCCGAGCGAGATCACGCTCAGGCGCCCGAGCCGTTTCGCGCGGTTCCAGTACGAGAGAACCGCGATCTTCCAGCGCGAGGGAAACATGATCGGGCCGATGCGCTCGACGCCGTCTTTGGTTCCGTGGAGATGGTAGAGATGCTCGAGCGCAAGCACGTCGTCGGATCCGCTGATCACGCCGCCCAGCGAGATGACGTCCACGGGCGCATCGAGCGCCCGTTTGAGAAATCGCGCAGAGCCGCACGACATCTGCCCGCCGCCGCTATAGCCGATGAGCGTGATCGGCAATCCGCTCCCGCGCGCGTATCCGGCGGCGATCAGCGCGTCGCACATCACTTGCGCGATGCCGAAATTGTACATCGGGCCGTATCGCCGGTCGGCCGATACCGCGACGATCAAGACGTTCCGTAAGTTGATGAGCATGCCGAAGATGCTGTTGGCGTTCTTGAAGCGCAGCTTTTCGACCATGCTCCAAAGCCACGAAAACGTCGGATCGCTGTCGAGCGGCTTGTTCATCACCGAATAGGCCATCACGCCGCGAACGAGGCGGAACCGGCTGGGCAAACGCGGCGTCAAGGCGTCGAGAAAGGTTTCGATGTCCGGCGTATATTGCGAACTCGACTGCGCGATGCCGTCCAGATAGACGACGTAGTGCTTGATCTTTCCCGTGCGCGCGCCCTTGCCCGCATCTCCACCGGACGACTGCTCGGTCTCGCCGCGAAGCGAGATATCGTCGCCGTACCAGCCNNGCGATGATGCCGATCCAAATCAGATCCAAGGGAAGGCGCAAGACGCGCGGCAAGTTATTTTCCCATCCGAATGCGGCGTGGCGAACCGGCGCGAGAATCACGGAGAGAAACAGGGCGAAAACGAGGATGGATCCGAGCGCAATCCAATTTTTCCACCGGGAAGGCGGCCTCGGTTCGCCGCCCCCCATGGTCACCGGCGCCGAAGCGAGCGCGCCGGGGCGATCTTGACCGTCTTGCGCTTGCGCGATCGCGACCTGCTCGTCCGAAACGAGTGAAACGCCGGCAACCGCATCCATGACCCGGGTTCCCATTTGCGCGAGTGGACGCCCGAAGGTTTGCTCGCTGACGGCCAGCGCGATCCATCCGAGCAAGACGTAACCGCCCGCCTGGAGGGCGCCGACGTGCGCGACCGCGGAGAGTCCGACAACCAGCGCGAGCAGCTGCCAGATGCGCAAGCCCCACAGGATCGGATTGCCCAAGTACGGCAGCGCGCCGAGAAACGAAAACAGCAGCGGCGCGTAGGCCAGCGCGAAGATCAGCGCCAGCGTCGCCAGCCCCACGTCCGGTGCGCCCGGAAGCCTCATCACCAGCCACGTGCTCAAGACCAGGAAACCGTAGTTAAAGGCGAAGAGCACCGCCGTGATGCCCAAACTCATGTAAAAACGCGCCGGCTGCACGCGATTGGCAAAGAGGACGATGCTGTTGGCGATCGCTTGGGAAAGCCCGGCGCCAAGCACGATCGCCAGCGCGACCAGGACGCCTCGACTTCCGAGATGCAGTCCGTGGACGAAGGCGTTGCCGTCGAGGCGGAAAACGCCCGCCAGCGTCGTCCAAACGTCCGGCGCGAGGTTAGTCGACACGCCCGCTGGGTTCAGCGCGCGGACCGGGCAACCTTGCCCGGCCCGCGCGCCGCGACGGCGTTAGATGCGCGTCGTGACCGTCAACCAGTATTGCCGGTACGGAAGGCCGTACATCTCCGAACCTTGCTGGAACGCGTTGGTGCTCTGACCGTATTGGTTCTGCGGCTGGAACGAGCCCAGACCGACGTAGCCGTAGTTCTGGCCGATGCTGTTGAACCAGTTGTTTACGCCGAGGTTGATGCTGCTGTTTCCGCCGACTTGCTGCGAGACGGTTGCGTTGACGTACCAGTACGGCCCGCGATTGAATCCGTTCGGGCTGCCTACGTAATTCGGATCGATCGTCGCGCCGAAACCGGCCGGGCTCTGGTACGCCAGCGTCGCCGTTCCTTGACGGAACGGAATGCCGTAGATCTGGCCGCCGTCAAGTAGCGTCGGATTGTTTTGCAGAATGTCGGTCGGGATCCCGACGTATTTCGCGGACGTGATTCCGTATTGTGCCGTGAATTCCACGTTGCGCAACACGCCGACGGTGGCGGAGAGATTAATGCCCTGGTAGCGGCCGGCAGCCGCGTTATACGTGGTCCCGACCCCGAGGTTGGCCAGCGTCGGGGTACCGCCGCATTGCGAGCGGATCCGGTTGAGATAGGCCGCGATATATCCGGGAGGCGCCAACGCGGCGAATGCCGGCGTCATGACGACGTTACCGCTCAGCAGCGCGCCTGCCTCGTTCGCGTCGTAGACGTCCGCCTGGATCAGCGTATGCGCGTTGAAGCGATGGCCGTACGAAAGATCGAGGTCGGTTCCCGTCTCCGGCACGAGCGTTGGGTTCGACGTGCTGCCGACAACGTTGAGTTCGCCCGGGCCGCAGACGGGATTCAGGCTTGCCGGCGCGCCGAAGCTCGACGGGCCGGTGATGAGGAACGGATCCGGTTCGGAGAAGGCACTGCCTCCCGCAAGCCGGATAATGTCGCTAGAGTCGGGACGGAACACCAGGGCCAGGCGCGGATTGAGTTTGGTGACGCCCGTCGCCGTCGAATGCTGCAGCCAGAGATTGACGAACGCCGAAAACTTGAGCGACGGCGTCCATCCGTCCTTGACGAAGAAACTGTTCGTACCCAAATTGAACTGCCCGTTTGAAACGCTGTTCGTCCAGCTGTAATGGGCCTGGCGCAGCTGCTCGTAGCCGAACGAAAAGTCGTTCTTCCCCAGCGCGAATTCATCGCTGGCGACGAAGCCGCCGGTATGGTAGTCGTCGGAGTACTGCGGACCGGTCGGGCTCTTCTGCTCGTTGATGGCGTAATTGTCTTGATATCCGTCGAGGAGAATCGTTCCCGCGCCGAGCTGCTGCGTGAAGCGCCCGTGGTAATCCTGATTGAGGAACCCTTTCCAGCGATCGGGGCCGCCGCCGAACGCGCCGGTGAACGCTTTCGCATACTGGTTTGCGTTCATACATGTATATTGACTGGGCGTATCGACCAGGACGAGGATAGACCCGGTACACGTTCCCGTCCCGCCATTTGGAAGCTCAGAGACGTCCTTGTTATTCGGAAGCCCCGCAATGATATTCCGGCCGTTCCAGAGCTGATATTGGTAGGGAACGTAATCGTTATCCCCTTCGCCCGTCTTGTCTTGCCACGCCGTCGCATCGTAGCCGGTCAGCTCGAGGCTCGTGCGCGGCGAAAAATTATAGTCGAGCCTGAGCAGGTTGTTGCGCTGGTTATACGCGCCGCTCTGCACGTAATAGTTCGCGCGATTCGTCACGTTGGCGGGCGTCAGGTCCGGCGGCGGCGCTCCGCCGTTGAGTCCGGAGTTGGCGACGCTGGAGGTAAGCAGCCCTTGTTGCACGCGATACTGCGGCTCGAACAAGCCGTTGGTGCCTTGAACGCCCAGAGCGAGGGCGTAGCCGAGCTTCCCGTCCATCCCGGTCGCGGTAAAGCCACTGAGCAACTTGGAGTTGGAGCCGACGCCCTGCGTGTACGAGTAATGCGGATCGCGCGTGGGCGCAAGAGAGATGAAGTTTACCGCGCCGGCGATCGTGGTCGCTCCGTAAAGGCCGGTCGCGCCCGATCCGAAGATGACGTCGGCACCCGAGATGCCCCAGAACGGCGAGATGCTATAGTTGAAGCCGCCGCCTTGCGCACCGATCGGCCCGATCGGGTGGTTGTCGAGCAGTGTCGCCGTTTCGGTCGGATCGTAACCGCGAATGGACAGCGTGAGGTCGTCGCCGACCGACGTGCTCGTGGAGGTGATGACGCCCGGAATCGTTCCGAGCGCGTCGCCGATGCGCTGGAATCCCTGCGCCTCGAGCTGCGAGGCGTCGAAGAAGGCGTTCACGGTGGACGAGGTTTGCAACGAGGTTCGCGCCGCCACCGCAACGCGACCGATGGTCTTCAGTCCCGTACCCGTGCGTCGAATCGCCGTCTGCAAACGCAACTCCGGCTGCCCCGGCGTGACGTTCACGTCGGGGATCCGGGTCGTCTCGTAACCGTTAGCGGTAATAAGGATGGAGTACGTGTCGGGCTGCTGTCCGGGAAAGTGAAAGACGCCGCTAGCGTCGGTCTTGGTTGAAGCCACTTTTGCGCCGTCGCTGTCCAATTCGATGGATGCGTTCGCAATCGGCAAGCCACCGTCCACGTCGAGAATCCGTCCACTGATCGTGGTCCCGGAGTCGGCCGCGGCGGCAAGGGCGGGCATCGCGAAGATGGCAACGGCAAGAAATGACGAGAGTATGCGCTCGCGCATGCGATTATTTGAACTCCATTTCTGGGTGCTCGCTGAGGTCTTTGACGCAAGCATAGACCGACCGAGATTATGCCAGCCTTATGGGGCGATTAACGCACGTGACGGGCGTCGTCCGTTTCTTCCGCTCGCGGGAAGCGGAACGGTTCATGCTGCATTCATGTCGCGACCGTACGCTACGGGAGATTCATAGTATTCGCCGCCAGAGGAGTGCCCATGCCGATTGCAGCCGCCGCGCCACCCGAGAGCGTTCCCGTTTTTTCCAAATTCGACTACGTTACGGTAGATGAGGTCCGCCACCGGGCCTATGCGGCCCACACCGCCAGCAAACGCCTCCTCATCGTGGATACGGCGACGGGC
The DNA here is from genome assembly GCA_003155175.1 of Vulcanimicrobiota bacterium. Taxonomy (GTDB): domain Bacteria; phylum Vulcanimicrobiota; class Vulcanimicrobiia; order Vulcanimicrobiales; family Vulcanimicrobiaceae; genus Hemerobacter; species Hemerobacter limicola. Next base: position 8,634 of record PMFP01000102.1, read on the forward strand.
AAGGTCTCCGGTCAGGTCGACGTGGGCCCG
>PMFP01000147.1 GCA_003155175.1 Vulcanimicrobiota bacterium
TTCATTCGCGAGTTCGGCCCCGAGCGCGTGATCGACACGCCGATTGCCGAAGCGTCCATCGTCGGCATCGCGATCGGAATGGCGATGGAAGGCCTGCGGCCGATCGCCGAGATTCAGTTCGCCGACTTCATCTANNTGCCCGCTGGTGATTCGCACGCCGTACGGCGGCGGCGTTCGCGGCGCGCTCTCGCACTCGGTATCGGTCGAGGCGCTCTTCTATCACGTTCCCGGCCTCAAGATCGTCGCGCCCGCCTTCCCGGCCGACGTCAAGGGCTTGCTCAACGCGGCGATCGACGATCCCGATCCCGTGCTGTTTCTCGAACACAAGAAGACGTATCGCCTGATCAAAGGCGAAGTGCCCGACGGACACTACACGATCCCGATCGGCAAAGCCAACGTCATCAAGGAAGGCACGCAACTGAGCGTGGTGTCGTACGGGCTGTACGTACACTGGGCGCTCGAAGCGGCCAACGAACTCGAAAAGGACGGCATCTCGGTTGAAGTCATCGACCTGCGCTCGATCCGTCCGATGGACAAGGGCACGATCCTGAGCAGCGTCGCGAAGACGCGCAAGCTCCTCATCGTGCACGAAGACAACAAGTTCGGCGGGATCGGCGCGGAGATCAGCGCGATGGTCGCCGAGGAGGCGCTCTTCAACCTCGATGCGCCGATTCGCCGCCTCTGCGCGCCGGACGTTCCGGCGATGGGCTACGCGCTTCCGCTCGAGGAAGAGTACATGAGTTCGCCGGCCGAGATGGCGCAGGCCATGCGCGAGCTGGCGCGGTTCTAAGCACCAAAGGACGGGATAAAACGATGGCCACGACGATCACGATGCCGCAGCTCGGCGAAACCGTCACCGAAGGGACGGTCGCGCAATGGCTCAAGAAGCCCGGCGACGCCGTCGAGAAATACGAAGCCTTCGTTGAAGTCTCGACCGACAAAGTCAACGCCGAGGTCCCCTCGCCCGTAACCGGCACCATTCGCGAACTGCTGGTCAAGGAAGGCGAGACCGTCGCGACCGGCACCGCGATCGCCGTCATCGACGACGTCGGCGCCGCTACCGAAAGCGCCCCGGCGCCCGCTCCCGCCGCATCGCACGAACCCGCCAAAGCGTCCGCTCCCGACGCGCATCCCGCGCAGGGTGCATCACACAATGGCGCGGCTGCGGCGCATGCGTCCGCGAACGGCGCCGATCTCGAAGCTGCGCTGCGCAAGGCCTCGCCGGCGGTTCGCAAACTCGCGCGCGAACACCAAGTGGACATCCGCGCGCTGGCCGGCAGCGGCGCGAACGGCCGCGTGACGGCCGAAGACGTGCTCACCGCCGCGCGCATGGGACCGGCAGCCGCCGTCGGACAAGCGATCTCCGTGGGAACGAACTTCGCGGCAACAGGCGCGCCCGCGCACGCTCCGTCCGCTCCACCGCCTTCGGGAACGTCCACATATTCGCAGCCGATTCCGGGGACGGTCATTCCGCTCAACCAAGCCCGGCGCATCATCGCCGAACGCATGGTCGAATCCAAGCACACCGCGCCGCACGCGTGGTCCATGGTCGAAGTGGACGTCACGAATTTGTGGAAATGGCGGATGCGCGAGAAGGATCGCTTCGAGCGCGAGACCGGCTACAAACTCACGCTGCTGCCCTTCTTCATCCGCGCGGTCGTCGAGTCGCTCGGCGCGTTCCCGCTTATGAACGCGCGCTTCACGCCCGAGGGCATCTACGTCAACAAAGAGATCAACGTCGGCATCGCGATCGGTCTTGCCACAAACTTGGTCGTACCGGTCGTCCGCGATGCCGAAAAACTCTCGATCAAGGGCCTGGCGACAGCGGCCGGCGCGCTCATCGACCGCGCCCGGCGCGGCAAGCTCGGCGTGGACGATCTCGCGGGTGGAACGTTCACCGTCAACAACAACGGCGCGAACGGCAGTTGGGCCTCGGCCCCGATCATCAACGGTGGCCAAGCCGGCATCGTCACGATGGAAACGGTCGTCAAGAAACCGGTCGTCCGCGACGACGACGCGATCGCCATCCGCCACATGATGAACTCCTGTCTCTCGCTCGACCACCGCGTCGTGGACGGCTTCGTCGCGAGCGGCTTCTTAGCCGATCTCAAGAAGCGCCTCGAAGCCATGGGCCCCGACGGCAATCTCTAAGTCCACCCCTGGTGTATGGCGAGTCGGTCGCGCAAAGCCGCGGGCACAATGTCAGCCGAGCGCGTGTTACGGGGTGGTCGTGGCGCATTGTGCGAAAATGCTGGAGTTCTGCGACAGACGTTTTGCAAGCGGCGCACCTAACAATATGACACCGCCGAAACCACGCGACGGCTCTTGGATGAGGTTTCCAGACCCCTGGAGCCGCCAAACATCGGGTAGTCCGGCGATAGACCGGAAATCAACGTTTAATGTCGAAAAAGCTATCAATAACGAGATCGAAGTGCCCTCGTAAAATACAGCGTTCCGTCTATAGGAAAAGTGCCGTGGCAATAGCATCTGCTCGTCAACATCGGACGGCGCCATGTCTTAGCGGCCCTTTACGGTTTAGCCGCAATGGCGGGTTCCCCGCGTGAACGACTTCCGTAAGGGATTGCCCAAGCTGCTTGGCGCCATCCTCTGCACTTGCGCCTTCATTGCAGGCTGCGGCGGGCACCAAGGCGCCGTTCCCGCCGTGGAGCAGGCTGGAATGCGCGGTTCAGAACAAGCGCTCAACGATCAAGCCGTCAATCCAGCCGCCACCCCGCTCGCCGCATGCGCTGAAACCTCAGGGCCCGGCGCCGCCGTCGCTATCCAGCAGAACACTCAAGGCCAAAACGTTCGTTTTGGCGGCATGACATCAAAGTATGCATCTAGTGGGTCTAGACCGCGGGGAACCGCAACCGCCACAATGCCTCACGTCCGAGTTCGCCCCGCGACCGAATCGGCTTTAACCCAAATTAATTGCGCCCTTGACCCGTCGGCATCGGTGACGAAGACTTTCCCCGTTTGGGTATGCGGAACACCAAAGTGGACTCCGTACTCTGACCGCTATATCAGCGTGACCGTGAATTCCTCGGGGTCGAGCGCTTGCCCCAGTGGGCAATTCCAATCGGTAAACGTGAATTTGACGGTCAAGCGGACGGCCTTGGAAATTCCAGGCGGCTCCGATGGCATTCAATTAAGCGGAGTCAACACTGGTGGTCTCGCTGTCCTCGTTATCGTTCCGGCCACGATCGAAATACAAGACCTAAACGTGACCGCGGGAAATAACGTGGTTAGCTCGCCTGCCCCGACTCCCTCACCGATTATGATAGGACAGCAGGTGCAGTTCAAAGCGGTCGCGGTTCGAGGAACGATCCAAGGCGAGGTAACGTGGGCTTTCGCTTCGCCGTCCGCGAATAACGTCGTATCGAGTTACATGCATTTCGATACGCCTTCGCCGGCGCCCAGGTCGACGGCGCCGCCGGCACCGAACTCTCTCGCGAACCCAGAAACCGTCGCCCAGGCGGGTCTCCATCAAAACCCCATCCCTTTTTTCTGGCTAAAGGGCGTAACCCAGCATGCTTGGGTGACCGCCATGGTTCAGACTCAAAGCGCGGGGTTCAATCTTGGAGTAGCGCGGGCTGTGCGGGCGGACGTCTACTATCCGATTGAAGCGCCGACGCCGTATTCCGCAGTGGGCACGACGACGAGCACCGGATCTCAAGTTTCCCTGTACGGAGAGACCACATATCTCAAGCAACAGGACGCGACGTGCCCGAGTCCGACCGCGTCGCCCTTGCCTGCTGGGTTATCGTTTGTAGAAGCAATACATCTCGGAAACGAGTGCAGGCCTCACGGAATCGACTGGGTCTATCGCGCCACGGTGCCCGCCATTGGCGACGGAATCATTTACATGGTTCAACTAGTTAAGTTATCGGCGGCATTTTCCCCAGATAAGACGACCGCATACGGAAACGGAATGTATAATCTTGACGGAGACTATCCATATCAGGGCGGGTTCGTCTGGGAACCGGGTAATGCTTTGCCATGGGCTGTCCTCAGCGGCGGCGCGAGCGCGACTCTTACCGGAGCATTCGACGCTCCCGCCACAATATTAGACTATCTGGGATGCACGAGTATCACGCGAAGCGACTCGTTCACCGATTACTTCATGTACCAGCCAACGCAAACCGCATCGCGGCCATCTATTCCCGTCACGATAGCCACGATGTCCTGGTCGTGGGCCGGCACAGCCATATCGACCGGCAAGGATGATTGGTCAAAGAAATCCGTGACTAGCCCAGCCGTGCAAATCGCTAGTTCCCCATCAAGTGTTCTTCCCAGTTGGCCTGGGAACAATGATACGATACTGGCTTCGATTCCGCCGTATCCGTGCCCCACTCCGACGCCTGTGCCATAAAAGGAGATCTCCTTGAAATGCGCGATTGCGGCCGCCGCCATCTTGTTCGCCCTCGCTCCATCGCTTGCTGACGGCCAGAGTGCCCAGCAATCTGCAAACTCTGCAGATCCGGCCGTCCGCACCCTTAGCTCAAAGACGCCATCGGCCTCAATATCGGTCAGGTTTTGGCGGGTCTATAAGCCTTCGATTCCGCGAGTGTTTTTTTCAGATATCTGGGTTTCGCAACCCGCGCGCCTAAACTGTATGACATACGCGGACTTTCGGTACGACCTGCGGGACAGCGAATCTCGCCATGTTGATACAGTTGACGTATCGCAATTATTGGATGTCCCGTCGCAACCGATGTTCATCGAGGTGCACGCTGGGCCAGGTTGTCCGTATGGGCTTCGATCCGCGGGGCGTTTTAAGTTCTCACTCGATCTTCTCTACCCGCATCTTCCCTCCGGCGCGTACACACTAACGGTCACCTTTGCTCCTAAAGACCGCTCGGTCCCACCGACAAATCTGCCAACCATGTCGTTCGAAATCTCGGACTAAGTCATGACACGCGTCGCGATCTAGCCACCGGAAGGGCGGAACAGAACCTGCAAATTCGCAAGCACTTTCGTTTCGAGGCCGCGCACGAGCTGCCGTTCCATGCGGGTAAGTGCGCTCGCATGCACGGCCATTCGTACCGGCTCGAAGTCGCCATCCGTGGGCCGCTGCAGAGCGACGGGCCGGCGCGCGGCATGATCGAGGATTTCGAGACGATCAAACGCGTCGTCCACGTCCAAGCCGTGGACCTGCTCGATCATCAAACGCTCAACGATTTCATCGAGAATCCCACCGCCGAACGCATCGCGATATGGATTTGGGAGCGCCTCGCTCCGCAGCTGCAAGGCCTCGACGAAATCGTTCTCTGGGAGACGGCGAACAGTTGCGCGGTCTTGAGCCGCGGCGATTTCCACGATGCTTCAGCTCGCTGAGATCTTCTACAGCGTCCAAGGCGAAGGGACGTGGACCGGGACCCCCGCCGTGTTCGTTCGCCTCGCCGGTTGCAATCTGGCCTGCGGCTTCTGCGACACCGACTACTCGCTCAAATTCCTGGCCTCGCCCGCCGACGTCGTGCGGCGCGTGCGCGACGAAGGCGGCGAGTGCCCGATGGTCGTGCTCACCGGCGGCGAACCGCTGGCGCAGCGCGAAACGGCCGATCTGATTCAAGCACTCCGAGCCGACGGACGCCGCGTTCACATCGAGTCCAACGGTACGATCTTCTCCCCGCTTCCCGAAGGCGTCTGGCTCTGCGTCTCGCCGAAAGAACGCGTGGACCCGCGCATGGCCGCGCGCGCCGACGAAGCCAAGCTGATCGTCGAGAACGAGCGCGTGCCCGAAGAACACCTCCCGCTCTTCACGCACCTCGACACGATCTTGCTTCAACCCGAAAGCAACAAGCCGCCAAACGTCGCCGCCGCGCTAGCCTACGCGCAGACGCATCCCGAGCGCTTCCGCCTCTCGCTCCAAACCCACAAGTTTATTGGTGTTCGTTAAGCAGGCGCCGGGCCGACCCCACGAAGTCGGAACGAACCCCAAGAGTCGGTAAGGATCCTCTTGCGACTCCGTTTTCCAACAATCGGCGCGGCTTTGTTATTGCTTGGTTGTGCGTGCGCTAACTCGGGAGGCGTCGCGACGCAGCAGACGGCAGAGCCGGTGTATTCGCCGCCTTCCCCTCCTCTCGCTTCGCCGTCCTGGCACTTCGCGCTTAAGGCAGGTTGGGACGTATCGCAGGTGCGCGCCAATCACGATTCCGTGATCGTGGGAGGCAGGTCCGGCGTTTTCGCTTTGGACCCGGCAACTGGGCGGCCCCGCTGGCAACGAAACGACGGGGCATCGGCGATTCGCTTAGACGAATACGCCGTCTTTTACGGCACGAGGTCGGGCGCGATCGTGTCGCGGCGGGTTCACGACGGGAGCGTTCGCTGGCAACGCGACGGCGTTTGCCCTGCCCCTTCGCATGGGATTGCCTCTGGGGGCGCCGACGTCATCCTTGGCGGAGAAACGGATCTTCTCGTCGGCTGCAGCGGCGGTCGCGTCGTGCGGGTCGACCGCGCATCAGGGCGTATCCTTGCGATGTCTACGGATTTCTCGGTCGACCAGATTGCCTCAATTACGTCTTTAGGATCGTGCAGTTACGGCGTGGAGGGGTGGTCTTCCGGCGCGACCATCGTGCAGCATGCGGAGATCCTCGGCTGCAAACGCTTAAACCAGATTTTGGGCGAGCAAAATGAAACGCCGATCGTCGGATCGATCGGAAACGTTGCGATTCTCGACGACCGATGCTGCTTTGGCCGTGCCGGGGTTTATCGCCCCGCCACGATCTCTCGCGTCAATCTTCTGACCGGCGACCGGTCCCCTGCGGTGGACTTAGCCCCGGAGCCTTACCGATATCCCCCCGGGCAGAGACCGATCGGACAAGGTTCGATCGCGTTCCTAGCCGGTAACGAACTTTACCTCGCCGTCGATCACGCACTCTATCTTTACGGTGATCCAAGGGACCCTCGACCTTCTGCGAAGCGCGTCGCGGACAACTTCGTCGAGCCGCCGGCCGTCCTTGGCAACGACCGGTTGGCAATGCGACTAAGGGGTCCGAACGCTACGACCTGGGACGAGATCGCTCGTCTTCGCGACGATGCGTTTGCGACGATCTTCCGCATTCGCGAAGATCCAACGCTGCCTTATTTCTTTCTTTCAGTCGCGGGCAATCCTGACGTTCTTTCTTTGGCGCGCGCCGGAGGCGCTTCGACGTTCGTCCGCGCGGACGATGGATCCCAGCTAACGATCGACGGTGGCGGCCAGCCGGTGGCCGCAAGCAAAGAACTTCTCGTACTTCTGCGATCTACCAACGTACTCGTCGGGAATCGCTATCAGCAATACATTGCCGGATATCGCTGGCTAAAATAGTGCTGGGGCGCCGCATCTCGCTCCAAACCCACAAGTTTAT
>PMFP01000059.1 GCA_003155175.1 Vulcanimicrobiota bacterium
AGCGAACCGTCGGTCCAGAACTTCACGCACGGCACCGAGAGCTTGCCGTCGGCCAAGAAGATCGGTTTGCCCGGTGCACGCGTGATGCCGGCGACGTATTTGTCGAACGAGTCGTGCTCTTGGAAGTCGGGCATCGTGCTGATGCGCACGTTGGCGTTGGGGCGGTTGACCAGCGCGGTGTAAATCGCCCAGTCGTCGAGCACGTTGCCGGTCGGGCCGATGCCGGCGTCGTGGACGGTCGTCACGCCCTGCTTCGCGGCTTTGTCGAGCAAGCCGGCGTACCAGCCGGTGATTTTGGCCGGCGTCGGGCCGATGGATTTGAGGCTCGGTTCGATGAACGCTTGCATTGCCGGCGGTTCGTAGATCACGCCGGTGAGTTGGCCATTGGAATCCTTGCCGTAGCGGCCGCCGCCTTTGACGTCGGGCGTGGACGCGGTGATGCCGGCCATCGCAAACGCTTTGCTGTTGGCATAGCCGATGTGGCCCGACGGGTTGACCACGAAGATCGGAATGTCGGTCGAAACGCTATCGAGATCTTGCATCGAGAGCTGGCGATACGGCGTCATGACCGAGTTGTCGAAGCCGAACGCGGTGTACCACGAACCGGCCGGGACTTTGGAGAGCCCGGCCTTCATCGCGGCGAGAAACGCATCGAGCGAGGCGATCTGCGGATAGCGCGCCACCAGCACGTTCGCGATGATGATCTCGTAGATGAAGTGCATGTGCGGCTCGACGAAGCCGGGCAGCACGGTCGCGCCTTTGAGATCCACGACTTGCGTCTTGGGCCCGCGCGACGACATCAGGTCCGGCTTCGAGCCGACGGCCGTGAAGATTCCGTTCGTGATCGCGACGGCGTCGGCCGTGCGTTGATTGGCGGCCATCGTGCGGAAGCGGCCGTTGATGAGGAGGAAGTCGGCCGGGGCGCCGGTCGCCGGCGTCGCGCCGGCGCGCATGGGCAAGGAACTCGCCGCTACGAGGCCGCCGACCATCGCGACGAAATCGCCGCGCTTGACCCCCATTGCAGAACGCAGTGCACCGAGATACGGCGGGCGACATTCGCAGTCCATGGCAACTCCTCTCGGAATCGTGGTGTCCTCAGTTTCGAGTATAGGCCGGGGCTACCTCGGATGAACTCCACAAACGTCGGGGGATAGGCCATAAGGCACGATGCATACTTTGAAATGTGTTCTCGCTTTCGCAATCGCAGCGATGGCGTTCGGCGCGGCGACGATCGCGCCGTCGGAAGGGGCGGTGCCCGTGTTTCCAAACGAGACCGGTCAGAATCTCAACGGCAAGACGTTCAACTTGCCGGCCGATTTTCAAGCCCCGGCGAGCTTCGTCTTCATCGCGTACGTGCGCGGCCAGCAATCCCAAGTAGATTCGTGGAAGGGCGTCGTGGCGGACGCGCGCAAGCGCTATCCCGCGATCGGCGAGTACGAAGTGCCGACCCTGAGCCGGGGNNGTCCGCGCCGTCACGATCACGCTCTACATCGACAAACGCGCCTTCAATTCATCGCTGGGCATCACCAGCGAAGACGATATCGTCGTGCTGCTCGTCAAGCCAGACGGAACCGTGCTGTGGCGTTCGAGCGGCGCCTACGCCGACGGAAAGAGCGCAGGACTCGACGAGGCGCTCAAGGCCCTCTAGTCTCCCCACTCGCGGAAGATCTCGACGACGGTGCCGTTTTGGATCGTGAACTCAAGCGCGTTGCCGCCGACGTCTTTGTCCACGAGATAGGCGTAGCGTTGCAGGCCGCAGCCGTCGAGCACGCGCGGCTGCCCCATCTTTGCGATCACGGTTGCGGCGCTCGTTCCGAGCCGAATGCCCGAGGTGGTCGCGACGTGGCCCAGATCGGCCGCCTGGACGGGTGACGGCGGCGGGCCGATGCGGCGAATCGTAACCGATCCGTAGCTGTCCCCGCCGATCGCGCGAAACGCAACGCCGTGCTTCGAATCGTAAAGATACGACGGATTCCCACTTGGATGAAAGACGCGCGTGGACGGGCTCATCCAATCCAATTGTTCGTTGGTGTTGCGCGCGAACGGCGGCTCGGGCTTATACGGGCCGTTAAACGCCGGGCAGCGGCCCTGCTGAAACCACGCGGTAACACCGCTGACGGTGTCCGGCGTCGCGTTCGCCAGCGGCACGGCGAAACTGCAGGCGGCCACGAGCGCGACGACGGCGGCAAAAGCACGTATCCACATCGTCACGCGATTGTAGCACAGTTATCAAAAAGTTATCAAAATCGAGCGGGCTGCGAAACCGCGTGCTTGGGTGAGCGTACATGCGGCACAAACGAGCAACAAAGCGTCACTGCAGATCTTCACGAGGTAGCATACCATGAAGCCGACTATCCTTAAAGCCTCCGTACTTGCGCTCGCCGGAGCGCTGTTCGCGGCAACCGCCGCGCCCGCGCTCGCGACGTCGTCGCTCATCGTTCCGATGAGCGCGCATGCGCCGTCAGTCGATCCCAACGACGACGGAACGAGTTTCGATCCCGCCGCCGTCGCTCATCTCACGTGGGACACCGGCGCATCGCGCGCTGCCGATGAAGAAACCACCGCGCGCTTCAGCACCGACGGACGGTATCTCTACGTTCGCTTCGACGCGACGCAGAACAAGGAACGCATCGTATCCGCAAAGCCGATCGACGGCGGCGACTCCGTTTGGGTCGAAGTTGCGGGCAACAACGGACAATCGTATAAATTCGTCGCGAGCCCGGACGGAACGAGTGAAGCCATCGCATCGAGCGGCGAGACGCCGGCGTTCGACGCTCACGGCGCCGTGAACGACGGCGGATATACCGTGACGATGAAGATTCCGCTCTCGAGTCTCCCCTCAGCCAACGCGGGAACGCCGCTCAACGTCCAAGTCGGCCGCTCGATCCACGCGAGCAACGAACAACTCGTCTGGTCTCACGACGGCAACGTCGCCAGCGACGGCACGATGACACTGCCCTCCACGGTAGGATCGCTGTAGCGCGACGTTTGCTACGGAGGCCGCCTGCGAGCGGCCTCCGGCCGGACTGCGCGAGCCGGCGGTGAACCTGCCGGAATGGAATTCACGCGTGCGATCGTGCGGCCGCCGGGTCCAACGTTCAGGCAAGGCATCACGACCGCGGGGCTGGGAGCCCCCGACCTCGATCTCGCGCTCGAACAACACGCACGCTACTGCGACGCGCTGCGCCGGTGCGGGCTGGACGTCACGGTGCTCGAGCCGGAGGCGGA
>PMFP01000167.1 GCA_003155175.1 Vulcanimicrobiota bacterium
CCGGGACGTATCAATCCATCTCACTCATCGCGCCGCGCGCCGTCATCACGTCCCCGCGAAAACGCTACCTGGCGCGCCTGGACTTCAGGCGCTCGAGCGCACCGGTCGACGTCGTTACTCAGAACGTCACGATTGAAAGCGTTCTTAGAACGAAGGAGGCGCTGTCGCTCACGGCCTCGCTGCGGCGGCTCTCGCAGGAGACCGTGCCGTCCGAAATTCAGCTGGGCGAGAGCGCAAGGTTTACGCTCACGAACGGCAGCGTCGTGGAGGGCGTCGTCGCCGCCGAAGACGCGAACATCGTCGTCGTCGCCGTCGGCGCGGAATACTCCGGCATTCCGCGCAGCGCGATCGCTACGATTTCTAACGTCTATCCCAACGCGCGGCAGGAACTCTCGTTCTTGGTTCCGTTCGACGTTCCCGAGGGTGCGAGCAATCTCGAATTTGCCATCGCGCAAGATCTCGGCCTTCGGCTGAAGGTGACGCTAGTGGTTCGCGACGCTGCCGGGAACCTGAGCGAGATATTCCCTCAAGATCGCTCGTTTTTCGTAAGCCAGAGCGAACAGATTCCTGCGGAGTGGGCAACCGACGAACCGGATCTCGCGCGCACGTCCCCGCTGGATTCCGACGTTCCGCTTATTCCGGCCAATATAGCGGTCCCAAAACTGCAGAAGACGTTCTACGACCTTCCGCTTCAAGACATCTTCGCATCGGAAGATCCGGGTGCACGCGATCCGCGCGTCGTCGCCGTGCGGTACGCTTTCGATGCCGCCAGCGTGGATACGATCGGCGCTCGCAGCGTGAGCGTCGAGGTTTCGGGCTTGGCGGCTACGTCCGCGCGGCTGGCGACGGCGAAAACCGAGTTGCCGGCCGCGCAACCCCGCGCCGCGCTTCAACTCGACGGGAAAGCCATCGCGCTGATCCCCCAAGGCTCCATGGCGGAGGGCTCGCAGCGCGGCACGATGGCGTTCGCGCGGACGCATCTCGCAGCGGGAACGCATTTGCTCGTCGGCGGGGAGCACGATCCGACGGTGGTGCAATGGGGCCTGGTCGGACTGGGCCGCCCGGCCGCGGATCGGCCGTCGGACGTCGTCGACCGGAGCGCCGGCGGCGCGTACTCCGAGCGCTACGGCGATCTCGACACCGACGGCGGCGTGTTGGTGATGCCGACGACCTACTGGCGCCCGTGGCGCGTCGCGCTGGCTCCGCGCTCGTTCGTCCCCAGCGGAATTCCCGCGCTGGACTACGTTCGGCTGTGGCCGTGGCTGCAATCGTCTCAAACGCAAGTCCGCGTGAACGGGGGTCTGAACGGCTGGATCGTACCGGCTTTCCACGGGCGCGTGATCTTCATTTACGAAACGGCCTTTTATCTCGCCGTCGGCGTCGCCTTGGAGCTCCTCATCATCGCGATCGCGGCCTGGATGCTGATCGCGAATCGCCGCCGAGGCGGTGCGTTGTGATCGCGGCGGCCCGGGCCCTGGTGCGTCCCGGCAGCTGGCCTGCCTGGCTACGCGTGCTGCTCCTCAACGCGCTTAACGTAGCCGTCCTCCTCACCATTCGAGCCTTAACGCCGCCTGGCTCTCCGTGGACCGGCTTGGGCGCGCTTGTGACGCTCTTTCTGTGCGTATGGCTCGGACGGAGAATCGCGCCGCTGGGCAACAGAACGCTCTTGCTGTATTCGGGGAGCTACTTCGTCGCCGGCGCGGCCGGCGCCGTGGCTGGGCTATCGGCGCTCTCGGAGATCTCGATAGCCTCGGGAGTCATTCTTTTGGCGACGGCGATCTTGCTGCCGTTCGATCTTACCGGGCGATTCCGCGCCCGCTTCGGCGGAATTGCCGAGGCGCGTCAGTCCCTTCGAGCGTACGAAGCCGCAAACCTCAGCGCGGTGTGCCGCGTGGGAGCGGTCATCCTGGCGCTCGCGTTCGCAGTCGGCGTCTCGACTCCGATCCTCAAGCACGCCCTGTGGGGGTTGGCGCTTCCGGGGCTCTCACAGCTCGCGATCGTAGCCGACACGCTCGTCGGGGCCATCGTCTCCTACGCGCTCCTTGGTTTCTTTAGCCAATCGCGTTTTGCTCGAGCGTGCGGCGCGCTGGCATGGGCCGTCGCGGGCGCTCGAATCGCTCCAAACCTGGCGCACGTTCTACCGACTTGCCTTCTGCCGATTTACGCGTACTTCGTCTTCGACGTGCGTTTCGCGGCGCGGCGCGCCGTCGCGTTGATCGCCATTCCCGTCGTTACGGCCGTCCTCGCACCGGCTCTGCTCGTAAGTTTTGCCTGCTTCGCCGTCGCGACGCTGCTTGCGGCCGATCTCGATCCCGCGCATCGCCGTACCGTGCTTTGGAGCGTGGGCGCAACCGCTTTGGCGGCGGCGGCATCGCTCGTTCTCCCGGCCTTGATTCATCCGAGCCACCTGATCGTCGCGAGCGCCCTCGACGATCGTCTGCGGGATCTCAGCGCGGACGGAGCGTGGCCTTGGGAAATTCTGTACCCATCCATGGCGGGCAAACTCGGCGCGTGGGCGACCGCAGCATACGCGATAACGGGGCGCTCGGGGAACATGCTGCTGATTTCGTCATCGATCGGCGAGGCCGTCGTCGTCGGCGCGGTCTTCATCTGGCTTCGCGCCCGCCGCGTCGCGTCGCCGGTGTCGCGCTTCGCTCTCGCGCTCTTGCTGCTAGGGCTCTTTGCCGCGCTGCCCTCGAAGATTGCTTCCGTGCCCATTCCGACGTTTGCCGAGGTCGCGGTGCTCTTCGATCGCTCGGCCATCTTTGCCCCGGCCGCAGCGATGTGCATCGCGTTGGCGGGTGCGATATTGCTCGCGACGATCGTGGATGCGCTTCTGAGCGAAGGCGCCGCGATCGCCGTCGGAGCCGTCGTCGTGGTGCTCGCCCTCGAAACGCTCCCCAACGAACGAATCTTCGTTCCGGCGCCCCAGCTCGACATGACGCAGGGCGTGACGTGGGCGGCGGGGCGACCGTCGGGAGGTGGGACGCTCTTCGCATCGCGCTGGAGCGACGATCCCTGGGCGCTCCTCGGGCGATACGCGATCGACGAAAGCGGTGCAAACAACGTCCGTCAAGATACGCTCGCGCTCGCGTCGAATTTCGCCGATAGCGACTCGCGTCTAGGATGCTATCGCATCGTTAACTATGCCGCGTACCGCGGCTACCAAGCTCCAGGGCTGTCCGAGTTCATCTTTCTTCCGCCCGAAGCCGGCGCCGTCACGACCCAAGGCGCAACGTTAACCATACCGGGACTGAATCTCGAACGCGTCTACGGTAGCGTCGCCGTCTATAGCGCCTGCCGTTAGCGCCGGCTTCGGCCGTAGTTAGCCACGAGAACGGCATCGTTCATCATGCGCGAATCACCGGTTACGATGCTTCCGAGCACCAAAGCCTTGGTGATGTCGGGATAGTTCAAATTGTAGGGCTTTCCGTTTGAAAGCGTGTGCCCGTTTCCCGTTCGCGTGTTGCCGGCGTCGTCAACGCGACCATCCGGGCCGATGCGGCTCATCTCCCAATCCATCGATCGCTTAATGGCCGGAACGAGGCGCGGGTCGTTAACGAACATCGCGATCCACGCGAGATTCATTACCGAGACCGCGTTGTAGCTCGTATCGGGACCGAAGTGCTCGGGGAACCAGCCTTGCGGACTCTGCGCCGCCAGCGCTCGCGCGAGCAACTGTTCGCCGGACTGGTCCGCGCCCGGCGCGCCGGTCAGGCGGGCGCCCAAAATTAGCGCCTTCGCGTCTTGCAGCAGACGATTGGTCGAGCCGCCGTCAAACCGGTACAGGTAAGCCATTTGCTGCGGTTGGGCAACCCATTGCGCGGTCGCCCCCAACTTTGGAACGACCTGCGCGATCCTGGACGCATACTGCGGGTAAAGCGGCGACGATTTCAGGAGCAGCAGCGCGGGGGCCGCGTAGCCGAGCCAAAATGCCGTTGCCCCGGGTTGCCCGTCGTATTGCTCGTCGGACGCGTAGTCGAAGCTGCCGTCCGCTCGCTCGTGGGCAAACGAGGCGTCGAACACGGGCCAGTGTTTGTCGATCGCGTTCGTATTTCCGTGCGCGATGCCGTTCACGATCTCGTCCATGATCGAATGCTGTCCGCCGACGTTCTGCCACGCCACGGCGTTGTGTGGGTCCAGACCGTTGACGTCGGTTCCGTTCGCCGGGAAGGCGTAGTCCACGGCGGCGGCGGGAGCGGCTGCAAAAGCGGCCGCGGGAGACGCCGGCGCGGCGTCCGCGCCCGTCGCGCAGAGGAATACCGTCGCCCAGACGAGACTCGTCGCTAATCCAACTCTCATGAATTCGTTTTCCTCGTGCTTTCTCGTACTGAACGAAACTGCCGGACGGAACGTTCCTCGGCGCTAGCGTACCCGCGCGTTAGCCGGAGTTCCTCGCGGTTGCGGAGAAAATCAGCCATCTTGTCGAACGTGCGAGTCTCCGGCGATGCCTTGCGCGCTATCGCCATTGCGATCGCTGCCGTAAGCTTTTCCTCTCTCGTGTGCGCGGGCGGCATCCCGTCTCTCAGGCACGACTGGGTTTGGCCGGTTGCACGTCCGTCCTTCGTAGAGGCCGTCCTCGATGCGACCAGCGGCTGGGGTTGGAACGGTATCGGATACCCGCGCGCCTACCGGAACGACGACCTGTTTTCGATCGCGATCGCCGCGCTCGTCGACGTCCTGGGTCCGTTTGCGGCGCTTGCCGTCCTGATGTTTCTCATCGCGTTCGCGATGATGTGGGCGACCGACCGGCTCGTCTCGCTNNGCCGGTCATTATGCGATGGTCTTGAGCTGTGCGGCTCTGGCGTTGCTGGTTCGAGAGGCGTGTTCCCGAACGCCGAACTCGCTGCGCGCCTCGATCGTCATCGCGTGTCTGCTTCCTCAACTTCAGTTCTTTCTGCTCGCCTTGCCGATCGCGGTCTATCTTGCGTGGCGCGGGCGTTTTCTTCCGATCGTGACCTCCGTCGTCGTCACCGTGCCGATGTGGATCGGCATCGCCTCGAACGGGCCGTATCTCGCCTCGCTGCCCTTTACGCTGGAGTGGCAGAACGTTCAATCGGTCGCTCCGGGAGACGCACTTTTACTGGTCGGATATTTTCCGGAATATCTCCAGGCGATAGCTTGGATCGCCTACCCGATGCTGGCGATTCTTGCGCTGGCCGCAGCGGGCGTGGCCGTGCGCGCGGCGTCCGACCGGCGCGCCTTGTGGTGGGCTGCGTTGGTGGCGGCATTTCTTTTTGCGGCCATGGGGACGCGCTCTCCGCTCGCACCCTTCGCGGCGGCGCTCTTCATCAACGTTCGTGCGAGCGCGGTCTTCCGCGAACTGTACGACCTCCTCGGCGTCGTCGCACTCGGGTACGCGTTTTTTGCCGCGGTCGCCGCGGCGCGCTGGGCCTTTGCGAGATTCGTTTTTGCAGCCGCGGTATTGGCCACGACGGTCGCCTGGTTCGTCGTTCCGCCTTCCGCGTATTGGGTGGACGCCCGGGAACTTCCGAGCGTCCCCGGAAATCCGTCTCCAAACTTTCGGGTCGCGTACATGCCGCCGGTCCAGCCGTTCAGTTTCCACGGCGCCGGATCGGGCGCCGATCCGCAGACGTCCACGCTTCTCGGATCGGATGCGCTGGCCGTCAACGAGTACGAACCCTACTATCCCGTCAGCGCGGCTCTGTCGAGATATGCGCGCGATGGAGACGATCGCGAACTCGCTGCGCTGAGCGTCAACGCGATCGTGGACCGCCCGTGGCTCGGGCCCGGCGCGGATCGCTCGATCGACGCCACGACGCGCGCGCACGCGCAGATGCTGCGTTCGATGCCCCAACCGTCGCCGCGGTATCGCGGCGTCGCGGGCGCGCTGCCGCTCCTCTCTTTAGCCGGCGCCCCGCTCGCCGGATCGCTCAACCGTCGTATCGGAACCGGCGGGGCGTTCTTCGCCGACCTGTTCCCGGATCGCGCCGTTCGGACGTTCCAAGCGCCCGCGATCACGCCGGACCCGGATCGCGGATGGACGACCGTAGACCTTGCGACGGCCCGCTATCCGCAGGTCGCGCAAGGTATCGGCGGCACCGCGACGGCATCGGACGCGCCGCTCCGCCTGCAAACCGATGCGTGGACGCTGGTTTTCATTTCGGGAACGCTGCTGGACGGCGCTCTGCCCCGCCGCGGAGCCGATGGCTTCGCGTGGATACCGACGGCTCCGGGCGCGCACGTTTTTCGCTGCCAAGGCGTATGCGCGCTCGTCGCCACGACGGAACAACGCCCGGAGTGGCCGCTCGAACCGCAACCCGCGGCGCGATACGGGATGTTGGCTTACCGCGCGGTGACGCCGTGGTGGCTCGAGGTGGACGTTCCGGCGCAGGGTGCGGCAAGGACGCTGCGGTTCAACAGCAGCTACGACGGCCATTGGGTCGCACTGGGAGCCGGCGGCCCGCGTCACCTCCGCCTCGACGCTGCCGTGAACGGCTGGATTCTGCCGCCGTCACCCGGCGAACGTCGAATCGTCTTGCTTCACGCCGTTGCGGCCGCGCAGGCCGCAGCCGCGGCCGGCGCGCTGATCTGGACGTTCGCTCTGCTCGCGACCGCCGTCTATCGCGCCGTCAGAACGCGCGAACGTTCTTTAGGCCTGCCGCCTTGAACGACGCCTCGAGAGCCGCCGACTCGCCGTCGGCCGCCTGCACGATGACGACCGCGCGGCCGTCTTCGATCGCGTCGTTGTAGTTGTCGACCTCGTCGTCGGCAATGGCGAAACCACCGAGGTAGTTGCGGCTGCCTTGCGTATCGAAGTCGACGAGGCCGTGCGTCGTGGCGGGCGCGTCGTTGATTCCCGGTACGCCGGTTCCCCCCGAGTCGGCGATGATGCCCACGCCGTGCGTCATGTCGTCCGAGAAGCTGTTGACTTCCATGTCCTCGGCGACGGCTACGAAGTCGATCGGCGATTCGTCCTGGCGCTCCTGGGACGGTGCCGAACGGGTGACGACCTTCACCCGGGTCGCGTCGATCTTCTGCGAGGTCAACGCCCCCTCGAGCAATTTCGGGTCTGACGTTTCGCCGGCGTAGATGCCGACGATCAGGCGCTGTGCCAAACGATACTCCTTTTACGGGGGATCATGAGCCGCCGGCCGGCGGACAAGCACGGATTGCGAGGCCGAGTCGTTCGATGCCGACCTCGATCATCTCTTCCGAGGCGTTCGAAAAGTTTAGGCGCATCCCGTCGTGCACGTCGTGAGCCGGATAGAAGCTCGCGCCGGGCACGAAGACGACCTTCCGCTCCGCGGAGACGCGCAGCAGATCGGCGGTGTCGATGCCGGGCGTGCGGACCCAGAGAAACATGCCGCCCTCGGGACGCACGAAGTGCGTCCCTCGCGGCAGCGCCTGGTGCAACGCGCGAGCCATGACGTCTCGCCGGCGACGGTACGTCTCGACGATGCGACCGACGTGCGCCTCGAACGCGTCGGTCCGCGAAGCGTACCGGTGGAAGACGTACTGTGCGAGCGAACCGCTGTGCAGATCCGCGCCTTGCTTGGCCAGCACGATCTTTTCGAGAACGTCCTCGTGACCGATCAGCAGCCACGCCACGCGCAGTCCCGGAGCCATGATCTTGCTTCCCGTTCCCAAGTACAGAATCGTCGCCTGCGACGCGTACGAAACGAGCGGCGGAAGATCGTGCCCGTCGAATCGCAGCTCCCCATACGGATCGTCCTCGACGATCGGCAGGTCGAATCGCTCGCAGATGCGGACGATCGGTTCGCGCCGCTGGGCCGCCAGCGTTCGGCCGGTCGGGTTTTGAAAATTCGGAACCAGGTACACGAATTTCGGAAACGGATCGGCGGTGGCGAGCACGCGCTCGAGCGATTCCGGAATCATCCCGCCGTCGTCGGTTTCCACGGTGAGATAGCGCGCTTGATACGCGTCGAACGCTTGAATGGCGCCGAGATACGACGGGTTTTCGAGGACGACGTGGTCGCCGGGATCGATGTAGATCTTTCCGATCAGGTCGAGGCCTTGTTGCGAGCCGTTGACGATGACGATGCCGTCGGCGCTGAAGGAGCGGTCGAAGCGCCGCGAGAGCCGCGCCGCGACCCATTCGCGCATCTCGGAGATGCCTTCGGTAACGCTGTACTGCAGCGCGGCCGCTCCGTATTCGTTCATCACGTCGCGCGTCGCGTCGGCGATTTCCGTCGTGGGAAACAGCTCGGGAGCCGGCAGTCCGCCGCCGAAGGAAATGACGTCGGGCTGTTGCGTGACCTTAAGCATCTCGCGAATCGTCGAGGCCCGCAAACGTGCCGTTCGTTCCGCGAAGCGCGCGGCCCGGGACATGGTGGTCATACCACCGGCGAGTATTAGCCGGTGGGCATGGGGGGTCCGCTCACCGGGGCGCGCGGGATGGTCCACCAGGGATTCTTGCCCGAACCGAGGGGGCCGGGCGGCCCTTGTTCCGCGACGAACGTGAGCATCACGGCGCCCACGCCCACCAGCGCGACCAGAATCGTCACCAGGATGCCGAGTACCGGCACCAGCTCGGCCGCCGTCAGCAGCGCGAGCCCGAGGACGAGCGCGCCGAGCGGAGACGGCGTGGTCGCCGGGCTGAGCATCTCGAAGAGGCGCCGGCCGACCAGCAGCGCGAGGGCGGCCTTGCCGATGAAGATCGCGACGACGAGCGCTACGAACTGAACGGGAATGAGCGGGATCAGGATCACCGTCACCGCCAGCATGATGGCCAGAGGAATCACCGCGACCCAGCCCGCCAGACCGACCGCGACGCTGAGACCGGGATGCTGCTCGAGCCGCCCGAGCGCCATCCGGGTGCGCACCGGAAAGATGAGAAAGACGAGCAGCACGACGACGTCCCAAGCGATGCGCCAGAGGATGCGAAAATCCGAGCCGAACGCGTTGTGCGGTTCCATATCGCTCGGCGCCCACGGGACGATCGAGCTGGCGACGTCGCCGCCGAGTTGATTGACGTGCCCGGTGATGGTCGAGCCGGGACGCGCGATCACGCTCCCTCCGACGACGTTGACGTCTCCGTCCACGGTGCCTTCAATCGTTGCGTCGCCGCCTAAGACGTTCAAGTCTCCGTCGACCGTCTGTCCCGGTTCGACGACGACCGATCCGAAGTACGAACCTCCGTGGTCGACCGTGCGCGCGTCCGCGAAGGCGGGCGCGGCGCTCAGCGCGGCGATTGCGGCGACGAGGAGCGCGAACGCGGCGAAGATGCCGGCGCGGCGATAGATGGTCATGGAGCCTCCGAGCGAGCGAGGTGTGCCGCCAGGCGCGGCCGCACGTCGCGATAGAAGAAAATCACGCAGGTCAGGAAGATGGCGTCAACGACGAGCAGTCCAACGACCGCCGTCAGGATCGCGGGCATAGCCGGCGCGAGCGGGGCGCCCGCGCCGGCGAACGCTCGTAGCGCCTGGCTTGCCGCGTGCAGCTCCGAATTCTCGAACGCAGCGAGCGCCGGCAGCCGCCCGGCCAGAGCGATGGCGATGGCGGTGAACAGGAACCACGCGCCAAGCAAGTACCCGCCGAGAATGGCGGCGATCGGCGCGCGCGTACGGTGCGGTGCGGGCAGCGAACGCACCTCGGCCATGACGGCGAAGGTGAAGTTCGGCGCGAGCTCTGCGGGCCGCGCGGTTGCGAGCAACGCGTCCACGACGCGAATCTCGGCAAGCAAGGCGGCACAAGAGGCGCACGTTGCGACGTGGAGTTCGACGTCACGCGCTTGCTTGGGCGCGAGGGTTCCCTCGACGTAGCGATCGAGCAACGGTTCACACGAGGAGCAGCGCATGCGTACCTCCTGCGTTCGACGCGACCGGCCGGCCGATTTTCTCGCGTTCCTCTTCGCGCTCGCGCATGCGTTTAGCCAGCGCGATCTTGCCGCGATGGATCAGCGTCTTCACGTTGCCCAGCGAGAGCCCGAGCGTGCTCGCGATCGTGTGATATTCCAAGTTGTCGTAATAGCGCAGTGCCAAGACCGTCCTCGTTCGTTCCGGGAGTTCTGCCAGGGCCGCGCGCAGCTCGCGCTCGGCTTCCTCGCGAAGGAGTCCTCCGGCGGGATCCGACTCGGGCGAGGTATCGGGCAGCGCGTTTTCGAGCGTCTGGTCCTCGGGGAGATCCTGCGCTTGAGGGCGCCGGAGCGACTTGCCGAGGTACGTGCGGACTACGTTCCGCGCGATCTGGTAGATCCAGGTCGAAAATTTGCCGAGCGTCGGATTGAACGTCCCCAGGTGCGCGTACGCCCGCAGAAAGGTCTCCTGCGAGAGGTCCGCTGCGTCCGCGTTCCGGCGAACGCTCGCCCCGATGAAGTTCGCGATGCCGCCTTTATAACGGTCCACGAGGACGGCAAACAGGTCCGTCTCGCCACCGATTATCCGCCGCACCAGAACTTCGTCGCTCTGATTGCCGATCGTCATCCCTTGTCCGATTCGGTTCCTCTCGCCCGTCCTACCCCGGACCGCGGCCTTTTGTTACGGTTGGGCGTACGGACCGGGGTCCTGCCGGGTCCGGGCCGCGTCGTCGTCGTAATGAACGGCATCATGGGTGCCACCGAAGCCGCCGTCCGGGGGACCGAACCCGCCCCCGGGCCGCTCCAGCGTCTGTTCTCGCGCGACATCTTCCGCGATGGCGCGGTGGTCTTCGCGGGCTCGATCGTGCTGGGCGCTTGCGGATTTCTCTTCCACGCCATCGCCAGCCGTCGCCTGGGCGTCGACGCCTACGGGGCGCTCTATGCGATCATCTCGGCGTCCATAATCGCGTGCATTCCCGCGGCGGTGGTGCAGCCCGTCCTCGTGCGATTTGCTGCCGAGTTTCGCGCTTTGCACGACGACGGCCATATGGCGGGGCTCTCTCGCAGCGTCGCGCTCGGCGTCGTCGTGGTTTGCTTTGCGTACGTGGCGGTCGGCACCCTGTTCGCGTTTCCGATCGCGGGATTCTTGCGCGTGCCGGTTTGGGCCATCCCCCTGATGGGGGTGGTTTCCGCATTCGTGATCGCGTCCGGCGCGTTGCGCGCCATCGTCCAAGGCACGCAGGACTTTACGGGTCTTTCCATCTCCAACGCGTTGGAGGGAGTCGGCAAGGTTGCCGGCGTCTTCGCGCTCTCGGCCCTTGGTCTCAAATTGAGCGGCGGGCTGCTCGGTTTCATGATCGGACCGGCCATCGCCGTCGCCTACGTCCTGTTCATCCTTTATAGGCGCTATGGCAGCGCCCAGCCGCAGAGCATCCGGTACGACTGGCCGCGAATCTTCGCCGTGATCGGCGGGTCGGCGGTCGGTATGGCGACGGTCGGTGTCATCGGGTATGCCGACGTGGTGCTGGTAAAACACTTCTTCGCACCTTCGCAAGCCGGCCTCTATTCGGCCGCGTCCCTCGGCGGGAAGATGCTGTTTTTCCTCGTCGGGTTTATCCCCACGGTGCTGCTGCCGCAAGCCGCGCACCGGCACGCGCGCGGCGAGACGTCGCTCGCGCCGCTGTTTGCCAGCCTTGCCGGCATCGGCGCGATCTCGGCATGCGGCTTGGTCGCCTTCCATTTCTTTAGCTTGCAGATCTTGCGGGCGCTGGTCGGTCCCGCGTTCGACGCGGCCGCGACGCTGCTCGTTCCCTACGGATTGGCGATGGCGCTCCTATCGCTCGTGAACGCGCTGGTCACGTACGGCCTCGCGACCCACCGGCTTTCGTTCGCGGCGCCGCTCTTGCTCTGCACCATCGGCACCGTTGCGGCAGTCGCGGCGATCCATCCCACGCTGTATGCCGTTATCGCCGTCATGATTGCCGGCACGGCGGCGATGGCGATCGTCACCGCGCTGGCGCTGCTCTGGGACTCCCGGCGCGCGCCCGTCGTGAAGGCCGTCTAAGCGTGGAACTCCGGATCGATCGTTCTTCCGTCGAGCGCTGCCGCGCGTTGGCTCAAGCCATCGCCGCGCCGGTGAGCGATTTCATCGACGCCCACTCGACGGTCGCGGTCGAACGGTCGGTCTTACGATTGTTGGGCGTTGACGGAGTCGGCGCCGACGAGATCCCGGTTCCGAACGTCATCGTGGACGCGCTCGGTGCGGACGCGAAGGCCGACGGCGTGTCGCTGGCTTTCGGGCGCGCCGTAGCCGAGACCGGCCTCGCACCCGAGATCCTCGGCCGCGAAATCGCGGCGGGCTCGCACGCCGTGACCGATTTTGCTCGCGTCCCTGCCGAAGCCGCGCGCGCGGCTCTGCGACCGCACGTAGAGGCGGGACTCGAGCGGGTGCGGTCCCGGAGAGTCGAGCGCGACGAGCGATTGGCGCGCCTGCCCCAGCAGCCGGCGCCGCTGCTGTACGTGATCGTCGCGAGCGGAAACATTTACGAAGACCGCACCGCCGCCGTCGCCGCGGCCGAGGCCGGCGCGCAGATCATCGCCGTCATTCGCTCGACCGGGCAGTCGCTGCTCGACTTCGTTCCGTACGGACCGACGACCGAAGGCTTCGGCGGAACGTACGCGACGCAGGCAAACTTCAAGATCATGCGCGAGGCGCTCGACGAGGCTTCCGAGCGTCTGGGGCGTTACGTGATGCTCACCAATTACGCAAGCGGGCTGTGCATGCCGGAGATCGCGACGACGGCGGCGCTCGAGCGGCTCGACATGCTGCTCAACGATTCGATGTACGGCATCCTCTTCCGCGACATCAACATGAAGCGCACGTTCGTCGACCAGCACTTCAGCCGCATGCTCAACGCTTATTCGGGAATCGTCATCAACACGGGCGAGGACAATTACCTCACGACGGCCGACGCCGTCGAACAAGCGCACGCCGTGCTCGCCTCGCAGTTCATCAACGAGGAGTTCGCGCATCGCGCGGGCATGCCCGACCGTCAGATCGGTTTGGGCGACGCATACGAAATCAGCCCGGACCTCGAGGATGGGTTTCTCTTCCAGGTAGCGCAGGCGCAGCTCGCGCGCCAAATTTTCCCGCAGGCGCCCTTAAAGTACATGCCTCCGACCAAACACATGACCGGCGACATCTTCAAAGGCCACCTCATCGACGCGCTCTTCAACCTCACGTCGGTGATGACGGGCCAGACCATCCACCTCTGCGGAATGCTGACGGAAGCCATTCACACGCCGTTCTTGGGCGATCGAGTGCTGGCGATCGAGAACGCGCAATACGTCATGAACACGGCGCGCCATTTCGGAGAAGAGATCTCCTTTAAGGACGGCGGCCGCATCGAAACGCGCGCGCGGGACGTCTTGTCCGACTGCGAACGGCTGCTCTCGCGCGTCGCCGAAACGGGAATGATGGAATCCATCGAGGGCAAAGCGTTCGCCGACGTCTCGCGGCCGCCCGACGGCGGCCGCGGTTTCGACGGCGTCTTCGCGCGGGGCCCCGAATATTGGAATCCGTTCGAGGAAGCGCTTCGAGCCGAACTGGGCTTGAGCGCGGCGCGAGGCGCGGCGGCCGCAGTTCGATGAGTACGAGCGTCAAGCCGTACGGCGACACGATGAACGACGGCAAGGTTCAACTGTCGTTCACGCTGCCGGTGGAATGGAGCGAGGCGGCGGACGAAGCGGCGCGGCAGCTCGTCGCCAAAATGGGCTTCGAAGACGTGCAAGTGGCCGAGGGCCGCAGGATCGCAAGCGGTTTTTCGTTCTTCGTCGTGTACGCCAGCACGCCGCAGGCGATCGATTTCTCGACGATCAAAGCGCCGTCTGCCAAGACCCACGCGATGTCGATGGAAGAGGTCGACGCGTTCGTGAACGAGCGGCTCGGCCGCAAAGTTCGCGTGGCCGGTGCCTGCATCGGCACCGACGCCCACACGGTCGGCATCGACGCGATCCTCAACATGAAGGGCTACAAGGGCGACTACGGACTCGAGCGCTATCACGCGTTCGAGACCTTCAATCTCGGCAGCCAGGTCGCGGTCGAGGATCTCGTTCGTTTCGCCAAAGAGAAGAATATCGACGCCATCCTCGCATCGCAGGTCGTCACGCAGAAGGGGAGCGACGTGCGGAACTTTACGGCCTTGGTCGAACTTCTGGAAGCCGAGGGATTGCGCGATCGCGTCGTTACCATCTGCGGTGGTCCGCGGGTAACCAATCTTATGGCCAGCGAACTCGGCTACGACGCGGGCTTCGGGCGTGGAACGCTCCCGAGCGAAGTTGCGTCGTTCATCGCACTGCGCTTGGCCGAACGCCCAGCGCTCTCGCGCTCGTGAAGACCGCGCTCGTCACCGGCATAACCGGCCAGGACGGTTCGTTTTTGGCCGAGTTGCTTCTCCGTGAGGGGTATCGCGTCGTCGGCATGACGCGCCGGACGAGCACCGACGTTCACGAACGCATCGCACATTTGGTGGACGACGTGGAGTTCGTCTCGGGCGATCTGCTGGATCAGATGTCGGTGGCGTCGATCGTCGATGAGGTCGCGCCGGACGAGGTCTACAACCTCGCGGCACAATCGTTCGTCCCGGCGTCGTGGCGGCAGCCGGTGCTGACGGGCGAATTCACCGCGCTCGGCGTGACGCGCGTGCTCGAAGCGATCCGCGCCGTCCGTCCCTCCGCGCGCTTCTACCAGGCGTCGAGCTCCGAGATGTTCGGTAAGGTGGTCGAGGTGCCGCAGACCGAGACGACCGCGTTCTATCCGCGCAGTCCGTACGGCGTGGCCAAGGTCTACGGCCACTGGATCACCGTCAACTATCGCGAGTCCTACGATCTGTTTGCCGTGAGCGGCATCCTCTTCAACCACGAAAGCCAGCGACGCGGCAAGGAGTTCGTCACGCGCAAGATCTCCGACGGCGTCGCGCGCATCAAACACGGTTTGACCGGCACGCTCGCGCTGGGCAATTTGGACGCCAAGCGCGACTGGGGATTCGCCGGCGACTACGTTCGGGCGATGTGGCTCATGCTGCAGCGCGAAACGCCGGAAGACTACGTGATTGCGACCGGCCGTACGCACAGCGTGCGCGACTTCGTGCGGATCGCCTTCGAAACCGCGGGCCTCGGATCGTACGAGCGCTACGTCACGCTGGATCCGCGGTTCGTGCGTCCGGCCGAAGTCGACTTGCTCGTCGGCGACGCCTCCAAGGCGCGGCGCGAGCTCGGCTGGGAACCCGAAGTCTCGTTCGAGGAGCTCGTGGAGCTCATGGTTCGCGCCGACTGCGATCGCGTCGCGGCCGAACTCGCCCGCGTCTAGCGTGCGCGCGCTCGTCACCGGAGCGAGCGGTTTCGTCGGCCGCTATCTCGTCCGCGCGCTCGAGGCCGAGGGTTGGGAGATCGTCCAATGCGGTGGTCCCGCCGAAGGCGGACCGTACCTGCCGCTCGACCTCGCCGATGCCGGCGCGATCGCGGCCGCCCTGGACGTAGCGCGGCCCGACGCGATCTTTCACTTGGCAGCGCAGACCTTCGTGCCCGACGCCGTGGCCGACCCGATGGCCACGTACGAGACCAATGCGATGGGCACGGCCCGGCTCGCGCACGGCGTCGCCGCCTACCTCGCCCGGACCGCCAACGCGATGCCGCGTCTGCTCTTCACGAGCTCGGCGGAAGTCTACGGCGTGCGCCCGGCTGCGGAGTATCCGCTGGTCGAAGCGCTCTCCCCGCGCCCGCGCAACCCGTACGCGGCGAGTAAAGCCGCGGCGGAAGCGCTGTTGCTGGGCGCAGCCAACGGTCTCGGACTCGACGTCGTCGTCGCCCGCTCGTTCAACCATATCGGCCCGGGACAGAGCGAGCGTTTCGTCGTGGCGAGTTTTGCCGCGCAGCTGGCGCGCATCGCGCGCGGCGGCGCCGGTCCCGAATTGCTGGTTGGAAATCTGTCGGCCGAGCGCGACTTTTTGGACGTGCGCGACGTCGTTGCGGCGTATCTCGCGCTCGCGCGCGACGGCGCCGCGGGCGAGATCTACAACGTCTGCAGCGGCGTCCCCACGCCGATTCGCGATCTGCTGCGAACCTTAATTCTCGCGGCCCGCGTTCCCGTCGAAGTGCGCGAGGATCCGGGCCGGATGCGCGCCGCGGACTCGCCAGTTGCGTTCGGCGATAACGCGAAGCTGCGCGCGGCCACGGGATGGGCGCCGCAGATCCCGCTCGATCGCTCGTTGCGCGAGATCTACGCCTCGGCGCTGGAGAGCGCGGCCTCGTAAGGGGCCGGTAGCCGAAAACGCGAACGTACGATGCCGTGAGCAATTACCGGAAAGATCTCTTCGAAACGACCGTATTCAAAAATCGCGGCGCGCTGCTGTCGATTCCCGCGGCCGCGCTTGCGACCTTCGGCAGGCCGAGCGCGGCGTCCATCGCCGTGGGTTTGCCCGTCGCGCTTGCCGGCGAAGCCCTGCGCTGTTGGGCGGTCGGGTACTCCGGCGTGACGACGCGCGNNCTGTACGTGGGGAACTTCGTGACCGCGCTGGGATTCGCGATCGCGTTTACCGGACGCAACGAGGGCGTCGCTCGCATCGCTTTGATCGGGGGTTCGCTCGCCGCGATGGCGGCCGTGTACGCGATCATCGTTCCGCACGAAGAGAAATTCTTACGCAAGGAGTTCGGCGAGGCGTTCGACGCCTATTGCCTGCGCGTGCCTCCCGTCGTACCGCAAGCCGAGCCCGCGCCGGACGGCCGGGGAACCTGGAATCCCGACGTGATCGCGCAGGCGGAGACGAGAACGTTCGTGACGTTCGGTGCCATGCTTGCCGTCTTGGCCTTCAAAGCGTTCCGTCCGTGACGCCGTGTCGACCCGCAACCGCCTTCTCGTAGCGATCGTCCTCAGCGCGTTCGTTGCCGCCCTGGAATTGTGGGGCGGGATTCGCGCGAACAGTCTGGCGCTGGTGAGCGATGCGGCGCACGTCTGCATGGACGTCATCGCACTCGTGCTGGCGCTCGCTGCCGTGATCGGATCGCAGCGTCCCGCCGATCGACGGCGCACGTTCGGCTACGGGCGGATCGAAGTGCTGGGAGCGCTCGCCAACGGAACGTTGCTCCTGGGCGCCACGATCGTCATCGTCGTCGAAGCCTTGCGCCGTTTCGGCGCGCCGGTCGAATCGAACGGCCATACGATGATCGCGATCGCGAGCATCGGGCTGGCCGTGAACGCGGCCGCCGGATTTCTGCTTGCGATGCCGGGCGGTGCGGGTCACGGCCACTCGCACGATCTCAACGTGCGCGCGGCGCTGTTTCACATTTTTGGCGACGCTCTCGGCGCGGTCGCCGTCATCGTGGGCGGCATCGCGATCGCGCTCACGCATCTCCAATGGATCGACCCGCTGCTCTCGCTGTTCGTTGCTGCCGTGATCGTCGTGGGCGTGTTGCGCGTCTTGCGCGACGCGTCGGACGTCCTGCTCGAGGGTGCGCCGCGCGACGTGGACACCGCCAAACTCGAGAGCGACATCGGGAAAATCGGCGGCGTCGCCGCGCTCCACGATCTGCACGTTTGGGCGATCGGAAGCGATTCGTACGCGCTCTCGGCGCACGTCATCCTCGACGATCTTCGCATCAGCGAAGCGGCCTCGATCCTGACGTCGCTGCAGACGATCGCTCGCGACCGCTATCACATCGCCCACGTTACGGTGCAGCTGGAGTGCGAGCACTGCGACCCCGAGGGCGTCTTCGTTTGCGCGGCCGTGCCGAACCCGTAGGACTCGCCTCCTAGGGGGGCATCCGGCTACGGGCGAAGCCCCGCTGGCTATGACTTCGACTTCACCATCCGCCGTCGTGCTCTCGGCCGCCCGCACG
Organism: Vulcanimicrobiota bacterium; assembly: GCA_003155175.1. GTDB lineage: Bacteria > Vulcanimicrobiota > Vulcanimicrobiia > Vulcanimicrobiales > Vulcanimicrobiaceae > Hemerobacter > Hemerobacter limicola. The sequence goes on from PMFP01000167.1 coordinate 17,672, forward strand.
CCGTTCGGCAAGCTCGGCGGCGCGCTGGCTTCGCTCGACGCCCCGACGCTGGGCGCGATCGCGCTCGCCGAAGCGATCCGGCGTGCGGGCATCGACCCGTCCGACGTGGACCACGTCATCCTCGGAGAGGTCTTGCAAGCGGGCGTGGGCCAGAACCCGGCCAGGCAAGCGCTCTTTAAGGCCGGTCTTGCCAAAACGGTCACCGCCGAGACGGTCAACAAGGTCTGCGCGTCGGGCATGCTTGCGATCGTGGGCGCGATGCGCGCCATCAACGCCGGCGCGCACGAGGTCGTCGCTGCCGGCGGCATGGAGTCCATGTCGAACGCTCCGTATTTGCTCAAGGACGCGCGCTCGGGCTACCGCTTCGGCGATGGAACCCTGATCGACGCGATGGTCCACGACGGATTGTGGGATCAGTATTTTCCGATGACCATGGCCTCGCAGGGCAGCCGCGTCGCAAACGAGCTCGGCACCACGCGCGAAGAGCAGGACGCCTTCGCGCTTGAAAGCCATTTGCGCGCTCACGCCGCGCACGAGAGCGGACACTTTGCGGACGAAATCGTTCCGGTCAAGGTCGCCACCAAAGCGCGCGGCAAGGTCGTGGTCGACGCGCTTCCGCGTCGCGGAGCAACTCGCGTTCCCGCGGCCGTCGGCGCATCGGCCGGAATTTGGAATCACGAACCGTCCGAACAATTTTCGTTCGATTGGGAGTCGTACGCGCCGTTCGTTACGGGCGACGTTCCCCACGCGCTCGTCAGCCGTGACGAAGCCGTCCGCGCCGAAGCCAGCGCCGAAGCGTTGGCCAAGCTCAAGCCGATCGAGAAGGGCGGCACGATCACGCCCGGCAACGCGCCGGGCGTCAACGACGGCGCGGCCGCGCTCCTCGTCGCGAGTTCGGAGTACGCCAAGCGGCAGGGCGCCGAGATCCTCGCGACGATCGTGGATCACGCGACGGTCGGCTGGGACCCGCCGTACCTTTGCTATACGCCCGCGATGGCGGCGCAAAAGTTGCTCGACAAGAACGGGCTCTCGGTTCGCGACATCGCGGTCTGGGAAATCAACGAAGCGTTCTCGGCCGTCGCCATCGCGGCGGCGCGAGGGCTGGGCTTCGAGCCCGAAGCGCTCAACAAATTCGGCGGCGCGGTCGCGATGGGGCATCCGATCGGCGCCTCCGGCGCTCGCATCGTTGCGACCACGATCAATCAGTTGCGCAGGCGTGGCGGCGGTCTGGGCATCGCAGCGCTGTGTTCGGGCGGCGGTCAGGGCGACGCGATGCTCGTTCGCGTAGACGCTTAGCTCGGAGTGCCGTACCGGATCGCGGTCGTCGGCGCGGGCCAAATGGGCTCGGGCATCGCTCAGGTCGCCGCTGCGGCCGGCCACGACGTGCTTCTGAACGACCGCACCGAGGATCTCATCGCGCGCGGGGTTGCGGGCATTGAGAAGAACCTCGCTCGCAGCGTTGAGAAGGGCCGCATATCCGCCGAAGATCGCACGGCGCTACTCGGTCGCATTCGCGCGACGCCGCGCATCGAGAACCTGGACGTCGATCTGGCGATCGAAGCGGCGACGGAAGCGCTGGAGACCAAGCTCGAGCTCTTTCGCGCGCTCGACGCGGCGACGCCCGAGCGCGCGGTCCTGGCGAGCAACACGTCGTCCATCTCGATCACGCTGCTCGGCGCGGCGACGCGCCGTCCCGGGCGCACGATCGGCATGCACTTCATGAATCCCGTGCCGGTCATGCAACTCGTCGAGATCATTCGCGGCATCGCGACGTCGCAGGAAACGTTCGACTTCACCCACGCGCTGGCGGCGCAGATGGGCAAGACGCCGGTCGAGGTGAGAGACTTTCCCGGCTTCGTTTCGAACCGCGTCCTGATGCCGATGATCAACGAGGCGATCTATGCTCTGTACGAAGGCGTCGGCTCGGTCGAAGCCATCGACACCGTCATGAAGCTGGGCATGAACCACCCGATGGGGCCGCTGCAGCTCGCCGATTTCATCGGTCTGGACACGTGTCTCGCGATCATGAACGTTCTGCACGACGGATTCGCGGACTCGAAATACCGCCCGTGCCCGCTCCTGCGGCAGTACGTCGCGGCGGGCTGGTACGGGAAGAAGACCGGCCGCGGCTTTTACACCTACGCATGAATCCCGAGCAATTCGAACTGACGGCCGAGCAACGCCACGTTGCGGATCTGGCCAGGGACATCGCGCGCGGCGAGATCGCGCCGTTCGTCGCGCAATGGGACCGCGACGGCACGTTTCCGCGAGAGCTCTATACGAAGCTCGCGCAAGCTGGAATGATGGGCATCCTCATTCCGGAGGAGTTCGGCGGCGCGGGCGCCGGCTACGTCGCGTACGCGCTCGCCATCGAGGAACTCGCCCGCGTCGACGCCGGCGCGGCGGTGACGCTCTCGGTTCACTCGATGATCTGTTCGGCGATCGAACGCCTCGGAAGCCCAAGCCAGCGGAAACGCTGGCTTCCGCTGCTCGCGACCGGCGACTGCATCGCGGGCTTTGCGCTGACCGAGTCCGAGGTCGGCTCCGATGCCGCCAATCTTCGCGCGACCGCGCGCCGCGACGGCGACGGCTACGTTCTGAACGGTCGCAAGCAGTGGTGCACCAACGGCAGCTACGCCGCGGTCGTGATGAGCATGTTTCGCACCGGCGGTCCCGGTGCGCACGGCATCAGCGCGTTCCTGGTCGAGGGTGCGGCGCCCGGGATGTCGGTCGAGCGCGTGACGGAAAAACTCGGCATCCACACCAGCAACACGTGCGACTTGGCGTTCGACGGCGTGCGCGTTCCGGCCGAAGCGCTGCTCGGCGAGGAAGGCGCGGGCTTCGTCGGCGCGCTCACCGCGTTGACGGGCGGGCGCATCGGCATCGCCGCGCAAGCCGTCGGCATCCTGGCGGCGTGCTTGGACGAGTCGGTCGCGTTCGCAAAAGACCGTATGGCGTTCGGAAAGCCGATCGGCGCGTTCGAAGGCGTCTCGTTCAAGATCGCGCAGATGGCGACCGACCTCGACGCGGCGCGCCTGCTCGTCTACCGCGCGGCGTCGCTCGCGGATGCCGGCAAACCGTTCGCGGTGGAAGCGAGCAAAGCGAAGCTGTTCGCCTCGACCGCCGCGCGCAAGCATGCGTCCGAGGCTCTGCAGATTCACGGCGGCTACGGATACACGACCGAGTTTCCGGTCGAGCGCCACTACCGCGACGCCAAGATCACGGAAATCTACGAAGGCACCTCGGAGATCCAACAAATCGTCATCGCACGTTCGCTGCTTGGGAAGATCGAATCGTTATGAATCTTATGGAGTATCAGGGGAAAGAGCTGTTCCGGCGTTGCGGGATTCCGGTGCCGCGTTCGCACCTGTGCAAGACGCCCGGCGACGTCGCGGCCTTCATCGACCAGAACCCCGGCAAATGGGTGATCAAGGCGCAAGTCTTAATGGGCGGCCGGGGCAAAGCCGGCAAGATCAAATTCGCGACGACGCCGGCCGAAGGCAAGGCGGCCGCCGCCGAGATCATGGCCACGCCGATGCCGCCGAATCGTCAGAATCCGACCGGGGAACCGATCCACTGCGTGCTGGTCGAAGAAACGCTCGACATCGCGCATGAAGCCTACTGCGCGATCGCGATCGATCGCACGACCAAGCGGCCCGTCGTCATGGCGAGTCGCTTCGGCGGAATGGACGTCGAAGAAGTCGCCGAGAAGCATCCGGAGTCGATCGCGAAGTTCTTCGTTGACACGGCGATCGGGTATTCTCCGTTTATCGGCCGCGAGCTCGCGTTCGCGTCGGACCTGGACCCGGGATACCGCAAGCAGTTTCCGGCCATCGTCGCCGGCCTCTACGATCTCTTTTTCCGGTACGGGGCCAAGCTCGTCGAAATCAACCCGCTCGCGCTCACCGCGGACGGCAAGGTGGTCGCGTCGGACGCGAAGGTGGAACTCGACGACGACGCGCTCTTCCGTCATCCCGAATTCGCGGAGTGGCAGACCGCGCTGCCGCTCGACGAGGACGAGACGCTGGCGACGGCGTCGGGCCTTGGCATCAGGAATTTCCGGCGTTTTCCGGGCACGGTCGGAACGATGGCCAACGGCGCCGGCCTGGCGATGGCGACGATGGACGCGGTGAAAAACGCGGGCGGCGAGATCGCCAACTTTCTCGACGTCGGCGGCGGCGCGAACGCCGAGCGCGTTCGCAAGTGCTACGAGCTGGTCGTGAACCACACCGGCGCGAAGGTGTTCTTCGTCAACATCTTCGGCGGCATCACGCGCGGCGACGAAGTGGCGCGCGGCATCGTGCAAGCGCTTGCCGAGACGACGTCCCGCAAGATTCCGCTCGTGATCCGCTTGACGGGAACCAACGAGAAGGAAGGCCGAAAGATTTTGGCCGACGCCGGCATGACGCCGGTCGAAACCATGGACGAAGGCGCGCAGCGCGCCGTCGAGCTCGCAGCCGGTTAGGATAGAACGATGTCGATTTTTCTCGATAAGAACAGCAAGGTGATCGTGCAAGGCATCACCGGCGCGGAGGGCTCGTACCACACCGCCCGCATGATGGCGTACGGCACCAAAATCGTCGGCGGCGTCACTCCGGGGAAGGGCGGCCAGAAAACCGATCAAGGCCTCCCGGTGTTCGACACCGTCCGGCAGGCGGTGGACGCCACCGGCGCCACGCACACGTGCATCTTCGTTCCTCCGCCCTTCGCGGCCGACGCGCTCTACGAGGCCTACGAGGCCGGGATCCCGTTCGCCGTCTGCATCACCGAGGGCGTTCCGGTCCACGACGTCCTCAAGGTCGTCGGGGCGACGCCGGGGATGCGGATCGTCGGGCCCAACTGCCCCGGGCTGATCTCGCCCGGCAAGTCGTCCATCGGCATCATGCCCGGCCACGTCTTCAAGGAGGGCAACGTCGGCTTGATCTCCCGCTCCGGGACCCTCACCTACGAGGTCGTGGACCTGCTCACGCGGGCGGGCCTGGGCCAATCCACCTGCGTGGGCATCGGGGGCGACCCGGTCATCGGCACGACCTTCGTGGACTGCCTGCGCGAGTTCAAGAACGACCCCCAGACCGCCGCCGTGGTCGTTTGCGGCGAGATCGGCGGCTCGGACGAAGAGGACGCCGCGGCCTTCATCCGCGAGCACATGGCCGGCATGCCCATCGTCGCCTTCATCGGCGGCCGAAACGCCCCGGCCGGGAAGTCGCTCGGCCACGCGGGCGCGATCATCTCGGGCAACTTCGGGACCCCGGAGTCCAAGATTAAGGCCTTTACGGAGGCCGGCGTCCCGGTCGCCGACCGCCCCTCGGCCATCCCGGCACTGCTCGCCGAGCGCATGGCCGCCACCGTCTAACTTTACCGGCTTCTCAGGCTCTCAGCGGGCCTTCACAATTTTAAAGGTCCGTTAAAGGAAGCGACCTTTGCCGGGAGAAGGGGTCGCTACGCTCCCTGGGAGTTGGCTGGGGTTCTGAGACCTTTGGTCTATTTTTGGGGATGCGCTCGTCACTTTGACAATTTAGATGAGGGTAAACATGAGACATTTGTTGTCCCTCCGTCGTGTCGCGGTGGCGCTGCTTCTTCTCGTCGCATTCCTCAGCCAGGGAACATGGGCACTGGCTGGGACCACGGGCGGACTCAGCGGCACCGTTACTGACGACAAAGGCGCTCCCGTCGCCGGAGCGGCCGTGAAGGCCGTTTCGCCGTCGGAGACCGTGTCGCAGACGACGGATGCCTCCGGGCATTTCGGGTTCCTTTCCCTTGCGCCCGACACGTATACGGTGTCGATCACGAAGGATGGATTCAACCCCAACTCCTACACGGGCGTGACGGTCTTCGCAGACCAGGCACTCACGCTCTCGTTTCGCTTGACTCCGAGTCTCAAAGTCATCGCCAACACGACCAGCAAAACTTCGGCCAGCCTGGTCAGCTCGTCCAGAACGTCGGACGTCTACGCGGTGACCGCGGCGCAGCAGAACGCCGTCAAGGGTCTCGGCGGCGGCTACAACTTGGATAGCGCGTATGCGGGCATTTACTCGCAGCCGGGCGTTCAAGGTCAAGTCGGCGTCTACGGCTTCGGCCAAGTCTTTTACATTCGCGGTTCGGCGTACAGCCAAGTCGGATACGAGTTCGACGGCGTCCCGGTGAACCGCGCGTTCGACAACTACAACGCCAACTCGCTCTCCGACACCGGCACTCAGCAGACCGAAGTCTACACCGGCGGTTCGCCCGCAGGCGCGACCTCGCCGACGCTGGCCGGCTACATCAATCAGGTCATCAAGACCGGAACGTATCCGGGAACCGCGACGGCGGTCGGCGGAATCGGTTCGCCGAACTTCTATCACAAGCTCGACTTCGAGGGCGGCGGCGCCACGCCCGACCGGCTCTTCTCTTGGTATGCCGGCATTCGCGGCGTCAATTCGAGCTATCCGTTCATCAACAACCAGAACGGCGGCAACCTGTCCGCCGACGGCAGCAACCAGTACGGCATCTCGGGAATCTCTACGAGCCCGTTGGCCATTTTGCTGCTCCCGGCGTACAACAACGGACCTTGGTCCACGTGCTCGAACACGGGCGCGCCTGCCGCAGGCAGCCAAACCATCTTCGGGATTCCGACGTGTCAGTCGTATTCACCGGTCGGCTCGGGTCAACTGAGCTTCCCAAGCTACACCGCCGATCGCGAGAACGTCTTCAACTTCCACTTCGGGATTCCGCACCATCACGACGGCGGCAAAGACGACGTGCAGCTGCTGTACGACAATTTTGCCTATCTCTCGACCTACGCCGATACGATCAACGCGTCGGGCGGTCTTGCAAATATCAACAAAGCGTACTATGGCTGGGGCGGTCCGACCGGCTACGGGGCGCAATTCGGCCTCGGCCCCTATCCGGGAGAGGGCGGTCCGTATTCGGACCTCTGCGCGTTCAACGCGTTCTTCGGCGGGTGCGCGACGTCGGGTCCCTCGACCGTGCCGTACCTCGACAAGCAGATCTTTGCGCCGGGAACGGCGTTTGGGCAGAATGCGTCGACCGCGAACGCCGTCACGTACTTCGCTCCCAATACCGGAACGAACCGCGCGGTCGGACAGGGCATTAACCCCAACGACGGCGGCGGCATTTGGAACAACGGTTCGATCATCAAGCTCCAGTACCAAAAGAACATCGGCTCGAGCGCGTTCGTCCGCTTGATGGGCTACACGTTCTACTCGAGTTGGCTCCAGAATAACCCGGCATCGCCCGCCGCCTTCGGCTTGGGCGCATACGGGTATTTCGGAACCGGCGCCGGATATCCGACGTTCGATTACGAGCTGAGCACGCATACCCGCGGTATTCAGCTCGACGCCGAAGATCAGGTCAACGCGCAGAACCTGCTGAGCCTGACCGGAAACTACACGACGGCCAGCGTAACGCGCTGGAACAACCAGTTCTATTCGGCGCCCAGCCATCCCACGAACCTGACCGACGCGAACGGGAATTGCTACAGCGTTGCGACGGGCAGTCTCGGGTCCTGCCTGAGCAGCTCGACGGGCGGAACGTACGACTTTCCGACCGGCGGCTGGGCTACGAACAATGCCTGTGCGAACACGCCTGCGGGCTCGGCCGCTTGCGCGGCCGGAGCGGCTTTCACCGTCACGGTGCCCGGCGGCTACGGCACGCTCAATCAGGTCGTACCGAAGTTCACTTCGCTCGCTCTGACGGATGAAATCCGCCCGAACGACAAGATCGATCTCAACGTCGGGCTTCGGTACGAGAACTACACCTACGATTTCCCGAGCACGGTGAATTCAGAATTCAATTTCTGGTTCCGCACGGCTCAGAACTCGTATTGCTACGACCCGGCCACGGGCCAGCCGGTGCTCAATCCGGTGACGCCGACCTCGAATGCGTCGCTGGTCACCCCGGTCATCGCACCGAATCTCTTCGCCGGTCAAAACCCGGCTCTTTGCTACGCTGGGAATACGTTAAACCCATTAGTGGCGAACTCGGGCCGGCAAGCGGTTCATCCGAACGGCCTGGATGGAAACACGCTCTATACCAACGTCGGTGTGAGCTCGATTTCTCATCCGCTCTGGTCGCCGCGCATCGGCGGCACCTATACGTTCGATCCCGACACGGTCCTGCGCGTCAACTACGGGCGCTACACGCAGCCGACCGAAACCGCGTTCGAACAGTACGAAAACGCCTCGGGCCGAGGTGCGGCGACGTTCGACTTCACGCACTTCTTCGGCCTCGGCTTCAACACGCCGGTGCACAACAATCCGGTGCAGGTCTCGAACAACTACGACCTCTCGGTCGAGCACCACTTCACCAATACCGACTGGTCGGCGAAACTCTCGCCGTTCTACCGGTATACGACCAACCAGATCGTGACCGTTTCGCTCGGCGGCAACTTCGCGTCCGGCATCAACGCCGGCACGCAGAAGACGACCGGCGTCGAACTGGCCATTCAGAAGGGCGACCCGAGCCGCAACGGGCTCTCGGGCCAGCTCTCCTACACGTATACCTACGGAGTCATTCGATACAGCAATCTGTCGAACGGCTCGAACACGATCAGCACGCTCAACAACTTCATCCGCTCGTACAACGGGCTGACGTCGTTTTGCGCGACCCATGCCGGTTCATCGCAATGCCCGACGGGGGCTCTAGCGGACGCGTTCCCGTACTACTGTGCGGGCGTCCCTACCGGTCCCAACGCAACCAATCAAGGCGTCGCAACGGTAGCTGCTTGTACGTTGCTGGGCGGGCATGCGATCCAGAACGCGTACTACAACCTGCCGGCTCAGGGCTTCCTCGATCCGAATGGTTACTATCCGGCGTACGCCAACAATCCACCTTATACGGCGCCGGACGGGGTGGCGGGGACCGCGCTCTCTCCCAACCAGTTCACGGGCTTCGTGCAATACAAGCACGACCGCTGGACGGCGACGGTGCAGGGCGTATTGCAGCAGGGGAACTCGTACGGATCACCGACCGCGGTCATCGGTCTCGATCCTCGTAGTTGCGGCGCAAATCAGGTCGGAATTGCGGGCGTGGGGACCGGGCTCCAGCTCTACCCCAACTACCAAACGTGCGGGAGTTCCGCGTTTACCAGCTCCGGGAGCCTCGCAATACCCAACCCGGTGACGGGGCGCTTCGACACGCTCTCGCAGTATCGCAATCCATGGGTATTTAACATGGGGCTGCAATTCGGCTACGACGTCTCGTCGACGATCCACGCGCAGCTGACGTTGGCGAACGTCGTCAACACCTGCTTCGGTGGAACCTCGACGTCATGGTCGAGCGCCTATCCCGCAAACGGCTACGTCTGCGGATGGGCTCCGAACGGCTTCAGCTACATCGGGTCTCAACCCGGCGCGGGCTTCTTCTACGGGACCTCCGGAAGGGATGCGGCAAACGGAACGGCGCCATATCCCAACTGGATGAACCAGCCGTATAGCCCGCTCACGGGCGCCCTGCCGTTTCAGGCTTACCTGAACGTCAGCGTGAAACTCTAGAGGGTCTCCGCCTAGAGCCGATCGACGGCAACGCCCCCGTTCGCGAATGCGAACGGGGGCTTTTTCTTTTGCGCTGCGAAAGGGCGCCCTCACCGATGCAGTACGGATATCAGTGCGAGGATTGCGAGGTCGCGATCTTCCCAACGACCACGCGCGGCGAACTCGCCTGGCTGCGCGATCGCGTGCACGTCGTCCGCGAAATGCTCAAGCACACGACCACCGGCCTGGACCAGTGGATGATGGACGGGTTCGAATTTCTCGACGACCACGCCGGCCACAGCATCGTCCTCGTCAGCCGCCGCACGTAGCGGCCGCAATCGATCGACCGTAGTTCGGCTTCGCTCGCGAACGCACAAAAAAACGCCGCGAGTAGCGGCGTTTGAACGACCTCGCCCACGTGCTGGGCGTTGCGTGATTTACTGAGGTATGCGGAGGTGCTCGCCGGGCTGAATGCTCGCAGCCTGGAGATGGTTGACTTCACTGATGCGATCGATCGTGTCTTGCACGTCGGCATCCCCTGAATGGGCCGCCGCGATCGACCAGAGCGTGTCGCCCGGCTTCACGGTGACGACATCGTACCGGTGCGCGGTGGCAGCGTAGAGGTTGGTGCTCGAGAGCAACGGCAGGCTCACCATAAGGCTGAGGCCGGCCAACGCGATCATCGGCATCAGGGTGATTCGTTTGCGCCTGTACACTGTGGTTTCTCCCCTCCCGGCTTTCTTGTGGCAAACGTTCGTTCGGATACTAGTGCCTCTATATCTTGGGCCGAACGCCCGTTCGTCCCCTAGATTCTACCACGCCCCTCGGAGCGGATGTCAAGATGGCCCGAACGTACGTTTGCATTATTTGGTCACCTTATGTTAAGGTGTATCCGAAGTTGGTGCCATACGCATGGCATTGTGGCCTAGGCGGCCTGGAGGGGATATGTCCGAGAAACCCACGACCGAGCGCCAGCAGAGCATTCTGGACGTGATCCACGCCTACACGCACGAGCGCGGCTACCCGCCCTCGGTACGGGAGATCGGCGAGCGGGTGGGCCTGTCGTCCTCGTCCACGATCCACGCCCATCTCAAGGCACTCGAGCGGCGCGGACTGATCTCCCGCGACCCGACCAAGCCGCGCGCCCTGCGCTCCGAGGCGCCCGGCCGTGCCTTCGGCTCCGGACCCGACACCGTCGTCATGCCGATCGTCGGCAAGGTCGCGGCGGGCACGCCGATCACGGCGGCGGAGAATCGCGAGGGCGAGTTCGTGCTTCCGGCGTCGTTCGTGCCGCGCGGTTCCGAGGCGTTCATGCTCCGCGTCCAAGGCGATTCGATGATCGACGCGGCCATTCTCGACGGCGATCTCATCATGGTCCGCCCGCAGAAGGATGCCGACAACGGCGAGATCGTGGTCGCGATGCTCGAAGGCGAAGCGACGGTCAAGCGTTTCTTTAAGGAACGCGACCGGGTGCGCTTGCAGCCGGAGAATCCCACCATGGCGCCAATCTACGCGAGCGATGTCGAGATCATCGGCCGCGTCGAGGCCGTCGTCCGCCGCCTCTAAGCAGGTTCGCCTTATCCATGCCTTCGCGGAGCTGCCGTTCGTCGCGGCGGTCCGCGTAGCGCTTCCCTGGAGCCTGATCGGCTTAGCCGTCGCCGCCGGCATCCTGTTTTTTCTCGTTCCCGTGCCTGGCCCGTGGTTCGGGGTAGCGCTCGCCCGGCGCGTCTCGGGCGCGCTGGTGCCGGGATTCTCCGTCATGGCGGCCGTGCTCGCTCCCATCCTTGCGTGGTGCCTGGCCGAGCGCGCGGGGTACGACCGAGCGGCGCTAGTTCTTGCGTCGGTAGCAAGCTTTGCGCTCGCTTTGCCGCGTCCGGTCTTCGCCCCCGACCCGCTCGCCTATCTGCACGCGCTCGGCGCCATCGGACTCTTCCTCGCGATGGCGGTCTGCGGCGCGACCGGCTTGTGCGTCGCCGTCGCGCGGCGCGCGATTCCGGCGCCGCAGGCGCGCGTCGCCGATTGGGTAGGCGCCGCGTCTGCGGTCGCGCTCTTTTCCGTGTTGCCGCTCTGGCACGTATCCATCGCCGCCGACGTGACGCAGCTGATCGAGCCGCTCGCGCGGCTGGGCGACAGTTACCCCGCGCTCATGGCGATCGTCGTGGTGGAGACGCTGCTCTGGACGGCCGGCATCCACGGCCCCGCGTCGCTCGCCGCGATCGTGACGCCCGTCTACCTTACGCTTCAAGTGCAGAACACCAATGCGTATGCCGCGCACGCGCCGCTCCCGCACATCGTCGTCGTCTCGCTCTTTCTCTTCGTCTTTCCCGGCGGGGCCGGCGCGACGTTGCCGCTGGCCGCGCTGCTCGCGATTTCGCGCGTCGCGAAGCTCCGCCGCATCGGGCGGCTCACGCTCTTGCCGTCGCTCTTTAACATCAACGAGCCGCTGATCTTCGGCATTCCTATCGTGTTCAATCCGTTTCTCGCGCTCCCGTTCGTACTGGCGCCCGCCGTGCTCGCGACGGTCACGTACGTTGCCGTCGCGTCGGGCTGGGTCGCGCGCGCGGCGTTCTACGTGCCGTCCGCGCTGCCGACGCCGGTCTCGACGTATCTTGCCACGCTCGATCCGCGCGCGCTCGTGCTCGTCGCCGTCAACCTCGCGCTCGCGACGGCGATCTACTTTCCGTTCGTGCGCGCGTACGAGCGGCACGTCGCCGAGCTCGCCGCAACGTGAGCGGCGCGACGCTCGGCGTGATGGAGACGTGCGCGCGATACGGCGTCGAGGGTCGCGTGCGAGAAGCGGCGCTGCGCGCGGAGGCGGGCGTCGCCGGCCTGACCTATCCCGCGCAGCGCGCCGTGAAGTCGAACGTGCTCGCGGCGTTCCTCGAGGAAGGCGTGAGCGAGAACGATCTCGCCGGATCCACCGGCTACGGGTACGACGACGCCGGCCGGGCGCGCTACGAGTCGCTCCTGGCGCGCGTGCTCGGCGCCGAGCGCGCGTTGGCGCGCCTCTCGATCGTCAGCGGCACGCACGCGATCGTCACGGCCGTCGCGGCGTGCGTTCCGCACGGTAAGACGCTGCTGTCGGCGACGGGGCGTCCGTACGACACGTTGCGCAACGCGATCTGCGACGCGCCGTTCGCGCTCGCTCAGAGCGCGGGCATCGGATATCGCGAAGTCGCGCTGCGCGGCGACGGATCGCCCAACGAGGACGCCATCGCGGCCGCGCTCGAGTCCGAAGACGTTGCGGCGGTCTTCGTGCAGCGTTCGCGCGGCTATGCGCCGCGCCCGTCGCTCGACGTCGACGGCTGCGCCCGCATCGTCGAGCTGGCGCGAGCGTCGAAATCGCGTCCGCTCGTACTCGTGGACAACTGCTACGGGGAGCTGGTGGAAGCCCGCGAGCCGTGCCATGCCGGTGCGGATCTCGTGATGGGGTCGCTGATCAAGAATCTGGGGGGCGGCCTTGCGCCCGGCGGCGGCTACGTCGCGGGCCGGGCCGGCGTCGTCGAACGGGTCGCCGCGCGACTGTACGCGCCCGGACTTGGCGACGCGCTCGGCCCGACGTTCGGTTTCGGCCGCGCCTTCGTGCAAGGGTTGTTCGTCGCGCCGCTCGTTGTGGAGCAGACCTTGCGCGGTCTCGACTTCACGGCGGCGCTGTTTGCGCAGCTCGGATATCGCGTGGACCCGCAGCCGGGAGCCGTCCGCACCGATATCGTGCAGGCGATTCGCTTAGGCGAGCGCGACGCGCTGATTCGATTCGCGGAAGGGCTGCAGAAGGCGATGCCGGTGAATGCGCGCTACCGTCCCGAGCCGGGACCCGTGCCGGGCTACGTGGACCCGGTGATCATGTCGAGCGGCGCCTTCGTCGGCGGCGCGACGATCGAGCTCTCGTGCGACGCGCCGCTGCGCGAACCGTACGAGGTCTACGTGCAAGGCGGCATCGTGACGGAACACGCGGTGCTGGGAGCGCTCTTTGCAGCTCGGGCCGTTGGTGCCGGAAGCTAGCCGGCTGGATGGGTCGCGCTAGACGTCTTGGCGGCCGAGGAATCCGTAGAAGAAGTAGCGCGAGCCGTCGGAGGTGGTGATGACCACCCGGGTCGCTTCCAGCTCGGCGCTGGCGACGGTCTTGCCGGCCAGATTCTCGAGAATGGTCTGGGCCTGGAAGAACTCCGCCTCGCGCAACGCGTCAGGGGGTTCCTCCTCCATCAGATGGAGCAACTCGTCAATGCGGTTATTCATAATGTATATCGTACAGTAATCGGCCGGAGACCGGATTTGTTGAGGGGGCGGGCCGGGTCGCTCTTGAAAGGGTCGCGGCCATGTTCCAGCTGGAGGTATTGAGCGGACCCTTGGACGGGAAGACCTGGACGTTCGACCGCGAGATTTCGATCGGTCGCGACGACGCCATGGTCGAGGCCTGCATACCGCTCGACCGGTACGTCTCGCGCCGCCACGCCCACCTTCGCGCCGAAGGGGACGCTCTCACGCTGACCGACCTCGAGAGCCGCAACGGCACCAAACTGGACGGCGAGGCCGTCACGGGCGATGCCAAGCTCGGGGTCGGGGTGCCGTTCACGGTCGGGCGCACGGTCCTACGGGTGACGCGCGCCTAGCGCGGAAACGACATTTCGTGCAAGTCGTGGATGCCATTCTTCCGGCCCGTGCCGCGTTCGGAGCCGTGCCCCGGCCGCTCGGGTTCGTCCCGACCATGGGCGCGCTCCACCGGGGCCATCTCGAGCTCGTGCGGGCGGCCCGCGCATCGTGCCGGACCGTTGCCGTCTCGCTCTTCGTCAATCCGCTGCAGTTCGGCCCGGACGAAGACTTCGCGCGGTACCCCCGGGACCTAGCAGGCGATTGCCGCCAGCTGGAAGAGGCCGGCGTAGACCTCGTGTTCGCACCCGAGCGTGAAACCATGTACCCCCCCGGATTTTCGACGTCCGTGGACGTGGGCGAGATCGGGGCGCGATACGAGGGCGCGGTGCGGCCCGGGCACTTTCGCGGCGTCGCGACCGTGGTGCTCAAACTCTTGAACGTCGTGAGGCCCGACGCGCTGTTCCTCGGTCAGAAGGACGCCCAGCAGACGGCGGTGCTCCGGCGCATGGTGCGCGATCTCGACCTCGACGTACGCGTCGAGATCGTGCCGACCGTGCGCGAAGCCGACGGCCTCGCGCTCTCGAGCCGCAACGCCTACCTCTCGGTCGCGCAGCGAGCGGCCGCTCCGACGCTGCAACGCGCGCTGCGCGAACTATACGCCGCGCTCGCACGCGGCGACGGGAAAGAGAACGCCGTGCGCGCGGCCCGCGGCCTGCTCGACCCGGCCGCGACGCTCGACTATCTCGACGTCGTGGATGCCGACACGTTCGAGCCGCTCGATGCGCCGCGCGCGGGCGCGTTCGTCGTCGGCGCCGCGCGGTTCGGCCAAACGCGTTTGCTCGACAACATTTGGCTGCCGGCATGAACGGCTCGCGCGTTCTGCTCGGCGTCACGGGCGGCATCGCCGCGTACAAAGCGGCCTCTCTGGCAAGTGCGCTGGTGCAGCGCGGCGCGATCGTGGACGTGATCATGACGGCGGGTGCCGAGCGCTTCGTCACGCCGCTGACGTTTTCGTCGCTGACCGCGCGTCCGGTCTACACGTCGCTGTGGGACGCACCGGAGAAGATTCCGCACGTCCGGCTCGTCCGCGAAGCGCGCGCGATCCTGGTCGCGCCCGCCACGGCCAACGTCATCGCCAAAATCGCGACCGGCGTCGCCGACGATCTGCTCACGACCGCGCTGCTCGCGGCGCGCGTTCCCGTCGTGATCGCGCCAGCGATGAACTCGGCCATGTACGAGAGCGACGCCACGCGCGCGAATCTGGCGACGCTGCGCGCACGCGGATACGAAATCGTCGAACCGGAAATCGGATTCTTGGCCGAGCGCGAAACCGGCGTCGGCCGGCTCGCCTCCGAAGATCGCCTGATCGCGGCGCTCGAGCGCGTGCTCGCGCGCGCCGATTCCCTTTCCGGCGTGCGCGTCGTCGTCACCGCCGGTCCGACGCGCGAGGCCTTCGACCCGGTCCGCTTCGTCAGCAACGCGTCCACCGGCGCGACCGGCATCGCGCTGGCGCACGAGGCCGCCGCGCGCGGCGCCGCCGTGACGCTGCTGCTCGGACCGACGCTGCTCGAACCGCCGGCCTCGGTCGAAGTCGTGCGCTTCGAAACGGCCGCCGAGTTGCGCGAGGCCGCGGCCGATCGCGCGCGCGACGCCGGCGTCGTNNATCGCGTCGGCTGCCGTTTCGGATTGGCGCCCGGCGCACGCGTCGCCCCAGAAACTCAAGAAGACCGCCGAAGATTTGCACGTGGCGATGGAGCGCACGCCCGACGTGCTGGCCGAACTCGGCGAGAAGAAGGGGAAGGCGTTTCTAGTCGGCTTCGCCGCCGAGACCGCCGACCACGAAGCGAACGCGCGCGAGAAGCTCG
>PMFP01000047.1:0-30522 GCA_003155175.1 Vulcanimicrobiota bacterium
CTCACGACCGTCAAGCAAGCCAAGGCCGACGGCCGCACGTGGATCGGACGCTTGGTCACCGGCAGCGTCGTCGGCGTCGAGCCCAGCATCATGGGCATCGGGCCGGCGTTCGCGATCCCTAAGGCGCTCGCACGCGCCGGCATCACCGAGAGCGATCTCGCGACGATCGAGATCAACGAAGCGTTTGCGCCGCAAGTGCTCGCGTGCCTGAAAGAACTCGGTCTGAACGGATCGTCGCACGCGCGCCTCAATCCGCACGGCGGTGCCATCTCGCTCGGACATCCGCTGGGCGCGTCGGGAGCGCGGCTCGCGCTCACGGCGCTGCACGATCTGCGCGCACGCGGCGGCGGGTACGCCGTCGCGTCGGCGTGCATCGGCGGCGGTCAAGGCATTGCAGCAATCTTCGCCGTCGATTGATTCGCCGGACGAGAAACCGCCGCGCTCGCCGTTCGACCGCATCTGGGACGTTCTTGCCGTCGTTCTCATCGCGTTCGTCGCGTGGCGCTTAATCGTGTCGCCGCGTTCGCTCGAAACCGCGTCCGCGGCTCCTCCCGCTCCGCACGTCGCGTTCGAACGCCTGGACGGGGGAACGTTCCGTCTGGCGGATCAGCGCGGGCGGCTCGTGTTTCTCGACTTTTGGGCGTCGTGGTGCGCGCCGTGCAAACAGGAGCTGCCGCTGGTCGAAGCGTTTGCGCGCAGCCATCCTGCGTCGGAGGTCGTCGCGGTGAACGTCGGCGAGCCGCGCTCGGTCGTGGCCGCGTTCGTGCGCCGGCATCCCATCCGCAACGTCGTGCTCGACCCGGGCGCAACGTCGCAAGGTTACTTCCAAATCGAGGGCTTCCCGACGGTCGTGGTCGTCGGTCCGGAAGGCAAGATCCGCGCCACCTGGGCCGGCTTCAATCCCGCCATCGCGCTCGCGATGGCAAACGCCGAAAGTTCGCTCGTCAAGCGATAGGTTATTCGAGAAAAGGAGACGAGAACGATATGGAGCGTGCTTTTTCTGCGGTCTTGCTGGCTATCGGGTTGATCGGCGCCGCGCCTAGTGGCCGCTCAGAACTCGAAGACCGCTTTGCGACTGGAACGATGTTGAATGCACCGGCCGCAGGCGCGCAATGCATGGGCTCCGACCTGGCGCTCGGGACCAGCGACTTAGCGACGGCCGCTCCGTCGGGCGTGCTCGGAAGCAAGGCCTCGTCGGTAGTAAACATTTGGGCGATTCGGCGCAAATCGGATGCGTCGATCGTCGGCTACGTGGCGAAGACATTCGACGGCGTCCTGTGGTACGAAGCGCCCGTAGAGGGTCTCAATGCACAGAAACTCGACGACGCCCAATCTCACATGTTGGCGAATCAGCCGTTAACGTTTACGAGTTGCTTCCAAAACGATCTACCAGTGTAGACGGGCTTTATCGATCGGAGCTCGTCGGGTCGCCGTCGATTTCGCCGATGATCCGGGTTTTCGCGGGGACGACGAACGCCGGCAGTGTGAAGTGCAACGTGTTTCCGCGAAGCGTGCCGGGAACGTCGACGACGTTGGGAACGGTGCGCGCCAGCGTCATCGAGTAGCGATACGATGGGTCGAGCTTGGACGGAAACGTCACGTCCATCGTGCTGCCGCTCCCGACGCGAACGGGCGCGTTCGCGCCGAGATCCAGGTGAAAGAAGAACAGGCCGTCGGCGCCGGGCGAGGGCGCCATCTCCGTTTTCGTCGGCGCGCGGCCGTAAAACGAGACGGCCGTTCCCGGCGGGGCGTCGAGCGCGGTAAGGGATCCGGTCACCGCGTATCGGCCCGTCGTCTCGGGAGCGGCCGAGAACGTCAGCGCGCCGCCGGCGTGCGCGATCGCGACGAGCGCGAGTGCGAACGCGACGGACGCGACCAGCGAGCGCTGCGCTACGTGCCGCTCCACTGTGGTTTGCGCTTTTCGAGGAAAGCGCCGGTGCCTTCTTTGATGTCGGCCGTATTCACCAGCGTGCCGAATTCGATCGCCTCGAGTTCGAGCGCGTCGTCGAGCGAGAGGTGCGCGCCGCCGTGAATGACGCGTTTGCATGCCGCGATCGCCAGCGGTGCTTTGGTCGCGATGACGGTCCCGATGCGTTTGGCTTCGCCGAGCAGATCCGCAAGCGGCACGACTTTCTGAACCAAGCCGATGCGCAGCGCTTCGGCCGCGTCGATGATCTCGCCGGTGAGGCAGAGATACATCGCCATGCCTTTGCCGACGAGGCGTGTGGTTCGTTGCGAACCGCCGTAACCCGGAATGAGGCCGAGATTGACTTCGGGCTGCCCGAACTTCGCATTCTCACTCGCGATGCGAACGTCACCCGCCATCGCGAGCTCGCAGCCGCCGCCGAGGGCGAAGCCGTTGACGGCCATGATGACGGGGATTCGCATGCGCTCGATCTGGCGCGTAACCGCTTGGCCCATGCGCGCCTGCTCGGCGCCGGCCGTCGCGCTCTCGAGCGCGTTGAGCTCGCCGATGTCGGCTCCGGCCGCGAAGGCTTTTTCGCCGGCGCCGGTGATGACGACGGCCCGAACGTCGGCGTTCCCGTTCAGCTCGACGAGCGCCAGCGAAAGCTCCGCTAAGAGCCGGCGGTTGAGGGCGTTGAGCACCTCCGGGCGGTTCAGCGTCACGACGGCGACCGGACCGTCCTTGTCCACGCGAAGGTGTTCGAAAATGCCGGCCTCACTCATAGTCGTAAAAGCCCTTCTTGGTCTTACGGCCGTAGCGCCCGGCCAGCACCATGCGCTTGAGCAGCGGCGGCGCGGCCATAATCGGATCCTTGAACTCGTCGAACATGATTTCAGAGATGTAGTACGTCGTGTCGAGCCCGACGAAGTCGAGCAGCTCGAACGGTCCCATCGGGTAGCCGCATCCCAGCTTCATGCCCTTGTCGATGTCTTCTTTCGAAGCTAGGCCTTGCTCGAGGCAGCGAATCGCGTAGAGCAAATACGGAATCAGCAGGCGGTTCACGACGAAGCCCGGGGTGTCTTGGGCAAGGATCGGTTCCTTGCCGAGTTTGATCGCAAAGGCGAAAAGATCGTCGACGACGTCCTGCGTGGTCGCGATGGTCTTGACGACCTCGACCAACTTCATCAGCGGCACGGGATTGAAGAAGTGCAGCCCCGCGACGCGATTCGGGCGCTTGGTCTTGGCGGCGAGTTCGATGACGCAGAGGCTCGAGGTGTTGGTGCACAGGATCGCGTGCGGCGCGAGCAGAGCGTCGAGCTTTTGGAAGAGTTCGGTCTTCACGGCGACGTTTTCGACGATCGCCTCGATGATGAGGTCGCAATCCTTCATCGCCGCGACGTCGGTGGTGGCGACGATTCGCGCGAGCGTCGCGTCGCGGTCGGCGGGCGCTAGCTTGCCCTTTTCCACGAATTTCGCGAGCGAGGCGGCGATGGACTTCATTCCGCGCTCCAGCGGCTCGGGAGCGACCTCCATGAGCACGACGTTGAAACCGGCCGACGCGCACGTTTGCGCGATGCCGTTCCCCATCAGTCCGGCGCCGCAGACGCCGACCGTACGAATCTCCGACACAGATCGTTCCTTCTTTCTTATGGTTTGATAAAGAGCGCGGGATGGTTTGGTAAAGGGCGCAGGGGCCTTCGTTGCGTTGCGGGTATGCCCCCTTTGACTTATACTAAGGCTGACCGGATGGTGGCCGAGCCGTCATTGGTCGCGATTCCCCCATAGAGCAGGAGGACCTGGAGACTGTGCGCACCGCGTATCACGAGGCGCTCGAAGCGACGCGCCTGGACGTCGTCCGACTGGGCGCGCTGGCCGTTGAAGCCGTACGAGGCGCCGTCGACGCGCTCGAACATCGCGATGCGAGCGCGGGCGCGCGCGTGGTCGCCGGAGACGACGCCGTGGACGACCTGCGTCGCCGCGTTGAATCGCATTGCATCGAGCTCATCTGGCGCCAGCAGCCCGTTGCCGGAGAGTTGCGCGAGATCGCGGCGATGATCGAAATGGCGACCGACCTCGAGCGCGTTGCCGACTACGGCGTGGACATCGCCAAGAACGCCATCAAGCTCGCCGATCAGACGCTTCGACCGCAGAAGGTCGAGATCGATCGGATCGCCAGCGTTGCGACCGGCTTGCTCGCAGATGCCATGCGCGCGTATACCGAACGCGACGCCCAACTGGCAAGTTCGGTCATCGAACGCGACGACGAAGTGGACAAACTCTACAAGCGCAGCATCAAATTGTTGCAGCAGGAGATGCAGGCCGATCCCGAGCTGGTGCGCTCGGGCACGCGCTATCTGTTTATTCTGGCCTCGCTCGAACGCGTCGGCGATCGCGCCGGGAACATCGCCTGGCACACGAAGGGCATGATCGGCGCGGAGTGACCGGACCGCCGCTTCCGCGCGACGACTTCGGCGTCACCACGACGCTCGTTTACCTCAATCACGCCGCCGTCGGCGTTCTCCCTCGTCCGTCCGTCGTCGCGTTGCAAGCGTTCCTGGAGGCGCAGGCCTCGGGCGGCGTACTCGGCACCGCACCTTACGAGATGCGGATGCCCGAGTACCGCGAGCGGTTGGCGCGCTACATCGGCGCAAGCGGCGAAGAGATCGCGTTGCTTCGGAGCACGAGCGAAGGCGCGTCCGCGATCGCCGGCGGCATAGATTGGAAGCCGGGCGATGAGTTGATCCTCTGCGACAACGAGTTTCCGTCCAACGTCATACCATGGCTGCCGATTCGCGAGCGCGGCGCGCACGTGCGATTTCTCGACGCCTCGCGCGAGCGGCTGACGCCCGCCGTGCTCGAGAAGACGATCGGCGAGCGCACGCGCGTTGTCGCGGTCTCGTGGGTGTCGTACCACGACGGGTACCGGCACGATCTGGCCGGGCTTGCCGAGGTCGCGCACCGGCACGGCGCGTGGCTCTGCGTGGACGCCATCCAGGGCCTGGGGGCTTTCCCGCTCGACGTGCGCGCGGCCGGCGTCGACGCGCTGTACGGCGCGGGCGCGAAGTGGATGCTCGCACTTCAAGGCGCAGGCTTTCTGTACGTGCGCGAAGACCTGATCGATCGACTCACGGTTGCGTCGCCGGGCTGGCGCTCCGTGGCCGACATGTGGGACTTCCACGCCTACGAGCAACCGTGGTCCCCGCACGCGCTACGGTACGAAGGCGGCACGCCGAATTTCATCGGCGCGCTCTCGCTCGAACGCGCGGTGGATCTCTTCGAGCGCTGCGGGCCGGATCGCATCGCCGCGCACGTCCTGGCGCTGACGGACCGCTTGCACGAAGGACTCCTGCGTGCCGGTGCGGAGGTCCCGACGCAGCGCGGAGCAGGGATATCGTCGGGTATCGTGACATTCCGGATGCCGGGCCGCGATAGCGTCGAACTCGGGCGCGCCATGCAGCGCGAAGGGATCGTGACGACGTGGCGCCCCAGCGGCATCCGCGTCGCCCCGCACGGCTACAACTCGCTCGACGAGATCGACACGGCACTCGACGTGCTCGGCGGTCTCGTGAAAGGAACACGATGATCGGTCTCGTTCTTTCGGCACTCGTCGCTCAGGCGGCGCCCGCCGCGCGATTCCCCGCAGCCGGCACGTACAACTACACGGCGACGGTGGCCGGCAAGAACGCCGGACAGATGGCGCTGACCGTATCCTCCTCAGCGACGGGTGGGCTCACGCTCGCCGAGAACGCGTCGGGAAGCTTCAGCGGAACGCCCGCAACGGCCAAGTCCACGATGCTCTTAGCGCCGGATTTGTCGCTGACCGGGTATTCGGCGAACTACGTCGTCGGCGCGCGTAACATGCAGGCGAATATCGCCTTCAAGGGCACGACTGCGATCGTAACCGGCGCGGCTGGCGATACGCAAACCATGACTCTCGCCGCAGATGCCAATCATTTCTGCGTGATCGATCCCGGACTGCTCTCCGGCTTCTTTGCCGCGCCCGCGCAGATGTCGGCGTGGAACGACAAGCCGGTCATCGCGATCGTTCCCGCGTTCGGCCAGAGCGTGCCGCTGACCGTCGGCTCCACAACCGCTCCGGCGACGCGACCCGCGAACGTACCGGCGAGCGACGCCTATCTCTCGCTGGCCGGACCGGTGACGGTCGGCCTCTGGTACGATCCGTCGTCCTTGGTCGTCGACGAGATCGACGTGCCGTC
Source organism: Vulcanimicrobiota bacterium (assembly GCA_003155175.1). Taxonomy (GTDB): domain Bacteria; phylum Vulcanimicrobiota; class Vulcanimicrobiia; order Vulcanimicrobiales; family Vulcanimicrobiaceae; genus Hemerobacter; species Hemerobacter limicola. Next base: position 6,124 of record PMFP01000047.1, read on the forward strand.
GCAGAATGCGACGATCACGCGCACGCGTTAACTAATAGCCGCCGTCTTTGACGAAGCACGACGCCATGACGGCGTCGGTCATGCCGTGAATGAGTCGCTTGTCGGCGGGGGCGACCGTCGCTAGGATTCCCCCGAGACGGACTTCGGCTTGCGTTGCGCCCTGCGAGCCGGTCACGAAATAGTAGGGGCACAGACGTACGCGTCCGTCGTAATTCCGAATTTCGTCGGTCTTGCGGTCGAGATACATCTGACGCAGCCGTTTGCCCTTGTGGAAGCGCTGGAGGATGTAGGGCGTGCGCTCGAACGAGGCGAGCCCGTTCTCGAGCGTCGCCGCCCATTCGTCCTTGGTCAGATCGTTGGCGATCTTGACGCCCTTCGAACCCCAGGCGAGCTCCGAGAAACCGGACGGCTTGACGACGTAGTCGCGCTCGCTCTTGCCCAGATCGAGCAGCTCGCGCCAGTCGCGAACCGGGCGTCCGCCGATCCGCAGTCCGTCGATGACCGCTTGCGGCGGAAGCGGGCGCGGATCGAGAACCCACGTTTGCGGAAAGAGTTTAAGAAGTCGCTCGTAGGTCTCGTTTCCGAGCTCCTTTCGCCAGAGCGATTCGAGCGCGGAATGATGGAAGAGCGCGAACGAGAGCTTTTCTTCGAGGTCCGCTTTCGGCGGCGGCGTCATCTTGATCCGGTTGTGGCGCGCCGCGTAGAGCATTAGCTCGTGCTTGGGCACGTTCATGAGGTCGAAGAGCTCGAAGTTGCGATAGAGCGCGTCCAGACGCACGTCTTCGCCTTCCGCCGGCCGCAAGTAGAGGGCTTCTTCGGTAAACACGACGTCCTGCGGTTCGCAGACGTACGCGTTGGCGACGCTCAGACGCCGCGCGGCGTCGGCGAGCCAGCGCATTTCGGCGCGGTAGTCGCCCGACTCGTCGGAGACGACGACGGCTACGGTGGGCTTCTCGACTCCGGTGAGCGCCGCGAGCATCGCCCCGAACTGAAGCGGCATTCCGTCGACGCCGCCCACGCTTTCGATCCCGAGCTTGCAATACGCTTGGGTCATCGCCCCAAGAAAACCCATGCCGCCAGGCACGCTGTCGAGCTCCGAAGCGACGAAGCCGTCGTCGGTCAGCAATAGGTCGGGGCGCATGATGAGGGGCACGTCCTGTTTGAAGCGATTCTGCCGGGCGAGCCGGACGACGTGCTCGGGTTTGCCTAGATCGAGATATTCCGCGATGAAGCCGGGCGCGGTTCCGCGAGCGCTCCGGTTATAGAGGTTGTTGAGTGCGCGATAGAACGCTAGAAGGTCCGTGCCGATCGCCTCGATCTTCGCCACGCTCTCCGCGGACAAAGCGAACGGCTCGGGACTGACGCGCCAGGCGATGCGTTGATCCTCGTCTTCGACCCGGAAGAGTCCGGGCGGGATCGCATCGATGAGAAAATGCGCTTGTTCCTGAGCCGTGAGATTGGGGTCGATGGCGGTACACGACATAGCGACGCTGCCTCTAGCGACTACAGTCGAGGAGCTTGGCGTTATGCAGGGCGATATACCGGCGGCGCATGATGGCTAAAAGTCCCTCCGCGAGCCTATGGTTTCGTTCCGAGCCCTGGAAATCACTTGACGATGATGGCTCCGGGGGTGAGCATAGCCGAGTCCACGCGGACCTGGCCGCCCCCGTACACCAGCGTCAGGTGGAGCGTCCCGGTCATCCCGACGCGCGAGAGATCGAGATTGCGGATGAGCCGAGACGGCCCTTCGCTGGCCACGAAGAGCAGCGTGGGGCTCTCGGAAAAGGACCCTCCGGCAGCACTGTACGTCGCTTGGACGGGCACGGCGACTTCGCCGCCCTGCACGATGTGGGGAGCGCCGGCGGGGCAAAAGCCGATCGCGACCGGCGTCCCGCGAACTTGCAGCGTCTCGTGCGAGCAGCCGCTCTGAGCCGCTGCCGGAACGGCTGCCGAGGCGGCCGCCGCCGCGAGCGCGGCGATCGTGAGAAGTTTCAACACGCGAACAAACGTTTCGGGCCGTTCGGATGTCGCACCCTCCGCCCGCAAAATTGACGTTCGCGCTAAGATGGGTGATGTGCCCCTCATCGCGCTGGTCGCGCTCGACCTCGACGGAACCCTGCTCGGCCCGGACGACGGCGTTTCGGCCGCCAACCGCCGGGCGATCCAAGCCACCCTGGAGCTCGGCGTCCGCGTCGTCCTGGTGACGGGCCGCGGCGTGGATTTCCCCGCCCGCTTGGCGCGCGAACTCGACTTGCAACTGCCGGTCATCTGCGCGCACGGCGCGTTGACCCAGGACTTCGTGACCGGCCGCGTTCTCGGTCACATTCCCGTGCCGCTGCAATACGCGCGCCCGATGGTCGAGTTCGCCGAGCGCCACCGCTTGGAAGTCGGCGTGTACGTCGGCGAGCGCTTTTACCGTCTAGAAGGCACGAACCCGTACATGGAGGACATGGTTGGGCCGCACTGGGTCGACGTCCCGAGCCTCGCCGCCTTGCTGGGCGAAGCGCCGACGTTCGTTCGCTTTCTCGGACGGCGCTCGGTCGAGGCGATGCGCGCCGAGTTCTCCGATCTTCCGCTGCACTTCAAATACGAAACGTGGGGCGATTTCGAGGAGTGTGCGGTCACGAGTCTCGAGGCGACGAAGGAGAACGCGCTGGCCAGGCTCTGCGCCGATCTCAACATCCCTCCGCGCGCGGTCCTCGCGATCGGCGATTCGCCCAACGACGTTCCGATGCTCCGCTGGGCCGGCCTCGGCGTCGCGATGGCGAACGCTCCCGAAGGCGTGCGCTCCGCCGCCGGCTTCGTGACGGCCGGTAACGGCGAGGACGGCGTCGCCGCGGCGATCGAACGCTTCGTGCTCGACCCCGGCGGCAAGTCGTCGCGAAGGAGCGCCTGATGCAACGTACGCCCGGCCCGGATTACGAGACGCGTCTGCGCGAGGTGCTCCTGGATGCCGACTGGCGCGAGCTGCGCGAGCTCACGCGCAGCGAGAACCAAATTCCCGACGACATCTACGAGAAAGACGAGCATTTTTGGGAAGTGCTGATGCACAAGCTGATCTGCAGCCGGCTCGATACCCTTGCGCGGCACGAGAGTTCGCGCGCGTGGCTGGCCGAGCGCGGCTACTCGACCGACATCGGCGGATACTAGAGCCGTGCGGATCCGCGTGATCGCATTCGCGCAGGCGCGCGAACTGCTCGGTTCGGGAGAGCGTGACGTCTCGATCTCCGCGGCGGGCGCGCGCATCGAGGACGTCTGGCGGGATCTCGCGGCGCAATCCCCGGAGGTCGAGGCGTTGCGCCCGGCTTTACGCGTCGCGCGAAACGGACGGCTCGCGTCGTTCGACGACGAACTGGCCGACGGCGACGAGCTTGCGCTGTTGCCACCGGTCGGAGGCGGCTAGCCGTGCACGCATCCATCGCGAGCGGCTCGATCGATCCGCGCGCCGTAGAAGACGGCGTTCGCGCTCCGGGCTACGGCGGCGTCGTCACGTTTCTTGGAACGGTGCGCGGGGCAAGTGCCGACGGCCGCGAGATTACCGCTCTGCACTACGAGGCGTACGACGAGATGGCGGTGACGGAGATGCAGACGATCGCGCGCGAAGTTCGCGAGCGCTTTGGCGACGTACGCTTGGCCATGGTGCATCGCACGGGCGAGATCGAGCCGGGCGGCGTCGCGGTCGTCGTATCGGCCGCGGCCGTCCATCGGCGGGAAGCGTTCGAGGCATGCGCCTACGCGATCGACGCGCTCAAGTCGCGCGCGCCGATTTGGAAGCAGGAACGCTACCGCGACGGCGCCTCACGCTGGCTGGCCAACGGTTGCGATTCCGGCGAAAGCGATGCATCGTGTCGCTAGAGCTGCTCCGCGCCCGCGGAGAGCGGAACGACGTGACGGTGTTGCGATACGGCGCGCGACGTCCGCGCGGCGTGACGATCGTTGCCGGGCACGGCTATTCGTCCAGTAAACACAATCTGGACTTTCTGTGCTCGTTCCTGGCAAGCCACGGCTTCGAGGTGTATAGTCTCGATTTTCCCGGCCACAAGCTCGGTGCGAGCGGCGGGGAACTGCGCGGTCTGGACGACTGCATGGACGCCATGGCTGCGACGGTCGCGCTGGCGCGCGAGCATCCGCGCGGACCGCTCTACACGATGGGCCATAGCATGGGCGCGATGACCGCGCTCTTCGCGGCGGCGTCGGATCCCTCGATCGCCGGTTCGATCGCGATCGCGACGGGATACGGACGTCCCTCCGCGCTCACGTCGCTGCAGAAAGCCGGAGCAACGGACTTTCGATCCTCTTACGTTCACGGCGTCACGCTGCCCGAACTCGTGCGCGACGTGGACGCGCGCTACGCCGAATTGCTCCCTCTGCTTGCCGGACGCCCGGTGCTCTACGTGGCGGCGGACCGCGACGGAATGGTGCGGCCGGCCAGCGTGGGCGAGCTGTTCGATCGTGCGCCCGAGCCCAAGTCGTTCGCGACGATCGAGAGCGACCACACGTACGCCGCCGAAAACTCCAAAGCCGTGGTACTGGAATGGCTGAGCGGGCTGCATCCTCGCGGCTGAGCTTAGCGGGTAGCCGCGAACTGCGCCGCTACAGCCGCCACTTGCTCATTCCCGAAGTCGGTCTGCGCGGACAGGAGCGTCTGGCGTCTTCGCGGGCGCTCGTGATCGGCGCGGGCGGTCTGGGCTCGCCGGCGCTTCAGTATCTGGCGGCCGCGGGCGTCGGGAGAATCGGCATCGTCGACGACGATGCCGTCGACCTGACGAACCTTCAGCGTCAGACGATCTTTGCCACCGCCGACATCGGTCGCAAGAAGGCGGAGGCGGCGGCGGAGCGCCTGCGCGCGCTCAATCCGTCCGTGGCGGTGGACGCGATCCCGCTGCGTTTCGATGGAAGCAACGCGCGCGAGCTCGCCGGCTTGTACGACGTCGTGCTCGACTGCACCGACCAGTTTTCGACGCGCTATCTCATCAACGACGCGTGCGTGCTCGAGCGCGTTCCCGACGTCTTTGCGTCCATTTACCGGTTCGACGGACAGGTCAGCGTGTTCGGCCCGGCGCCTGCGCCGTGCTACCGGTGTCTCTATCCCGTTGCGCCGCCGGCGCGCAGCGTTCCGACGTGCGCGGAGGGCGGCGTGCTCGGCGTGTTGGCGGGCATCGTCGGCGCGCTGCAAGCCGGCGAAGCGTTGAAGCTGCTGCTGGGGATCGGCGAGCCGCTGGCCGGACGCCTGCTGCTCGTGGACGCGCTCGGGGGACGCACGCGCGAGGTCCGTTTCGAGCGGGATCCGCACTGCGCGGTATGCGGCGACGAACCGTCCATCCTCGACGCGTTCGAGTTTAACGAGGAGGAAGACGCCGGCGGCGCGGGCGTGCCGGAGATCGAGCCCGAGGATTTGGACGCGGCGCTCGAAGAAGCGATTCTGCTCGACGTACGCGATGCGCACGAAGCGGTGCTCGGGCTACTCCCGGGGTCGGTGCACGTTCCGGCCGCCGAGCTCGAAGCACGGCTTCACGAACTCGACAGCGCTAAGCGCTACGTCGTCGCCTGTCGCGTCGGCGTAAAATCCCGGTGGGCGGTCGGGCGGCTCGCCGATGCGGGCTTCACCCGGCTCGCGCACCTGCGCGGCGGCTTGCTCGCCTACGGCGCGCTCGAAGCCGGGTTCGACGTCTTCTAGACATCGCATAGGAGAGGATGATGCAAGAGAAACCGTTCGGACGAACCGGGAAGCTGGTTCCGGTCCTGGGGCAGGGCACGTGGGACGTGCCGCTGAGCGGCGCGCGCCGCGACGAGGCGCGCAACGCCATCCGGTTCGGAATCGAACGCGGAATGGTGCATATCGACACGGCGGAAATGTACGGCGCGGGCGCCGTGGAGAAATTCGTCGGCGACGCGATCGCGGGACTGCCGCGAGAGGAACTCTTCATCGCGAGCAAAGTTTTGCCGAGCAACGCGAGCTACGCCGGGACGATCGACGCGTGCGAACGGACGCTGCGCCGAATGGGCCTGGACTACGTCGACTTGTACATGCTGCATTGGCCGAGCGACGAGCCGCTCGCGGAAACGATGCGTGCCCTCGAGGCGCTCGTGAAGTCCGGCAAGACGCGCTTCGCCGGCGTGAGCAACTTCGACGTCGAGCAGATGCTCGAAGCGCAATCGTATCTACGGGAGGTTCCGCTGGCGTGCAATCAGGTACTCTATCACCTTGCCGAACGAGGGATCGAACGCCGGTTGCTTCCGGCCGCACGCGATGCCGGCATCGCGATCGTCGCGTACACGCCGTTCGGCCGCGGACGCTTTCCTCGCGTCGCGGCCTCGGGAGACGGCGTGCTCGCGCGCGTCGCCGCAGCGTACGGAGCGACGCCCCGTCAGGCGATCTTGGCGTTTCTGACGCGGGACGCGAACGTGTTTGCGATTCCCAAGGCCTCGACGGTCGCGCACGTTGAGGAAAACGCGGACGCCGGAGACTTGACGCTGGCTGCCGAGGACGTCGCGCGCATAGACGCCGCCTTTCCCGTCGGCGAAGATGGGCCGCTTGCGACGCTTTGATGCCCAAGCCATAAAGGCGCGCGCGGTCGCCGTCGCACTGGAGCTTGGAGCGAGCGAGGCGCGCGTCACGGATGCGGTTGAGGACGCCGTCGCTCGGGACCGCATGCGCGAGGCATTCGCGCGCGGCGATTTCGCCACGTGGGGGTACGACGACGACTACGCGGCGCGCGCCGCGGATCCGCGCACGATTCTGCGCGACGCGCGCAGCGTGATCTGCATCGCCGTTCCCTATGCATCCGGGGAGCCCGAACGCTCGCGTCTTCGCGGTCGCGTCTCGAACTACGCGTGGTCGCACGACTATCACGTCCGCCTGCGCCGGATGCTTGCAGGCGTCGCGCGTACGATCGACGACGCGGCCGGCGCCGCCGTGACGGCGATCGCCTGCGACACCAAGCCGCTTGCCGAACGCGCGCTGGCAGCCCGGGCGGGTTTGGGGTGGATCGGCAAGCACACCAACCTGATCGCGCGCGAGGGCTCCTTCGTCTTTCTCGGCGAGGTCGTCACGTCGGTGCGCCTGCCGCCCGACGAAGCGTCGCGCAAGAGTTGCGGCGACTGCGTACGCTGCGTCGAAGCGTGTCCGACCGGCGCGTTGCGCGGCGATTATACGATCGATGCGACGCGCTGCATCGCCGATCTCACCCAACGGACCGACGCGATACCGCGAGCGATGCGTGCGTTGGTCGGCGATTGGGTGTGGGGATGCGACCTCTGCCAGCTGGTATGTCCGCCGACGCAAATGGCGGCAACCAGGCGCGGGAGCGATTGCGCTCCTCTCGACGCCGAGACCGCGGGGCCGTCGCTTGCCACGCTACTGCGCATGCGGAGCGGAGAGTTTAAGCGACGCTTCCTTCCGACCGCGATGGGGTGGCGCGGCGCCGCCGTTCTGCGCAGGAACGCCGCCGTCGCCCTCGGCAACGCGCTGGACCGCTCGACGGTGCCGGCGCTGGCGGCTGCGCTCGAGAACGATCCGCATCCGCTGGTGCGCGGCCACGCGGCTTGGGCGCTGGGCCGGATCGGGTCGCCGGCCGCGATCGCGACGCTCGCGGGACGCCGCGAGCGCGAGGCCGATGAAGGCGTGCGCGAGGAGATCGCCGCAGCGCTGGAACCGTTTGCCGCACGAGCGCGTTAGCAGCTGCATGAGCCGATTATTGCGTCTGGTCCCGGTCGCGTCGCTGCTAGCCGCCCTCGCCGTCCCCGGCAACGCCGGCGCGTCCGGCGATGCACTCGCGAAGGCAGTCGCGCTCAACGGCGGCCTCCAGTCGTTTACTGCCGCGCTCCATGCCGACGTGTCCCTCCACGCTTTTCTTCCGTTGAGCGCGAGCCTCGACGGGACGACGTACTATAAGGAGCCCAATCAATACAAGGTCGCGATCACCAGCGGTCTTCCCGCAATGGCCCAGCAATTCGACCGCGTCTATCCGCGCATCGTGACGCCGGCGCATTGGGAAGCGACGTACGTGGTCACCGTCGGCAGCGACAACGGTTCGGAAACCTCGGTGAATCTCGTCCCTCGCACGCAAGGCAACATCGAGTCCATCAACGCGACCATCGACGATGCGACCGGCGGGGTGACGGGAATGCGCTGGAACTATCGTAACGGCGGCTGGGCTTCGATGACCCAACAGCTCGCGCCGGTCTCCGGGTTCCTGTTGCCGGTCAAGCAGCAAGGGCACGTCCAGGAGCCGGGCTACGTCGCGGATATCGGCACGACCCTGAGCTCGTACCACGTAAACGTTCCCATCGCCGATTCGGTCTTTCAGCAGCAATAGCGTCGCCGCGCGGAGAAGAAGGGCCGATGGCGTTGACCGCGATCGATTTGATCTCACTTAATCCGCTGGCCGACGCGTTCGCGCGCCCGGTGACGTACTTGCGCGTCTCCGTCACGGACAAGTGCAACTTACGCTGCGTCTACTGCATGCCGGAAGGCGGCCTTCCGTGGTTGCGTCGCGACGACATCCTGTCGTACGAGGAGATCGCGGCGATCGTGCGCGCGGCGGCCTCGGTCGGCGTGCGAAGCGTCCGGCTGACCGGCGGCGAGCCGCTGCTGCGCCGCGACCTCGCAACGCTCGTGCGTTTGCTTGCGGCGATTCCCGGCGTGGACGACCTCTCGCTCTCGACCAACGGCCTCTTGCTCTCGCAGCAGGCCGGCGAGTTGGCCCGTGCGGGTTTGCGGCGGATCAATCTTTCGCTTGACACGCTGGACGCGCGGCGATTCGAAGCGATCGCGAGGCGACCGGGACTTAGTGAGGTACTGCGCGGCCTCGATGCTGCGGTGGAAGCCGGGCTCGATCCGATCAAAGTCAACTGCGTGGTCATGCGCGGCACCAACGACGACGAACTCGAAGCCTTCGCCGAGCTCACGCGCGAACGGCCGATCTCGGTTCGCTTCATCGAAGTCATGCCGGTTCGCGAGAACGCCGGCATGCAGCGCGACGCGTTTGTCTCCGTGGACGAGATTCTCGACCGCATCGGACGCATCGGCGCGCTGCGGCCCGTCGGCGGCCCTCCCGGCAGCGGGCCGGCACGCTACTACGCCTACGACGGTGCGCCGGGCACCGTCGGCGTCATCAGTCCGCTCTCGCACGATTACTGCGAGCGCTGCAACCGGGTGCGGATGAGCGCTGAGGGGCGCCTACGCCTGTGCCTCTTCGGCGACCATTCGGTGGACCTGCGGGGGCCCTTACGGGCCGGGGCGACCCAAGCCGAGATGGCCGGGATTTTCCAGGCCTCGATGCTGATCAAGCCCGAACGGCACCACCTTCGGCTCGGGGAGCCGGCAGCCCGGATGCGGGCCCTGAGCGAAATAGGCGGATAGGTCGTCACAGCCGGCCCTGGGAGCGCGTTGCGTGCAAAAGGACTTAGCGTAGCGGGAGGGCGCGCGGGTGGACGACTTTTTCCAGATCGCCCAAGCCGAATCGGCCGCCAAAGCGCGCGTCGAGACGCTGGTCCGCGAGTATCAAACGAAAATCGCGCGCTACGTTCGCCGGATGGTCGGCGATGCGGAAGTCGCGCTGGACCTGACCCAGGACGTCTTCTTAGCGGCTTACCGGATGGTGGGCCGCGATCCCGAGCGGCCCCTGACCCCGGGGTGGCTCTATAAAACGGCGACGAATAATGCGATCTCCTATCTTCGGCGCAAGCGAATCGTGCGCATGGTTCCCCTCGAGCGCGACACCGACACGCGTTCGTGGCGCATTGACGAGCAGAGCGCCGCGTCCATGGACCTTCAAGCGGCGCTGCAGCGGTTGCCGGCCGAACAGGTTTCCGCGCTGATGCTTACGAGCTATTCGGGCTATACGTCGCACGAGGCCGCCGAGATTTTAGGAACCACGCCGGACGCCGTTCGCCAGCGCGTGTGCCGCGCGATGCGCGCGCTGCGCGCGGTCATGGTGGAGCGCCGCGATGGCTAACGATTGCCGGGCGATTGAGAGCGTCGTGGGTGCGATCGCGCTAAACGAGGCATCCGACGCCGAGCGCGAGCGGTATCGCCGCCATCTTGCCGGATGCCTGCGTTGCGTCGACGCCTACGGAGGCGAACGCGAAATCGAGCGCGTCATGTCCACCGTCGGCCGGACGCGCGACGAGGAGACCTGGATCCCCGATCCCGTTTCGACCGGCCGCGCGCGGCAGGCGGAGCGCCGCCGTGCGTGGACGATCGGCTTTTCCGCGATCGCCGCTGCCGTTGCGCTTTCGCTCGGTCTTCACGTCTTTCTCGCCGCGGGGCTCGGACGTCTCGCGCCGTCGCCGGCCAATCCGATCGAGATCGCCTACGACGGCCAGCGCGTCACGATCGAACATCGCCCGCACGTCGCGCCGGCGCAGCCGCACGCCGTGCCGGGTCTTCTCGTGGAGCGCACGGTCGTGCACCTGACGCCGCCGGCGCCGGAGGCGGTGCGCGCTCCGCGAGAGCATGCCGCCGCGCCCGCGCCGGCGACGCACCGGAGCGAGCCCTCGACGGTGGTTGCCGTCCAGGCATGGGAGCGCCGGCATCCGGTCCAACCGGGCGCGGATACGAGCGGGGTGTTGGCGCAGAGCGCACCTCCGCTGGTCAATCATGCCGAGGCGATTGCCGCCGCGCCCGAGATTCACGATGTCGCGCCGGTCGGCTCCATCGTCCCGCATCCGGCGCCGATTGCGTACGCCGAGGGAGCGGAGGGAACGACGGCCTACGCGGTGGATGTCGACGAACGCGGAGCGCCGGTCCGTTGCTCCATCGACAAATCGTCGGGATATCTGGCGCTCGACAAAGCCGTTTGCGAGGCGGCCATGAAAGCGCAGTACGTCCCCAGGACCGTCGGCGGCCGCGCGGTCGCTTCGACGTATCGCGACGCGGTGACGTTCCGCACGCAAACGCCGGGGAACTAGGCCACTAGGGACAATCCTCTCCCGAAGTTGAAACGCGCGAGCATGATCTCTCGCGTTTCCGTTTGCACGATCGTCCTTGCATCGTTCGCGGCGCTCGGTCTCGCCGCGTGCTCGCATCGCGCGCCGCAGGCCGTTACGTCCGCGGCCCCGGGCACCGACGACGCGGCCGTCGCGCCGGCCGCGGCCGCCGCATCTCGCGGAGCGCGCATTTTTGCCGCGCAGTGCGCCGCGTGCCACGGGGCCGGCGGTTCCGGCGGACCGATCGGTCCGAGCCTGCGCGACGTGAGGAAAAAGCACGATCTTGCCGCGGTCGTGGAGATCGTCAAGAATCCGTCCACGGCGACCATGCCCAAACTCTTTCCCGCGCAGCTCTCCGCGCAAGACGTCGCCGACGTGTCCGCTTACGTCGAGACGCTGTAGCGCATGTCCGAGACGTTCATCTACCGGTTCGCGCGCGATCTGCGCGTCGACGATCACGCGGGGTTAGCGTCGGCCGCGGCGCACGGAGCCATCGTGCCGGTGCTGGTGGTGGATCGCGATCTCTCGCAGCGTCTCAAGCGTTCGCCGCGGCGGGCGGCGTTCTACTGTTCGGCGGTAGCCGCGCTGGACGCCGAGCTGCGCGCGCGCGGCAGCCGGCTCATCGTCAAACGCGGTCCGCTCGCGGCCGCACTTCGTCAGATCGCCCGCGCCACGGGCGCCCGTGGCGCCGCGTGGAGCGCGAGTTACGACGGGGCCGGAATTCGCGGCGACGCCCAGCTGCAGTCGGCGCTTGAGGAGGCCGGGCTCATCGCCAACCTCGTGCACGACGCTCCGGCCGTACCGCCTGAAGAGACGGACGCGGCGCGTCCGAGCGAAGGCGCCGGCTACCGGGCGTTTTCCCCGTATTACGAAATCTGGAAGAGCATGACCGTCGGGACGTTCGAGGCGCCGGTGCTCCAGCGGTTTGCCGCAAGCGAGTTCGCGTCGGAATCGCTGCCGCTACCGAGCGAGTTCGACGCGGCCGCGGACGAGACGCCCGACGCGAGTCCCTCCGCCGCGCGGGCGCGGCTGGCGTCTTTCTTGCGCGAGCGCGCGACGCAGTATTCCGTCGCGATGAACGTGCCCTCCGACGACCGGACGTCGCACCTTTCCGCGGATCTGGCGTTCGGCACGATCGCCGCACGAACGGTCGTGCGCGAGACGCGGACGCGCGCCGAAGACCCTTTTCTGCTCAGCGAGGAGCGACTCTCTCTTCGTCTTTTTCAACGCTCGCTCGCGCAGCGCGATTTTTTTCTGCAACTCGGATGGTTCCATCCCGACACCGGGGACGCGCCGCTGCAAGAGAAGATGCGCGGCTTTTCGCTCGCTCGAACCCACTCCGGCGTGGACGCGTGGCGCGAGGGCGCGACCGGGTTTCCGCTGGTGGACGCCGGCATCAGACAGCTCCGCGCAACGGGGTGGATGCATCCGCACGTGCGAGCCGTCTGCGCGTCGTTTCTGTGTTTCGACTTGGGCGTGGATTGGCGCGTCGGGCGCGACGACTGGGACCGGCACCAGATCGAAGACGAACCGGCGCTCGCGACGGGCAATTGGCAGTGGATCGCGGGCGTCGGCGCGGACATGGCGCAATACCCGCGCATTTACAACCCGGAGCGCCAACGCCGCCGCTACGATCCGAACGGAGCGTACGTCAAGCGCTGGGTGCCCGAACTGGCGCACGTTCCGGTCAGCGCGTGGCCGGAGGGATCCGCCGTCGCGCAGATCGCGCTTCCCCTTTTCGGCCAAACGTATGCGCGGCCGATCGTCGATCACGAAACGGCCGCGCGAGAGTTTTTGGCGCGCTATCGCAAATTCGTGGGCGACTAAGCGGGGATTTTTTCGTCGATCCAGTCGCTGATGATGGGGACTCGGACTTCTTCGCCCAGCCACGTCTTGATGCCGAAGTAGACGCTGGCAACCAAGAACATCGGGATGAGCAACGGGATGAGGATCTCTGCCGAGACGCCGAGCCACGGAACGTTGGTCAGCAGCGTGAGCAGTCCCCAGAACCCCGCGAAGCCGACGTTGAAGCCGAGCGCCTGCAGCGTTTGACGGCGCAGGAACGTGGACTGTTTGCGATCGAGTAGCGCGAGCAGCGCGAGCGGCCAGAGCGGATAGCCGAGCGCGACGAGCGCCCGCGATTCTACGGGATCCGCCGGCGCGACGATCGCGGCGCGCGTCTGGGGTTGTGCCTGCGCCTGCGCACCCGCCGGTGCGGGCCGGGGCCGCGGCGGAACCGTTCCGCCGATTTGCTGCTGTCCGGCCGACGCGGCGTCGATTTTCGCGGCGAGCCGGCAGCTGGGACAGGCGCCGCGATCGTCGCGGCACGTCGCGCAAATCGCCTTGCCGCAGTCGGTGCAGGGGGCGATCGACGGAACGTTAGCGTGAAAATAGCAATCCATTTCTTTGGCCTCCAATCCCAGGTACCGAAAACGTGCCTGCAGGTTTCACACCGGCCCGGCCGCAAGGCCAGCCCCCGATGACCCGTCAGGAAATCCTTAGCCGCCTCGCGTCGGAGGCGCGCCCCTACTTCCCGCGGCTGATCGCGGCCGTGCTGCTCGGGGCAGTGGCCGGCGCGCTTCCGATCGTGCCTCCCTGGGCGCTCGGCCAAATCGTCGGGCGGGTCATCGCGCCGCCCCACGGCCAGGCGCCCGACCTCGAATTCCTCTATCTCGCGCTCACCCTGACGTTCTGCTCGCTGGCGCTCACCAACGTCGCCACGTACTTCCAAACGTATCTGACCGCGTGGAGCGGACAGCGCCTCATTGCGACCTGGCGCGTCCGGCTGTTCGCCCGGGTTTTGGAGATCCCGGTCGACGAGTACGACAAGTGGCGGCCCGGCGAGCTCATCTCGCGCTTCAGCAGCGACTTGCAGATGATGACGGATGCCGTGAGCATCTCGCTGCCGCTGTTCTTTGCCGCGATGGTCACCTTCTTGGTCTCGCTCGGTTACATGATCAAGCTCGACTGGCTGCTGACCGCGACGCTGGTCGTGGCGGCCCCGATCGTCGCCTACATCGTTTCCACATTTCAGAAACTGATTTCGCAGAGCACCCGCAAGACGCAGGAGCGCATTGCCGATCTCTCCGCCAACCTGACCGAGGTGCTGCAAGCCCAGCGCGTCGTGAAGTCGTTCGGGCGAGAGACGTTCGAGGTGGACCGTTTCCGGAACCGTAACGACGCGTATTTCGGCGCCTCCATGAAGCTGATCCAGTTCATCAACACGCAGCCGATGATCGTCGCGACGCTGATGGCGCTGGCAGTGGTGGTGATCGTCTGGCTGTCGGTCCGTGAAGTCTTGGTCGGCCGGCTCGACAAGAGCACCGTTTTTACGTACTGGCTCCTGCTCGTGAACCTGGCCAACCCGCTCAACCGCTTCGCGCAGTTCACCAGCGATTTGAGCAAGGCGACCGTCGCCTGCGGCCGCGTCCTCGAACTGCTCGATTTGCCGCCGGAAGACGCCGGAACCGGCGCGCCTCCGCTCGAGATCGCGCGCGGCGAGATCGTCTTCGACGACGTCGTCTTCGGCTATCAGAACAGCGAGAAGCCGGCACTCGACGGCGTGAGTGCAACCATCGCCGCGGGCGAAGTCGTCGCGCTCGTTGGCCCGTCCGGTGCGGGAAAGACCACGCTTGCAAATCTGGTTCCGCGTTTTTACCGTCCGCAGAAGGGTTCGATACGCGTGGACGGCCGCGACCTCTCCGGCGTCCGGCTTGCCGAGCTGCGGTCGGCGATCGCGATCGTCCCGCAAGATCCGCAGCTCTTTCGTACGAGCGTCATGGAGAACATTCGCTACGGCCGGCTCGACGCGACCGACGACGAGGTTCGCGCGGCGGCCCGCGAAGCCAACGCCGACGAGTTCATCGAGCGCTTTCCCGCGGGCTACCAGACGGAAGTCGGCGAACGCGGCGCGCGGCTCTCCGGCGGCGAGCGCCAGCGCATCGCGATCGCACGCGCGATCCTGCGCGATCCGCGCATCCTGATCTTGGACGAAGCGACCAGCGCGCTCGATACGCACTCGGAAGCGATGATCGAGAGCGCCCTCGACCGGCTCTTGCCTGGACGCACGACGATCGTCATCGCGCACCGCCTCTCGACGGTCCGCCGGGCCGATCGCATCTTTTACATCGAAGACGGCCGCTTGCTCGAAGCCGGAACGCAGGACGAGCTGCTGGCGCTCGGCGGGCGCTACGCCGCCCTCCACGCCGCCCAGTTCTCAACCTAAGGAAGGAGCCGTCACGTGCTCGCACTCAAGCGTAAGATCGGTGAAGGGGTCGCCTTAGGTGACGATGTCCGCATCGTCGTCATCGCGATCGAGGGCGATCGCGTTACCTTGGGCGTAGAAGCGCCTGCAGACGTGCGCATCCAGCGCGTGTCAGGCGCCGCGCGCCCGGGTGCGCAGGGCGCATAGGGCGAAGCGAGCACGATGACGCGATGGATGCGCCGCGCCGGCGCCCTCGTTCTGCTCGCGATCGCGGCCGCCTGCGGCGGTGGGGGTGGCAGCGCGATGAGCCCCTTGCCGCAACGTGCGCCGGCTCTCGCGCCGGCGTCGGCGTTTCTGGTGGCGGCCGGCACCGAAGCTCCGGGTCCCAGTCAGGCGCTCTTCGATCGACCGTATTATGCGTGCGTGCGGAACTTCTACGTGGCACCTAACGGCAAAGACACGAACGCCGGTACCAGCGCGCGTAGTCCCTGGCTGACCTTGCAGCATGCCAACGACTCCGGCCGCGCCGCCGGCGATTGCGTGAACGTCGCGCCGGGTACCTACGCCAAGGGAGTCGTGATCGACCATGGCGGAAATCGTGCCGCGAGCACGGGTTACGTGGTCTATCGCTGCACGACGATGGACGCCTGCGTCGTGACCGACGTCGCCGCCGGCGGCTACAACGGTTCGTTCGTTTGGGATACCTCGAAGCAGCCGATGACCGGAAACTACGTCATCGTCGACGGGTTCGCGCTGCGCGGCGCGCGCGAGACGCTCTACGGCCAAGGGATCGACCTTTGGGACGGCAACGAGAACGGAGCGAAGGCGCCGCGGTCGGTGCACCACGTCTGGATCCTCAACTCGGTCATCTCGGGCTACGGCCAGTCCGGAATCCAAATGAATGACGGCGAATACTTTTACGTCGTCCATAACGTGCTGTACGGAAATTCGAAAGCCGGCTGCTCCGCGCAGGGGTCCGGCGTTTCGTTCGTGACGCTCAAAGCGTTCGCCGGCTACGAGCGAACGCCGGACGATGCGAGCAATGTGATTCTCGGCAACGTCGGATCGTTCAACAACGCAATTGCCTGGAACGTCCTTTTCAACAATGCGACGACCCAGTGCGGGACGCCGCAGAATCCCTACGACAGCGACGGCAACAACGTCATCTTGGATACGCTCGACAACGCCGGCAGCACGAACGTTGCCTATCCCGGCTCGGTTCTCGTGGAGTTTAACGTAACGTACAATGCCGGCGGCCGGGGCATCCACATCTTCAACTCCGAGAACGTCACCGTCGCGAACAACAGTTGTTTCAACAGCGCCTTGGACCCAGCCAACAACGGAACGTATCGCCCGTGTATCGGCGATCTTAACGGTTACAACGACACCTTCGTCAACAACATCGCGTATGCGATCCCCGCGAACCCGTCGCGCTCGGCGCAGTGCGTCGTCAATTACGGCACGGGCGCGAAAGGCAGCTGCCTCTTATACAATTCCGCCTTCGTGGGCGGGCTGTTGACGGGTAAGCGGCCGGACGTTTTTTCGCACAACCTCAGCTATTGCCAGGGTGCGCCGGCCGGAGGTTGCGCGCCGGTATTCAACGGCGACACGTTTTCGTGCACGGCCGACCGATGCAACGTCGCCCCGCACTGGGTCGACGTCGGGGAGAAGTCGGCGGGGAGCGAGACGGCCCAGCCTAGCGGAGCAAACTTTGCGCTGGCCCCGGGCAGCCCGGCGATCGGCGCGGGCCTAAGCGAGCCGTATCTTTCCTCCCAATCCTCGGATCTGGGCGCGTGCTATCATACGCTCGGCGTCTGTCCCCTCCCCGTATATCAGCCCTGAGGGCACCCGAGCCAAGGCCGCGCGGGACTCCCGGAGGCGGGGTCCGGATCTTGCCGGAGCCCCCCAAGGCGCTTGCGCCGGGCCGGGTGGGGCGTGCTATACTCACTCGGTTGCCCACAAGGCAACGCTTAGGGCTTCGCGCCCGTAACTCACCCCGCACGGAGGCGGGGCGATATGGTCCCAAAGACGAGTCGCAAGGCCAGGATGGCGCCGCGGCTGGGATCAGAGAGGAAGAATCCGTGTCCGTCATTTCTATGCGAGAACTCTTGGAGGCCGGCGTTCACTTCGGCCACCAGACGCGCCGTTGGAACCCGAAGATGAAACCGTACATCTTCCAGGAGCGCAACGGCATCTACATCATCGACCTCGCGCTGACCGTGCAGAAGCTGCGCGAGACGTATGCAGCGGTGAAGGCGATGGCCGCGAACGGCAAAGTCATCCTGTTCGTCGGCACCAAGAAGCAAGCCCAGGACGTCGTCAAAGACGAGGCCGAGCGCGCCGGGACGTTTTTCGTCAACCAGCGCTGGCTGGGCGGAACGCTCACCAACTTCTCAACGATTCAGAAGCGCATCGCGCGCCTGCGCGAACTCGAAGGCATGAAGGCCCAGGGCGACTTCGATCGCCTTCCAAAAAAGGAAGTCGCGAAGCTCCAGGACGAGATGAACAAGCTCGAGCGCTTCCTGGGCGGCATCAAGGACATGCACCGGCTTCCCGACGCGATGTTCATCGTGGACCCGAAGAAGGAGCGTATCGCGGTCCTGGAAGCCCGCAAGCTAAAGATCCCGATCATCGCCGTCATCGACACCAATTGCGATCCCGACGAGATCGATTACCCGATCCCGGGGAACGACGACGCGATTCGCGCGGTCAAGTTGATGGTCTCGAAGATCGCCGACGCGATCATCGAAGGCCGCACCGAAACCGAGAGCTCGGCCGACGAGAGCGAACTCGAAGCCGCCGACCCGTATCGCGCCTACGAACCGCCGCCCGTCGAGGCCGTCGCCCCATAATCTAACCCAACCGCCGAGTCTATCTTGGGGGTTTACGGGGCAGCGCCCCCGTGAAGCCGCCCAGTGGCGGCTCGGGGGTGAACGGGGGGCCGTGCCGCCCCGTTTTCCAAAGGAGCCAGCAGTGTCCACCTCTATGACGTACCAACCCAAAGCCGACGAGATTAAGGCCCTTCGCGATGCGACCAGCGCGCCGATGATGGAGTGCCGCAAAGTGCTCGTCGAGGCCGCCGGGGATCAGGAGAAGGCCAAGGCCCTCCTGCTCGAGCGCGGCGCCGCGCAGGCGGAGAAAAAGGCCGAGCGCGTCGCGAATGAAGGCGTCGTGGCCAGCTACATCCACGCGGGCGGAAAGATCGGCGTCCTCGTCGAGGTGAACAGCGAGACGGATTTCGTCGCGCGAAATCCCAAGTTCTCCGAGCTGGCTCGCGACATTGCGATGCACGTCGCGGCGATGTCGCCCGCGTACATCTCGCGCGACGACGTTCCCGAAGAGACGGTCGCTCGCGTGCGGGAAGAGCTCCGGGCCACCGTGCCGGCCGGCAAATCGCCCGAAGTCGCCGAGAAGATCGTCGAGGGCAAGCTCGCCAAGTGGTTCGAGGAGCATTGCCTGCTCGACCAGCCGTTCGTCAAGGACGACGCCCTGAGCGTCTCCGATCTCATCAACGCCGCGGTCGGCTCGCTCGGCGAGAAGATTCGCGTGCGGCGGTTCTCCAAGTTCGCGCTCGGCGAGAGCTAAGTTGGACAACGGCCGGCCGAAATTCCGTCGGGTCCTTCTTAAACTCTCCGGCGAAGCGTTCGCCGGGGATCATAACGACGTTGACGTTGATACGACGCGAGCGATGGCCGAACAGATCGGCGACGTCAGCCGCGCCGGCATTTCGATTGCCGTGGTCGTGGGCGGCGGGAACATCTGGCGCGGCAAGCCGCACGAAGACGCCGGCATGGACCGTTCGACCGCCGACTACATGGGGATGCTCGCGACCGTCATCAACGCACTCGCCCTTCAGGACGCGCTCGAACGCATGGGCGTCGCGTCGCGCGTGCAGACCGCGATTGCGATGCCGCAGATCGCCGAGCCGTACATCCGGCGCCGCGCGATCCGGCACTTAGAAAAGGGCCGCATCGTGATCTTTGCCGGCGGAACCGGCAACCCGTACTTCACGACGGACACGACGGCGGCGCTCCGCGCGGTCGAAATCGGCGCCGACGCGATTCTCAAGGCCACGAAAGTTGACGGCATCTATACGGCCGATCCGCTCAAGGACGCCACCGCGACGCGCTTCGACCGCATGGACTACATGGACGTGCTGCAGCGCGGACTCGAGGTGATGGATTCCACGGCGATGGCGCTGTGCATGGACAATCACCTTCCGATCGTCGTGTTCGACATGGGGTCGCGCGACAACATCCGGCGCGTGATCTGGGGCGAGGCGATCGGCACGTACGTCGGCAGAAGCGAAGCCACGATAGGAAAGCCATGAACGACAAGCACTCAAAAGACGCCGAGTCGCGCATGCTCAAGTGCGTTGAAGCGACTCAATCGGAGTTCTCCTCGATTCGCACCGGCCGCGCGACGCCCGCGCTGCTCGACCGCATTCACGTCGAAGCCTACGGACAAGCCGTTCCGCTCAAACAAGTCGCCGGCGTCAGCACGCCCGACGCGCGTACCCTGGTCATCTCCGCCTGGGACAAGAGCGTCGTCCCCGACATCCGGAAAGCCATCGAAAAGAGCGACTTGGGCTTGACGCCCAACGTGGACGGATCGGCGATCCGGCTGAGCATTCCGCCGCTGAACGAAGAGCGCCGCCGCGACCTGGTGAAGGTCGTGAAGAAGAAGGCCGAGGACGGCAAGATCGCGGTGCGCAACGTGCGCCACAAAGCTCACGACGACATCAAGGCGCAGCTCAAAGCCGGCGAAGTCACCGAAGACGAGAGCAAACGCCTTCAGGAACAGTTGCAAAAGACGACCGACCGCTTCATTAAGGAGATCGACGCGCTCGTCGCGTCAAAAGAAGCCGAGATCATGGAGGTCTAGCAGCCTACTCCCATGGCGAACGCCAACGACGTCGTCCTCATGCCTGAAGTTGAGGCGCGTCGCGTGCTCCACGGCCGGGTCGCGCGCATGACGGTGCTCGCGCCCTACGGTAACTGGCTCGGCTTCGGCGCGCTGCGCGTGCTGCGGGCCGACGTGATCGGCGAAGGCGCGCAGGCTCCGGTCGAACTTTTGGTAGGATACGAGTCGTACCGGCGCGCGGAGCGGCGTCCGTGACGACCTGGGCGGCTCACGAAGCCCCCGCCCTCGACCAAACGCGGGTGCCGCGGCACGTCGCGATCATCATGGACGGCAACCGGCGCTGGGCCAAGCGCCGCCATCTGCCGGCCATCGAAGGACACCGCCGCGGCCTGGTTGCGCTGCGCGGCGTCGCCCGGCGCGCCTCCGACTTGGGCGTGGACGTACTCACCGTCTACGGCTTTTCGACCGAGAACTGGCGTCGCGACGAACGCGAGATCGCGCTGCTGCTGGATCTGTGCGTCTATTTCGCACGTCACGAACTGGAAGAGTTTCAACGCAACAACGTGCGCGTGTGCGTCATCGGCGACTGGCAGGCGCTGCCGGCGATCTCCCGCGCCGCGCTGAGCGACCTGCAAGCTCGGACGGCGGGCAACACTGGGCTGGTTCTCAACCTTGCCGTAAACTATAGCGCGCGCGCCGAGCTCTCGCGAGCGATTCGCGGCATCGCCTTCGACGTTGCAGCCGGGCGCCTCGCGCCCGACGCGGTGGACGACAAGACCATCGCGCAGCGGCTCTATACGGCGGGGACGCCCGATCCCGATCTGCTCATCCGCCCCGGCGGCGAGCGGAGGCTCTCGAATTTTCTCTTGTACCAGGTCGCATACGCCGAGCTCGTGATGGTGGACACGTTTTGGCCCGATTTCGGCCCCGAGGACCTCGACAAAGCCATCGCCGAATTTCAAAGCCGCGACCGGCGCTTCGGAGGCGCATGAGCGCGCCGGCCGGCGTCGCTTCGAATCCCATCACCATGCGCCGCGTCGTCTTCGGCGTGGCGCTGGCCGTCGTCGGGCTGGCATGCGTCGTCGTGCCGTGGGCGTTCTACCTCCTGATCCTGGCGATCGGGCTCGTGAGCCTTTACGAGCTCAACGCGCTGTGCGTCATTAAGGGCCAGCCGCTGGTCTATCCGGTGGCGATGCTCGGCGTGGCCGGGTATATCGTCCTGGCGGCCTTCGATTTGTTGCATCGCTGGGAAGGCGTGTTGCTGGCCGGCATCGTGATCGCCGCGTTCTGGATCGGCATGTACGGCGAACAGCAGGGCTACTTCGCGCGTACTGCCTACACGCTGCTCGCCGTTCTCTACATCGGCAAATTGCTGACCTATTTCGTGTTCATTCGCCAAGTGCCGGGCGTTGGCGCGTGGTGGACCGTCTTTGCGATCGTCCTCATTGCGCTCACCGATACGTTCGGCATGGTCGTCGGCACGCTGCTGGGACGGCATCCGCTCACCAAGATTTCGCCGAAGAAAACGGTGGAAGGCTCGATGGGCTCGCTCGTCATCGTGGTCGTGTTCGCGATCGCGGCGACGACGTTTCCGCCGCTGCATTTTACGTGGTGGCAAGGCGCAATTCTCGGCGCCTTCACCTGCGTCGCCGCCCAAGCCGGAGACATCGTGGAGTCCGCACTCAAGCGCGACGCCGGCGTCAAAGACACGGGCACGGTCATGCAAGGCCACGGCGGCGTGCTGGACCGTTTCGATTCCTACCTGTTCGGCGGAATGACGTATTTCGCGACGTTGCATCTGCTCGGCATCGTCGCGGTGCAATAGATGGCTCGTAAGAACGTCGCGATCCTCGGGTCGACGGGATCGATCGGGACGCAGGCCCTGGACGTCATCGCGAGCCACCCCGATCGCTTTTCGGTCACCGGTTTGGCCGCGGGTCAAAACGTCGCGCTGTTGGCCGAGCAAGCCGAGCNNGGCGCGGTCGCGTTCGAAGCGGTGTTCGCCGCGGTCGACCGCGGCATCGACGTCGCGATCGCGAACAAAGAACTGATCGTCGCCGCGGGCGAATTGCTGGTCGCGTCGGCACGTGCCGGCGGGGCCACGCTGATTCCGGTCGACAGCGAGCACAGCGNNCTGACCGGCGAGGATCCGGCCCGCGTGCGCGCGGTTGTTTTGACGGCGTCGGGCGGACCCTTTCTTCGCTCGACGCGTGAGGAGATGGAGGCGGCGACGGTCGAGCAGGCGCTCGCGCATCCGACCTGGCGGATGGGGACCAAGAACACGATCGATTCGGCGACGATGATGAACAAGGGCCTGGAGATCATCGAGGCGGGGCGGCTCTTCGAGCAGCCGGTCGAACGGCTCCACGTCGTCGTCCATCCGCAGTCCATCGCGCACGGCTTCGTCGTCTTCACGGATGGGAGCGTCAAGGCGCAGCTGGCGGCGCCTGACATGCGCGTGCCGATCGGCTACGCCCTCGGCTACCCCGACCGCCTGCCCTTCGAGGCCGCGCCGACGGCCGGGCCCTTCGACGCGCTCTCGTCTCTTGGGGGAAAGTCTCAGGCAGCGTCGTTACGCTACGATTTCGAGGCCCCGGACGCGGAGCGGTTTCCCTGCCTGAACTTGGCCTTTCAGGCGCTAGGCGCCGGCGGCACGGTTCCCGCCGCCCTTTCGGCCGCCAACGAAGTCGCGGTGAGCGCCTTTGTCGAAGGGAAGATCCGGTTCGGGGGAATCGCGCGATTGATCGAGGCCGTACTCGGCGAGGTCCCGCGGAGGGACGCGAGTTTGGAGGCGATCCGCGAAGCGGACCGTGCAGCCCGGAAGGCCGCGCAGGCATACGTCAACGCGTCGGAAACCCCGGCACGCTGAAGAGAGGTTATATCCGATAGATCGTGCTTATCGCAAGCGTCGTCGCCGTCAATCAGATCGAAAGCCAGATCGATAAGGTCGTGACTTTCTTGATCATGCTCTCGATTCTGGTCGTCCTCCACGAGTTCGGCCACTTTATCGTGGCGCGCCGCAACGGCGTGCGCGTGAACGAATTCGCCGTCGGCATGGGACCCAAGCTCTTCGGCTGGACGAGCCCCCGCAGCGGGACCCTGTACTCGGTCCGCGCCTTTCCGATCGGCGGATTCTGCGCGATGCAAGGCGAGGACGGCAAGACCTCCGAGGCCGAGCAGCAACGCGAGTTCCGCGAGACCCCGGCGGCGTACGGGACGGACAATTTTCAGGCCAAGAGCCCGTGGCAGCGGCTGGCCATCGTCGTGGCGGGTCCGGTTGCGAACTTCATCTTGGCGTTTCTCATCTTGCTGGTCGGCGCGCTGGCCTTCGGCGTCGCGGGCGACCACCCGTCCACGACGATCGCATCGGTGAAGCCGGGCTTCCCAGCCGCGGCCGCGGGCATGAAGCCGTTCGCGAAGATCGTTTCGATCGACGGGAAGACCGTCACCGACGGCAACCAGATCGTGACGGCGTTTCACGATTCGCTCGGCAAACGCCTGACGGTCGTTTTCGAGCAAGGCGGAACGCAGCATACCGTACAGATCTCGCCGCTCGCGTGTCCGGCCAACAGGAAGTGGGGATGCATCGGCATCGTTCCCGCGACCGTTTACCAGCGCGTCTCCCCCGGCGAAGCGTTTCGCGACAGCGGCATCGAGTTCGTCGGCATCGGGCAGCAAATCGTCGGCGGCTTGGGCCTGCTCATCACGCACTTCACGCAGTACGGCGGTCAGACGATGGGCGTGATCGGCATGGGTCAAGCGGCGGGCGTCGTGCAAGATCTGGGCTGGGGCCCGTACTTTTTCCTCGCGGCGACGATTTCGTTCGCGCTGGGCATCTTTAACTTGCTGCCGATTCCGGCGCTCGACGGCGGGCGCGGCGCGTTCATCATCGCCGAACTGATTCGCGGCAAGCCGGTAGACCCGGAGAAGGAAGCGTTCGTGCACTTCGCCGGATTTGCGGCGCTGATGGGACTGATGGTCCTGGTCGCAGCGCACGACATCATGCGCATTGCCAGTGGAAACGGGGTCATGTAGAGCGTGTTGCGTTTGCGCCGGAAGAGCAAGCCGATCTTCCTTCAGAACAAGACCGGCAAATCCGACGCAAAAAGCGTCTGGATCGGCGGCGACCATCCCGTCGCCGTGCAGTCGATGACCACGACCAAGACGGCCGACGTCAATGCCACGCTGAGCCAGATCTACGCCCTGGCCGCGGCCGGCGCCGACNNCCGTGCCGATCGTGGCCGACATTCACTTCGACCATCGCATGGCGCTGGCCGCAATCGAAGCGGGCGTTGCAAAACTGCGTCTCAACCCGGGCAACATTCGCGACCGCGCCAAGACCATCGAAGTCGTGACCGCCGCGAAGGAGCGGGGCATTCCGATTCGCATCGGCGTCAACA
>PMFP01000047.1:30528-32423 GCA_003155175.1 Vulcanimicrobiota bacterium
CGCCACGTCGAGATCCTCGAGGAACTCGAGCACACCGATATCGCGATCTCGCTCAAAGCCCACGACGTCCTCACGACCGTTGCGGCCTATCGCGCGATGGACCGCCGCCTGCGCGAACGGGAGACGCCGTACGCGCTTCACCTGGGCATCACGGAGGCCGGGATGTTGCGCGACGGCACGATCAAGTCGTCCATCGGCCTGGGCATTTTGCTGTTCGAAGGCATCGGCGACACGATTCGCGTCTCGCTGGCCGCCGATCCGATCGAAGAAGTTCCCGTTTGCTGGGGCATCCTCAAGTCGCTCGGCCTGCGCGAGAAAGGCTTTGAGATTACGGCCTGCCCGTCGTGCGGGCGTGCCGAGATCTCGGTGCTCGAACTGGGGCGTTCGGTCGAAGCCATCGCGAAGTCATACTCGGCTCCGGTCAAGGTCGCGGTGATGGGCTGCGTNNCCGGCGGCAAAGGCAAGGGCGCCATCTATCGCGCCGGCGAGCTGGTCGGCACGTATCCGGAAGATCAGCTGCTCGGCATGCTGCGCGTCGAGATCGAGAAAGTCATCGTGGAGAAATATCCGGACTACATTCACGAAGTCTCCGCACCGGCATGAGGTATCGGCGGCCGAGCGTCCGCACGATGCTGTTAACCGCGGCGTTCTCCGGCATCGCGGCCGCTTCGCTGGCCTTCTCGCGCCCGATCGGCGTCATGGTGGACGGCCAGAGCGTGGCCAGCGACGTGCCGCCGATCGCGACGTCCGATACGAAAGTCTACGTCTCGCTGCGCACCCTCGCCGAAGCGCTCGGCGCCGAAATGGTCGTCAACGAAACCAGCGGCGACATCTACGTCGTGCGGGGNNAATCAGTCGCTGCGCCTGCGCGTCGGTGACGGGCGCGCAACGCTCAACGGCATGCCGTTCACGTTTCATCACGCGCCGTTTCAGGTGCGGGGCCGCGTGATGGTCTCGCTCTACGCCGCGGCCCGCGCGTTCGGCGTCCACGCGACGTACGATCCCCGCACCGCGATGATTCAAGTGATGACGCCCGGCATCGGCGAGCTTCCGCGCGCTGCGGCTACCCCGACCCCCGACGACGCCGAATAGCGTCCGCGATTTCAGTCCGAAGCCGGCGCGAGGTCGGAACCGATCACGAGCGTGGTCGTCGAGCCGGGCCGCAGCGTCGTCGCGAAGATGTGCGAGAGCGCGCGGGCGGACGCGGATGCGCCGACCGTCGTGCTCGTGCTCTTCGCCGGCTGATCGACGAACGTCGGCACGTTCCATCCGCCGCCGCGCAGCGCTCCGATCAAGGTCTTGTCGAGTTCCGCGTTGCCGGTGGCGTTGGCGACNNCGTTGTCTTGCGGAGGGTCCTTCTTGGAGAAGAGCACGGTGCCGATCAGTTTCGCCCAGCGAGGGTCGGCGAAAACCACCGATGCGTCACCTACCCAGCCGATCTTACTGGGCAGCGTGAAGCCGCGCACGTTGTCGTCGGGCACGTTGCGGTAGATCGAGAGTAACGCCAACAGCTGCTGGTCGCTGAGCGTCGTCGTCGAATCCTTGCGCGCGAACTTCATGATGTGCTGCAGTTTTGCCCAATTCTGCGGTTCGCTCAGCTGATCCATGATGAGCTTGAGCACTTGCTGCTGGCGGCGCACGCGCCCGAAGTCCGATGCCGCNNTAGTTGTCGTCGTAGTCCATGTTCTCGTCCACGTTCACGTTGAGGCCGCCCATCGCGTCCACGATCTGCGCCGCCCCCTCGGGCTGCAGTGCGATGGTTGCGTCGATCGGCACCCCGCCCAGCAATGCGCCGACGACCTTCTGGGTCGCCTTCGCGCCGCCGACGGAGTACGCCGCATTGATTTTCATCGAACCCTGCCCCGGAACGTCGACCCAGGTGTCGCGCGGGATCG
>PMFP01000012.1 GCA_003155175.1 Vulcanimicrobiota bacterium
GCCGCGCAGCTTCTTGGTTCGCGTGGACTTCACGTCTGGCATCATCCCAATGCGCTCGCGCGCTCCGGCCGGGGCGGCTTGCCCAAGGATGCGGTTGAGGTCTACGGTCGTCTTAGCCACAGTCACACGCTTTCTGCAGGCCGCGCCGGCGGCTTCTTGACGAAGAACGGAATGACGGATGCGATCAGGAGCATGACGGCTACGGGTATCAGCGCACCCGCGTAGGATCCGGTCGCGTCTTTAACGCGAGCCGCGATGAAGGGACCGACCAAACCGGCCACGCCCCACGCGGTCAGGATGAAGCCGTAGATCTCGCCCATGTACTTGGTGCCGAAGTAGTCGGCGTTGAACGAAGGCATCACGCCGAAGCCGCCTCCGTAACAGAGCAGCACGATCGCGATCAGAATGCCTACGCCGACCAGACCGCCGCCTACTTTGGCCATGAAGAAGAACGCTAGAGCCTGGATGAGATACATGATCGTGTAGGTGAGGTTGCGGCCGATGCGATCCGAGACGGTGCCCCAGAAGAAGCGCCCCAGCGCGTTGAATATCGCGAGCCCGCCGTAGATCTGCGCCGCGACCGCCGGCGCCGCGCCCGTGAGCTCGCTGTAGATGGGCGCGGCGTTGGAGATAATGAGAATTCCGGCCGTGACGTTGAGGAAGAGCAAGAGCCACAGGCCGTAGAGTTGCGGCATGCGAAGCGCCTCGCCGAGCGTGAAGCTGGCGTTCGCGATCGTCGCACCCGATGCGCTCGCCGGTGCGGCGGCCGTGTCGGGATTGCGCAGAACGAGCGCGGCCAGTCCCCCGACGATGATGAAGACGAGGCCCGAGATCGTGAAGATCGTCAAGACGCCGTGAACCTGATCCGCGGTCAGGGCGTACTGCGATGGGTCGAAGAGGGTGCCTGCCTTTAGGGCCTCGGCTTTTGCTTTGACGTAGGCGCCCGCGGGCTTGGCGGCCGCCTTATAGATGCCCAGCCGCGATACGATCTGGTTGTACACGAACGCGCCCAGACCGAAGCCCATGACGACCATCCCGCTGCCTAGACCGCGGCGATCCGGGAACCATTTCGTCACCATGGTGACGGGCGTGACGTACGCCATGCCTCCGCCGAAGGCGCCGAGGACGCCATAGGTCGCGTAGAGCCAGATCTTTCCCAGGCCGAACGTTCCGAGCCCGGCGAACATCACGCCGGCGCCCCACAAGATCACGCCGACGATCGTGACGGTACGCGGGCCGACGCGGTCCTGCCAGCGTCCGCCGAAGAACGCCCCCAATCCGAGGAAGAAGATCGCGAGCTCGAACGCGAGCGTCGTTTCCTGCGTCGACCACTTGAACCCGGCGACGAAAACGTTCGTGAAGATGCTCCACGAATAAACCGTTCCGACGCACAGCATGACGACGATCCCCGCGAATGCAATGACCCAGCGATTCTGAATGGCGCTCATCTCGTGCCTCCCTTTCGCTACGGGCGTTCGAAGGTACTGGCGATGAGGGTTAGCGAGAGTATCGCGACCAGCCAAATCGCGCCGAAGCGAGCGCACAACAGGGCGAGCGCCAGTCCGGCCGGCGCGACGATGGATCCGCCCGTGACGAAATCGTAGACGGCGCGCAGCGCGTTCACGCCGCCGCCTTCACGCGCCGGACGGCGACGATCCCGGCCGACAATGCCAGATAGATGCCCGCAATCAGGAACAGCGTAACGTCGCCGGCCCACCAGGTAAGGCCGAGCCCCTCGCCGATCCAGAACGTCCCCAGCGAAAGCAGCATCACGCCGACCATCCCCTTCATGGCGTTCTCAGGCACGCGGGCGAACGGCTTGCGCAGCACGACGGCAAGAGCGGCAACCACGACGAACGCCGCCGCCGCTCCCGCCGCCGCCCAAAGCAACCCTTCCGCGCGCGATGCGGCAAACGTCACGACGATCACCGCGACTTCGAGCCCTTCAACGAACACGCCCTGGAAGGCGACGGCGAATCCGGCGCGGCGCTCGCTCTCGCTTTCGAGCATCGCGACTTCACGTTCGTAAATGGCCGCCTCGTCGTGCATGGCTTTAAGCCCCGCATAGCGCCAAATCGCCTTGCGCAGCCACGCCATGCCGAAGAGCACGAGAAACGGCCCGGCGACGAGCTCGACGCCGCGCAATGCCGCCGCGTTCGCGAGCCAGCCGCCGAACAGAACGATCAGGGCGACGAGCGCCAGCGAGGCCGCGAGCGTGCCGCCGAGCGCGGCTCGCCAGCCTTGCGTGTGCCCGACCGCGAGCACGATCGTTGCCGCCTCGACCATCTCCACGGCAGAAGCAAGAAAGGTGGTCAGCGCGAGGAGTGCCAGGCTCAAGGCGCCTTCATTTTCGTGCCGGATTCGCCCGGCCTGCGTGACGGCCGCGGACGCGTTAAAACCCGGTTCCCCGCACGGGTGCTGGTTCGGTTAAATTGTCGACCACGGGCCCGCAGGAGCATGGGAGGCGCGGGCCGCACGTTTGCTTACCCCGGCGGCGACGGACGCCGTCGAAGGGCGCGTCCCATGAGGAGAACGCCGTGGATCTGGATTCGACTATCGTCTTTGCGCGGGGCGCGTTTCGCCGTTACGACGAGGCCAAGGTCGGTCTTCTCACACACGGACTTCAGTACGGAACCGGCTGCTTCGAAGGCCTGCGCGGGTACTGGGTCCCCGCCGACCGCGAGCTGTTTCTCGTGCTGCTACGCGACCACTACGAGCGCTTGCGCACGTCGGCAAAGATTCTCCTGATGCAGCTCCCGTACACCGTGGACGAGCTGATCGACATCACGATCGATCTGTGCAAACGCAACGGCTTCGAAACCGACGTCTACATCCGGCCGTGCATTTTCAAATCCGCCGAAGACATCGGCGTTCGCCTGCACAACGTACCGGACGAACTCGCGATCATTCCCGTTCCGTTCAAGCCGTATTTGGATCCCCGAAAAGGTTTGGACGTCTGCGTGAGCTCGTGGCGCCGCGCCGACGACACCATGGCGCCCCCCCGCGCCAAGATTACCGGGCTTTACGTGAACTCCGCGCTGGCAAAGAGTGAGGCCGTCGTCAACGGATACGACGAAGCGATCTTGCTCTCTCACGACGGCCACGTTTCCGAAGGCACGGCGGAAAACGTGTTTCTCGTACGACGAGGCGTTCTGTATACGCCCGACCCGTCTCAAAACGTGTTGGAAGGCTGCACGCGCCGTGCGATCATGGACATCGCTCGCTCCGAGCTCGGAATGGAAATCGTCGAACGGTCCATCGATCGTGGGGAGCTCTACTGCGCCGACGAAATTTTCTTCACCGGCACGGCGGCCGGCGTTCACCGGGTCGCATCGGTGGACCGCCGCCCGGTCGGCAACGGCAAGATCGGCCCGGTCACGCGCCGTCTCTCCGAAATCTACCACCGCGTCGTCACCGGCCGCGAGCCGCGCTACCAAGACTGGCTCACGCGAACCTACGCCCCAGCCGCAACCCCACCGCTGTAATCTCCGGGCGGACCTTCGTTACGACGCGAGGTCGCGCGGGTCGCGTTCGAGCGCGTCGTATTCGCGGGCCATCGCTCCGCCGTCGATGTAGCGCCTCGCGCGCATGGCCAGGTGTTCGAACGCCCGTCCGGTGTGCGGCCCGAAGGCGATGCGCCGTTGCAGAATTGCCGGCCGCGCCAGATCCCACATCGAGACGAAGTTGTCGGCGTATTCCGCCAGCACGAGTTGCTCGGCCACACCGCCTTTGGTGACCAAGACCGAGATATGCTCCAGGAATCGCAGGAGCGGACCGGCGCTCTTGAACTCCTCGGGCACGTACGCCGGGTCGCTTAGCCGCTTGAGGTATTCCGGATCCGCGGCCGCCATGCCGGACACGACGCTAAGCGCGTTGCGTCCGGCCTGCATTTCGGGCGAGTCCATCTGTTCGATCAACCGCAAGTAGACGACGATGTCGTTCGCGTTGCGATAGTGGCGCAATTGACGGAACGCCGCCAGTGCGGTGAGAGCTACGACGACGGCGGTAAAGAGCGTCGCCAGCGCGGCGACCCAGCCGGAATCGATCCTTAGCCCCCGCTTCCTTCATCGGGTGTGGCTGGAGCGGCCCAGTACTTGACGTCCGGCGCTCCGGAAGCGGGCATGAATTGCGACCAGTCACTGTTCTGAGCGCCGGTGTCTTGGCGCCACTGCGCGAGGGCCATCTCGCTGGAGTAGGCGGTTCGCGAGATCGAACGGATGAAGCTGCGCCCTTCGTCGAGCGACGAGAGGCCGGTAGTCATCACGACGATGACGTAGGGAGCCTGAGAAGCGTAGACGATGCCCGCGTCGTTAAGCGTGTCGTTCAGCGAGCCCGTCTTATGCGCGATTTCGATGTCGTCCGGGAGCCCCTGAGGCAGCAGCGTGTTGATTTCCGAGCCTTCGAGGATCGAGACCATCTGAGACGACGACCATTCGTCGACTAAGCGCCGCTGCGCCATCAGCGTGAGCAAGCGGGCGAGGTCGTCGGGCGAGGTTCGTAGCGTCGTGCGGATCGCCCAGCCGTCGGTGCGGATGTCTCCCGTTAGGCGCGTGCGATCGAGTCCCAGCGAGGACATCGTGGCGTCGATCTGGCGCAGGCCGACGAGGCGGATCAGCATGTTCGTGGCCGTGTTGTCGCTGACGTCGATCATCTTGCCGAGCAGCGTGCCGACGGTGTAGCTGCTACCCACCGGCGCGTCGCAGAGATCGCCCGATCCCCAGTCCTTGTCGTGGGCGCGCAGCGTGACGTGCGTCTGAAGGTCGAAGCGGCCGGCCTCGAGCTCGCGAAAAACTTCGACCATGACGGGGATCTTGATCGTGGACGCCGCGGGCATGCTCCGGCCGGCGTCGTAGGACGCGCGATATCCGGTAGAGAGGTCGAGCACTTCGAGCGCTCCGCGTCCGGAGAGCTCGCCGGCGAGCTCACGAACGGTCGATCGCAAATCGGCAACTGCGGGGGGCGCTTCTTGCGCACGCGCCATGCCCGCGGATGCGAGAGCGATTGATGCGGAGACCGTTAGGAGCGCGCATATGCGCGCGACGATGCGGCTGCGCTTCACGTTGCGGGGATTGTACCACAGAGCGGCAAGCAATCCTAGCCGTGCCGGGTGCTCGGAGGTTCGGCGCGAATCGAAGAGGATGGACGTAAAGAACCTGCACCGCCAGCCGCCGCGGCGATGGAGCGAAACGCTCGACGGCGTTCGCTGGCTTCCTCGCTTGATCGACAAGGCGCGCGCGGCGTCCGCCGGAACGCTCGGCGACTATCTCTTCGGCCAGAGCCCGATCGACCGCGGTCTGCTCGCCGCGCTGGATTTAAGCCACCGAGCGTTCGCCGAGATCGTCGTCGCGTCGCCCGACGATGCCGCGGTGCTCGCGGCGCTCAAAGCGCGCTCGACGGACGATCTGGCCGCGGCGCGCGCCTGGAGCGACTCGCTGCCTCAGACGCAGCGCCTGTTGCTCCCCGTTCTCGATCTCGACGACGGCTATACCGGTGGGGTTTGGGGCCTCCTCAAACTGCCCACGAACGCGCTGGCCTGGGTGGTCGCGAACGGCCTCAAGACGCTGATGCCTCGGCGCCCCGCCGAAGGCTTGAAGCCGCCTCAGGGGTAGGACGCCGGTCGCCAAGGCGGGCGTCGAAGCGGGCGCGAACGGTGAGCCACCGTGAAGATCGCGGCATCAATCGAACGAACCGACCGGGTGGACATCGTCGGCGTACCCATGGATCTTGGCGCCAGCCGGCGCGGCGTGGATATGGGGCCATTTGCCGTTCGTTACGCGCGTTTGCAGGAGCGGCTGCGCTCGCTGGGCATCGCTCAGGTGATCGACCATGGAAACCTTTCGGTTCCGATCCGCGAGTCGGTCGAGACGCCGGACGACGGCGCGAAATATCTCTCGACGATCCAAGAAGTGTGCGATCGCCTGGCGTCGATCGTCGAGAAGAGCGTTCGCGACGGCGGATTTCCCGTCGTCCTGGGCGGCGATCACTCGATCGCGATGGGGACGCTGGCCGGAC
The DNA here is from genome assembly GCA_003155175.1 of Vulcanimicrobiota bacterium. Lineage (GTDB taxonomy): Bacteria > Vulcanimicrobiota > Vulcanimicrobiia > Vulcanimicrobiales > Vulcanimicrobiaceae > Hemerobacter > Hemerobacter limicola. The sequence continues at coordinate 6,013 of PMFP01000012.1, forward strand.
TCACGCGCGCGCGCGGAGTAGCGCCCGGGGTCGTCTGGATCGACGCGCATTCCGACATCAACAGTCCTGCGACTTCGCCGTCGGGGAACGTCCACGGCATGCCGCTCTGGTTCGCGCTGGAGAACGGCTTTGCCGACGTCGCACGCACGGTGCAGATCGGCTTGCGCGACGTGGACGAAATCGAGAAGAAGAACTTGCGGGATTCCGGCGTCAAAGCGTTTTCGATGACCGACGTCGACAAGCTCGGCATGCCGCTCGTCATGGAAGAAGCGCTGCGGATCGCGGGCGCGGGCGGCGAGGCGATTCACGTCTCGTTCGACATGGACGGCATCGATCCGAGCGAAGCGCCCGGTACGGGAACGCCGGTGAAGGGCGGACTGAGCTACCGCGAGGCGCATCTCGCGATGGAGATGCTGGCGGAATCGGGACAACTCGGATCCATCGAAATGGTCGAGATCAACCCCATCCTCGACCATCGGAATCAGACGGCGGCGCTCGCCGTCGGACTCGTCTGCTCGGGGCTGGGTAAATCGATTCTCTAGGAGCCGGCGCGATCCTCAACGCCGGATTCGTCAGGCTGTTCGCACGCGCGGGCGCGACGCGCTCGCTCGCGTCGTTCGTCGCCGACGCGGGTTTCGACGCGTTCGCCGTTTGCGAGATCGAATCGGGCGACGCGCTGGCCCTCGCGACGCGGTTCGCGCTGCAGTGGGCATATCGCGGGCGGCAGGCGCTCTTCTGGACGCCGAGATACGAGGCCAAGACGTGCCGGGACGAATACCTGCCGTTCAATCCCGCGCGGCCGTTCGAACGGCGGGCCTCGATTCAAATCGAAGGCGCGTGCGACGGCGCGGCGCTCACGTTGTTCGCGACGCGCTTCTCGGGCCAACGCAACGCTCGCGTTCCGGAGCTGCGCTCCGTGCGAAACGCGATCCGTGCGACGAGCGGCGCCGTACTGATCTTCGCCGGGAACGCACCCAAAGACGACGCCTTCGCCGACTTGGGCTTCGCCCGCGCCGAAGGCAGCTCGGAGGACTTGCTCGTCGTCGCTCGCGGCATCCGCGCCGAAGCGACGTGCCGTAACATCTAGCGCCCGCTAGAGTTTAAGCGTCACCGCTCCCGCACAGGGGATGCCGCCGCCGCAATACGCCGGATCCCACGTCGCGTCGGCTAAGAGCGTCTCGATCTGCGACTCCACGTCGCGAGAGACCGGCGTTTGAAAGACGACGTCCTTCGTGCGTCCGTCGTCGGTCACGCGAATTTGAATCGTGGCGCGCACGCCCAAGGCCTCGATTTGCCGCCGGACGTTCGGATCGAGAACCGGGTCGCGTTCCTCCGCGCCGAACGGCATGTACCCGGCCGGCGGGTGTTCGACGTTCGCAACTTCGCGAGCCGCCGGCGTTGCCGGGGAGAGCGGCGCCGTCGTCGGCGCGATGCTGGCGGCCACGGCGGGCTCCTTGGGGAGGGGGCGGCCCGTTCGCGGCTCGTTTACGGCCTTGGGGGCCGGCGGCGCGAGCGCGGCGACGGCCGTGGGTTTGGGGGCGGGCTCGGCATGGCGGACGGCTCTGGCGGCCTGCGGGGGCCGGACGGCCGCGACGCGGCGAACGGCCGGAACCTCGCGAGGCGGCTGCTCGATCGCGATACGGGTCACGCGTTGGAACGAAATGGTGTCGATTTGCGGCTGGGCGCCGGTTCGTTGCGAGAGCGCCGGGAGCGCCAGAGCCAGCAGGAGGTGGAGCGCTAGCGATGCCGCGAGCGCCCGGCCCAGGAAACGTCGGCTCGACGAGCCGGTATCGCTGAGCATTCGATCTTCCTCCGCACTCTTGCCAACGCGGGTACGGCAACGGCCGTGACGTTCCTGGCGGGCGCGCCCTTGCCCCGGCAGGGCGCTGCGGCGGCCCTAGCGCACATGCGCGGGATGACCGATACGAACGTCGTCCTCTACCAAGCCGAGTGGTGCCCCTACTGCGCGCGCGTCCGCGCGAAGATGACCGACATGCTGCTCTCGTACAAAGTCGTCAACGTCCCGCACGACCACGGCAAGCGCACCGTCGTCCAAGAAGTCTCCGGCCAGACCGGAATTCCGACAATGGTCGACGGCGACGTCACGATCGCCGACGACGACGAAGCGATCATCAAATATCTCGAAAAGAAATACGCAAGCTAGCGGGACGTAACGAGCGCGATCGCGCAGGCGGCGAGGGCGCCGCCGAAGGTCGCTGCGAAATTCACCGCGTCGTTTCCGAACCATCCCAAGCCGCGCCGTAACGTCGTCGCCGTTCCGCAGACGTGCGGATCGGTTTCGCACGTCCGCGCGCAAACCGGACACCAGCGAAGTTCTTGCAGGCTCGCGCCGAGGATCGAGTCGAGCAGCGCGCCGGCGATTCCGCCGGCCAGGACGGCGCCGAACGGCGCGACGTGCAGCAGCCATGCGGCCAACGCGACCAGCGCGGCGCCGGCGCATTCCGCGAGCGTTCCGGTCAACGTCACGCCGCCTGAGAGTCCGGCCGGGATTTCCGCGCCGCTCAAGATCGAACGCGGTGCCTTAGCGGCCAGCGTGCCGATTTCCGTGCCCCACGTGTCGGCCGAAGCGGCGGCGAGCGCCCCGGCGAATGCGGCGGCGAACGCGGCCGCCGGCGGCGGCGAGCTCGCGAACGCGCCGGCGAGCGCGCAAGCGGCGGCGATGCCGCCGTTCGCGAGCACTTGCCGCGCGTCGCGCGCGCCGTGTTTTCCGACGTCCACCAGCGCGCGTTTGCGTGCGCGCCCGACGCGCGAGAGCGCGACCGACGGAACGAAGAATGCGAAGAGCACGAGCGCGGCCGGCCAGTCGCCGGCAGTCCAAATCGCCGTGCCTACCGCGAACGCGGCGACTCCGCCGCTCCGGTCGAGCGCCCGCGCGCGAACCGCGACCGCGGCCGCCACCGCGGCGAGCCCCGCGCCTGCGGCGAGCCGTTCGATCACGAACTAGGAGCGAAGTGCGCGCAGAGCGCTTCGATCAATCCGGCGGTGGTATGCGGACGGCCGATCACGTCCACCGGCAACCCCGCTTCTTCGGCGGCGCGCGCGACGATGGGACCGACGCACGCGACGGTCCTGCCACGGGCCGCATCGCGCGCCGCGTCTTTCCCGCCGAGTAATGCGACGAAGCCGTTCACGCTGCTCGCGCTCGCGAACGTGAGCACGTCCGTCGAGGCGACCTTCTCGGCAAAGCCGTCGTCGTGGGCGAACGCCGTCTTGTACGCAGCGACGGCGCGGGCGCTTCGCCCGGCGTCCTGGAGCATCCGAGGGAGAACGTCCCGCGCTTCCTGCGCGCGAAAGATCAACACGCGATCGCCGGGCGCCGTGCGCTCGACGAGCGCGCGTGCGATCTCTTCGCCGACGAAGATCTCGGGAACGAGATCCGCGCGGATGCCGAAATGCGACAGCCGTTGCGCCGTCTTGCTGCCGATGGCGGCAACTTTGACGCAGGCGAGTGCGGCCGCGCCGGCGGCCGGAGAAGCGAAGCCTTCGAAGAACGCGTCGACGCCGTTGCGCGACGTGAACGCGACCCACGCGTAGACGTGCAGCTCGCGGATCGCGCCGAGCGCGTCGCGAGCGTCGTCGGGCGGACCGATCTCGATCGCCGGAGCGATGACGGGAAGCGCGCCGCGCGCCGCGAGCTGCGCGGCAAAGTCTTCGGCCTGATGCGCCGCGCGCGTGACGAGAACGCGCTTTTCGAACAGCGGGCCGCCGCCCACGAGCGTGATGCGTTCCGGTCGCTCAGGGCCCAAGGTCGATGGGGGCCGGGTGCGCGATGAGCGCGACGATATGGTCCGCGAGGTTCAATTCGAACAGCTCGTCGAGAACGCGGGCGTGGGCCAGCGCTTCGGTTTGATCGAGATAGGCCTTTTCGCGGATGCGCGTGACGGCCGAATGCAGCAGCTTCGAGACGATCGTCATGGACATGCCGGTCACGAGCATGCGCTCGCGCTCGGACAAGTCCGGGCAACGTGCGAAGACGCGCTCGAGTTCGGCCGTACGGATCGTCTCGGCCTTTTCCGTAAGCGAGCTGACGATCGGATCGGTTAGGCGCGCTCGATACCAGCGGCCGAATCGCGATGCGAATTCTTCGACGATCTCCTCCACGTCGGGAATCGCTTCGCGCCGAATTTCCAGCTTGCCGTCCACGACGACGGCGAGGTCGTCGACGTCGGCGAGCGTCACGTTCGGGATCTCCGCGATCTCCGGCTCGGCGTCGCGCGGCACCGCGATGTCCACGATGAACAGCGGGCGCTGCGGACGCGCGGACATTGCCGAACCGACGTTTTCGGCGGTCAGCACGAAGTGCGACGCGCCGGTCGACGAAATCACGATGTCGGCGGCGCACAGCGACGCCGTGATCTCCGGCATCTCGACGGCGTCCCCAAAGCCGATCTCGGCGACGAGTTCGTACGCGCGCGAGATCGTGCGATTGGCGACGATCACGCGCGAAGCGCCCTCGGCGCGCAGACGCTTGGCGGCTATGCGTCCCATTTTGCCCGCTCCGACGACGAGCACGGTTACGCCCTCGAGCCCGCCGAGGCGCTCGCGCGCGAGGTCGATGGCGGCGGTTGCGATGCTAGCGGATTCGTCGCCGATCGCCGTGCGCGCCCGCGCGGTCTTTCCCGCGTTGAGCGCTTCGCGGAACAGGCGGTGCAGCGTCTTGCCGAGCGATCCGGCGCGCTGCGCGGCGGCGTACGCGTCCTTGATTTGGCCGAGTACTTCGGCTTCGCCGATCAGCATCGAATCCAAGCCGGTCGAGACGCGGAAGAGATGTTCGATCGCCTGCGCGCCCAGATGCGTGTAAAGATACGATTCGAGATCGTACATGACGGCGGCGTGGCGGAAGTTTGCGAGGAACTCCTTGAGCTGCGCGACGCCCGCTTCGAAGTCGTCCAGGTCGGCGTAGATCTCGAGCCGGCCGCAGGTTTGCAGCATCGCGGCTTCGCGAACCGCGGCGTAGTCGCGCAACGCGACGAGCGCCTCGGCCATGCGCGCCGGCGGGAAGGCGTGGCTTTCGCGGACTTCGACCGGCGCGGTGCGATGCGAGAGGCCCAGACAGACGATCGGCACGCTAGGATGCCCTACCCGAGGCCGGGCGCGAGATTGCGACTTCGGTCATGCTTCCCATCGTAGAACTCCGGCGCGGCTTCCCACAAGCGGATTCATCGCAGCCGCGGCAGGCAAGGCGAGCGGCCACCTACGCGCCGCTCCGGGCCATGATGTCCGAGAAGGACGCGTCGGCTGCTTCGATGGTCCGCTCCACGTCGCGCGTCGAGTGGGCCGTCGAGACGAAGCCCGCTTCGAATTGCGACGGGGCGAAGTACACGCCTCGCTCGAGCATGGCGTGAAAGTACTTGGCGTACAGACCCGTGTCCGATTTCATCGCAGACTCGAGATCGACGACCGGTCCTTCGCAGAAGAACGTCCCGAACATCGATCCCGCGTACGACGAGTAGTGGGAAACGCCGTGCTTTTGCATGATCTCGTGCAGGCCGTTCGTCAAGAGCTTCGCGAGCACTTCCAGCCGGTCGTACATGGTTGCGTCGCCGTGGATGGTGCGCAGCGTGGCGATTCCCGCAGCCATCGCCAGCGGATTTCCGGAGAGCGTCCCCGCGTGGAACACCGGCCCGTCGGGCGTAAGGTAGTCCATGATCTCGGCGCGGCCGCCGAACGCGCCGACCGGCAGGCCGCCGCCGATGACTTTGCCCAAGGTCGTGAGATCGGGCAGGACGCCTTCGCGTTCTTGCACGCCGCCGCGCGCGACGCGAAACCCCGTCATCACTTCGTCGAAGATCAGCACCGCTTTGTACTGCGTGCAGATCTCGCGCAGCGCCTGAAGGTAGCCGGGCTGCGGCATCACGAGACCCATGTTGCCGACGTACGGTTCGACGATCACGGCGGCAATTTCGTCCGGATGCGACTCGAATGCCGCGCGCACCGCGGCGGCGTCGTTGTACGGCAGCGCGATCGTGTCGCGCGCCGCGCTTTGCGTCACGCCCGGCGAGTTCGGCACGCCGAGGGAGAGCGCGCTGGATCCGGCGGCAATGAGAAACGCGTCGGCCGCGCCGTGATAGCATCCGGCGAACTTCACGATCTTGTCGCGGCGGGTGTATCCGCGGGCCAAGCGCACCGCGTTCATCGTGGCCTCGGTGCCGCTGGAGGTAAAGCGGACGCGCTCGATGCTCGGCACCATCGCGCAAATCAGTTCGGCGAGCTCGGTCTCGGCTTCGGTCGGCGCGCCGAACGAACTGCCGCGCGCCGCCGCGTTCGAGATCGCCCGGACCACGGCGGGATGCGCGTGTCCCAGAACCAGCGGTCCCCACGAAAGCACGTAGTCTACGAATTCGTGGCCGTCCACGTCCACGATCGTCGCTCCCGAGCCTCGCTGCATGAACACCGGCGTTCCGCCGACCGCTTTGAAGGCCCGCACCGAGGAATTCACGCCGCCGGGAATGACTTCTCGCGCTCGGGCGAATGCGGTGATCGATCGTTCGAATTTCACAACGTCTCCATCAGGGCGCCGGCCCGGGCTTCGTGCAAATCGTCCAGGGTGTTCACGTTGAGGAAGAATTCGGCGCGCATCGGGATCGCGCGAACGGTCATCCGCCCGATGGCGGCGTGCATGGAGCGTTCGCCGCCGTCCAGCGCGGACGTTCCGGCGCGGGCGAGCGCGGCGCGATCGTAGAGTGCGGCGAGCGGTTCCAGCGATCCGTCGTGGAGCGGCACGACCGCCTCGTCACCGCGTTCGTAGGCGCGGGCGAGTTCGTCGAGGACGTTCGGCGTCACGTTCGGCGCGTCTCCCGCGAGCGCGAAGATGCGCGTCTCTCGCACGCGCCCGCACGCGGCGACCAGCGCCGCGAGCGGGCCGGCGTGCGGCGCGGGATCGCGCAGCACGCAGACGCCGTGCGCCGAGGCTTCTTCGTCGAGCGGCGATCCGCCGGGCGTCACGCAGAGGTAGCGGGCGTGCGGGGCGCGCCCGAAGTTTCGGAGCACGCGCCGCAGCAGCGTCTCGCCCGGCTCGAGTTCGCGCTCGAGCTTGTTCGGGAGCCGCGTCGCCGCGCCGCCGCCGAGGACGACGACCGCGATCGTGCTGCCCTCACGTTCAGGCATGACGCTGCGCCCACTCTTTGGCGAAATACGTGATGACGATGTCGGCCCCCGCGCGTACGAAGCACGCCAGCGTTTCGTCCACGGCGCGATCGCCGTCCATCCATCCGTTCGCGATCGCCGCTTTGAGCATCGCGTATTCGCCGCTCACGTTGTACACGGCGATGGGGACGTCGAAAGTGTCGCGCGCGGCGCGCACGATATCCAAGTAGGGAAGCCCCGGCTTGACCATCACGACGTCGGCGCCTTCTTCGATGTCGAGGGCGATTTCGCGCAGCGCCTCGCGCGCGTTCGGGGGATCCATCTGATAGCCGCGCCGGTCGCCGAATTGCGGCGTGGATCCCGCCGCTTCGCGAAACGGGCCGTAATACGCCGAGGCGTACTTTGCGCTGTACGCCATGATCGCCACGTCGACGTAGCCGTGCGCTTCGAGCGCGCTGCGGATCGCTTCGACGCGTCCGTCCATCATGTCGCTCGGAGCGATCACGTCCACGCCGGCGCGGGCGTACGTGAGCGCCGTGCGCACCAGCAGCGCGACGGTCGCGTCGTTGTCCACCTCGCCGCGATCGTTGACGATGCCGCACTGCCCGTGATCGGTGTATTCGCAATTGCACAAGTCCGCGATCACGAGCGTCGTGGGAGATGCGGCCTTAATTGCGGCGGTACACCGCTGCACGACGCCGTGCTCGTCGTAGTTGCTGCTCGCCTGCGCGTCCTTGTGCGCCGGAATTCCGAACAACAGGACGCTGCCGATGCCCAGCGAGGCAAGGGTTTTCGCTTCGGCGGCCGCTCCGTCGATCGTGAAGCGTTCGATTCCGGGCATGGACGAGATCGGGCCGGCGTCGCTCTCCCGTTCGGCGACGAAGAGCGGCTGCACGAGCCGGTCGGCGCGAACGTGGTGCTCGCGCGCGAGCGCGCGAATCGTTTCGGTGCGGCGAAGACGCCTCGGCCTGATCATCGCGCCTCCGTCTTCGCGAGTGCGTCCAAGATCTCGGTCGCACCGCCGGCGCGCAGCGCGTGAGCCAGCGCTAGCCCCAGGCGCTCGGCCTCTTCGCGGGTCGCGACCGCACCCTCGACGCGCGCGCGGACGATACGGGCGCCGTCCAGCGTTGCGACCGCGCCGTGAGCGCGAATCGTCCCGTCCGCATGCGTTGCGTGAATGCCGATCGGCGCGCGGCAGCCGCCCTCGAGTTGGCCCAGTGCGGAGCGTTCGCAGACGATGCAGAGCTCCGACGGCGCGTCGTTGACCGCGGCGCGAAGCTCGGTGGCCAGCAGCGGTTCGTCCACGCGCGTTTCGACCGCGAGCGCGCCCTGCGCGGCGGCCGGGACCAGTTCGTCCACGGGGAACGCTTCGGTGTGCGTCGCGCGCAGATTCAATCGCGAAAGACCGGCCATGGCCAGCACGATCGCGTCGTAATCTCCGTCGCGCAACTTGCGCAGCCGCGTGTCCACGTTGCCGCGGATGTCTTCGTAGCGCAAATCGGGCCGGAGCGCGGACAGGAACGCTCGGCGCCGCAGCGACGACGTGCCGACGATGGCGCCGGCCGGCAGCGAGGTAAACGTCGCGTGGCGCTCGCTGCAAAACGCGTCGCGCGGATCCTCGCGGATCGAGATGGCTACGATCTGCATGTCGTCCGGAACTTGCGTCGCGAGATCCTTACACGAATGGACCGCGTAATCGCCCCTGCCGTCGCGCAGCGCTTGTTCGACTTCTTGGACGAATACCGCGGTGCCGCCGACCTCCGAGAGCGGCCGGTCCTGGATCCGGTCTCCCGCCGTGGTTACGTTGAGGATCGTGCTGGCGATGCCGCGCGTCGCGAGCTGCGCGGCGACGGTGCGTGCTTGGGCCATGGCCAGCGCGCTGGCGCGCGAGACGCAGACGGCGCGCACCATTGCCGCGGCGGGACGCTGGGGATCGTCGACCGTCCCCATATCAGGCAGCGGCCGCGCTGAGGCGGCCGCGGAGTCGTGAAAAAAGAGGCAACATAAGGCGGGCGAAAGACTTCCGCATCGCGCCGCCAAAAACTGCTCGCCGTATGCGTAGTCCCACCCGAGCGGCTTTGGTCGGAGCGGCCGTCGCCGCGCTCGTGACGCTCCCAGGCCTCGGCCTGGGGACGCTGTGGGACAACAGCGAGACGGCGTACGGCGAGGTGGCCCGGGAGATTCTCCTGACCCACAACTGGGTCGTCATGCATCTGGACGGGCGTCCCTGGTTCATCCAGCCCCCGCTCTACTTTTGGCTCGCCGGGGCGTTCGCGGCCCTGCTGGGCCCGACGTCGCTGGCGATGCGCCTGCCCTCGGCGCTCGCGACCATCGCCATGGGCGCGGCTACGGGGTACGCCGTCGCGCGCCAAGTGGGGGAACGGGCCGGCGCGTATGCGGCGGTCGTCCTGTCGTGCAGCCTGATGCAGGCGGTCGTCGGCCGTCTCGCCATCATGGACGCGCTGCTCAACGCGGCCGTGACGATGGCGATCTTCTGGTGCTTCGAGGCTCTGGAGACGGGGCGCTCGCGCTACGCGATCTACGCCGCGATCGCGGCGGCGCTCGGGTTTCTCGCTAAGGGGCCGGTCGCGCCGGTCGTCGTCGCGCTGGTGATCGTCCCGTTTGCGATCTGGAACCGGCGCCACGAGCGGATGGCGGCTCTCCCCTGGTGGTCATGGGGGGCGGCGGCGCTCGCGTTCGGCGCCATCATCCTTCCGTGGCTCGCGGGCTTGGCCCAGCAGAGCGGGTCGCACGCGTTCGCGATTCTGCTCGGGAAGTACACGATCGGGCGCTACACGGGCGTGATCGAAGACCAGAGCGGTCCGTTCTGGTATTACGTTCCGGTTCTAATCCTCGGGTTTTTTCCGTGGATCGCGTTCTTGCCCGCGGCGGCGCGCGCCGGCATCGACGAGCTACGCGACGCCGCGGCGCTACCCGAGCGAGGGCGGCTTTTGCGTTTGGCGTTCTGCTGGAGCGTCGTGCCGTTCGTCTTCTTTAGCTTCGCCCGGACCAAACTTCCCAACTACATCGCGCTCGAGTTTCCGGCGCTTGCCGTCGTGGTCGCGCTCTGGTTCGACGCGGTCGCGCGCAAGGGCGGAACGCGCGCCGCCGCGATCTCCGCGGCGACGGTTCCGTTTGCGGTCGGCTTGCTGGCAATTGCGGGCTCGATGTTCGCGCGCGACAACCGGCTCTCGATCGACGTGCATTTGGTCGCGCCCGGACTGCTCGGCATGGCGCTGGCCGTGTTTGCCGGTTCGCTGGCGGCGGCCGTGATGTTCGGGCGCAGCGATGCGGCTCGCTTCGCGCCCTACGCGCTGGGGGGTTCGGTGGTCGTCGCGTTTCTAGCGCTTGCGTTTTTCGCGCTACCGCAGGCCGAAGCGTACAAGCCGGTCCCGCGTTTGGCCGCCGTGATCGAGCGCGAGCGCGAGCCGGGCGACGCCGTCGCAATTCAACGCTTCTCCGGAAGCAACGCGCTGCTGTTCTACACCAGGCCGGTCGTGCACGTGCTCGCGCCCAGCGAGAATCTCGTGCCGCTCAAGGGCGAGTCCCCACGCGAGATCATCTGTGCGTCACCGCGCGCGTGGGTGATCGCTCCGAAGGACCGTCCGCCCGACGACGTCGCGCCGGAACGCACCCGCACCGTCGTCGCCCAAGATGGCCGCGCCGCACTCTACTTGTACGACGGGCCGCCCTGCAAATAGCTTACGGTTTGTAGCCGGCGACTTGCGCTTCCGTTACGGCGGAGGCTTTGTTGGGGCCGAGGCCGCCGCGGATATAGGTGACGACGTCGGCGATGTCTTGATTGGAAAGGTTGCCTTTCCACGCGGGCATCTGGCCGTGGTACGTGGTGCCGTTGATGGAGATCGGCGCGTTGAGCCCTTGGACGACGATGCCGATCACCTTGCCGGGATCGCCCGTCACGACCGCGTTGCCGGCCAGCGGCGGGAACGCTCCCGGCACGCCGGCTCCGCTCGCGCCGTGGCAGCTCGCGCAGTTTGCGGCATAGACCTTTGCGCCGTTGGCGTTGGCCGGCGCAGCGGCCCCGCCGCCCGCCGCGGCGGCTGCGGGCGCGCCCGCGGCGAGAATCGCCGCCTGCGATTGGCTCGGAGGCCCGGCGGCTTCCTGGGTCTGAATCCCGTGCTGGGCGTAAAACGAAAGCGCGACGAGGGCGATGATGATGATGGTCGTGGTCCAGAGGATCCCCGCGCGGGATTTGAAGCTCCGCGTCGTGCTGCGATCCAGCCACGGCAGCGCCAAGGCGGCGATCAGGAGAACCGCGGGAACCACGAGCGCTGCGACAAGCTCCAGCGAGATCGTGATGCCGAATATCGTGACTTCCGGCGGAACGAGATTGAGCAATCCGAAGAGCGAGAGAAAATACCACGCCGGGTACGGCACGAACGTTGAGTTCGTCGGGTCGGCCTTCGCGTCGAGAAACGGCGGCGCGAAAATCGCGAGCGCCATGATGACGAAAAAGACGAGCAACGAGACCGCTCCGTCCATGAACATCTGGTCCGGCCAGAACCGTCCGGCTTTGAGCTTGCTCGGATCGTCGGTCACGGGGCCGGCGGCTCCGTTGTGGCGGAAAATCGCCAGATGCGTTCCGACCAGGGCGACCAGCACCGCCGGCATAAGCCAAACGTGCAGCCCGAAGAAGCGGTTGATCGTGTTCGTCCCCATGACGCCGCCGCCCTGAGCGATGCTCTGGATCAGGGGGCCGGCGATGGGAGCCGAACCGGCGATATTGAGGGAAACCTGCGATGCGAAGTAGGCGTCCATGTCCCACGGCAGCAGGTAGCCGGTCAAGCCGAGAACGAGCGTGATGAGGAGCAAGAAGACGCCGACGATCCACTGGACTTCGCGCGGCGATTTGTAGGCGCCCCACACCAGCGTCTGCAGCAAGTGCAGGAAGACCAGCGCGATCATCGCCGACGATCCCCAGAAATGGATCGAGAGCAGCAGGTGCGTGTACGGGTTTAAGTAGATCGCGCGGGTGGATTCCCACGCCGTCGCGGCCGACGGCGCGTAGAAGAACGTGAGGAAGATGCCCGTCACGATTTGCACGATCATGGCAAAGAGCGTCGCGCTTCCGAAGACGTACCAATAGCTCGCGCCGCCCGGAACGTCTTCCGTGAGGAACTCCTTCGTCATCGTGACGAAGCCGGTGCGCGAATCGAGCCAGTCGAGCATTACTTACCTTCCTCGATGAGTAGTACGGGCACTAGGACTGATACGAGATCACGATGCGGTCGGGCACCGAGGCCTTGTAACGAATCCACATGATCTGCGCGACGCCGCTCTGCTCGCGAAACGGCAACGGGTCGAGGCCGCGCGGCGCCGGACCCGCTAAGTGTTCGCCGTCGAAGCTGAAGACCGAGCCGTGGCACGGACAGTGAAACTTGCTGGCAGCCTGTTGCCACTCGAAGCGGCAGCCCAGATGCGGGCAGATCGGACTAAAAATGACGAAGTCCATGTTCACGGCGTTGTAGGGCAGCGGCTTGGTGCCGGGGCCGTAGATGTCGGGACGCGCCTGCTTGAACTTGGCCTCGTCGTCGACTTTGATGCCCCAAACGTACTCCGGCGACGCTTGCATCGGAAGGTACGAGTCTTGCGACTTGAGCGTGAAGGTGAGTTTGACGGGCTGCTCCGTCGCTTTTTGCAATTGCGCCAGCTCGTCCGCGGTCAGGGGAGCCCAATTTCCGGTCGCATCGCTCGCAACCGGCAAGAGGGACCCGACGATCGGGATGGCCAGCGTGAGTCCGACGATGCCGCCGATCGCGAGCGTGGCGTTGGCCATAAAGGACCGGCGCGACATCTCCTCGGGCGTTCCGGGGTCGTCATAGGCGCCGTAAATCTTCCGCTGGGCGCCTTCTGAGGCGTCCGCACTTTGCTTCGACAAGTCTGCACTCTCCGATAAGGTGGTTCGAGCCCACCATTCCCCGGATCGTAACGGCGCCCCCTTTCCCTTGGCGCGGACTAATGTGTCACCCGCCCGCGATCGGATCCGGCCCGGCGTCCCAAGCGACGCGAGCAAGCGGGTCTGACGTCCGCGTTTAGGGCCCGCTTGCCCCGCGACGCCAGGACTTCTCGAGCGGTACGATGATCCAGATCGAGGCCTCGTAGAGGACGCAGATCGGGAGGGCCAACAGGGCCATGGTCAGCGGGTTGCCGTCGGGCGCCGCGATTCCGCCGGCGACGAACGAGGCGAACACGGCGTGGCGGCGGTAGTGCTTGAGCATCGCCGCGTTGACCAGGCCGATGCGGGCCAGGCCGATCAGGACGATCGGCGTTTGAAAGATGATCGCGAAGAGCGCGAGCAAGATCATCACGAACGTGAGGGTCTGCTCGATGCCGAAAGTCGGCGTCGCGATCTCGTTCGTGATGCCGATGAGCGCCGATACGACGCGCGGGATGACGATGAAGTGCGCGAACGCGAGTCCCAGGAACGCCAGAAGCAGCGAGGGGAGCACGAACGCGTAGACCATGCGGCGCGTGCGCGGGTTGATCGCGGGTACGACGAACATCCAAAGCTGATAGAGCAGGACCGGCAGTCCGAGCACGATGCCGCCGATCACGGAGAATTTGAGCTCGGTGAGGATGACGTCGGCCGGACCGAACGCGTGTAGCTCGGCGCCGTGGAAGTATGCGTCCACCATCCATTTGATGATGAACTGCGACGGCCAGAACAGCAGCACGGCGATGGCGCCGACGGTCGCGATGGAGATGAGCAGGCGCGTCCGCAGCTCCCGAAGGTGCTCGGTGAACGGCATCTCTTTCTGATCCCACGCGGCTTCGCTTTCGTCCGCCGCGCGCGCGGGACGCTCGACGAGCATTACTTGCTTCCGGGCGCTACGAGCTGAGCGTGCCCTTGTCGGGCGTCGGCGGTGGGACGGCTTCGCCGGTCATGCCGCCGACCTCGACGTTGTCCATCACGTCGGCGTGCTGCTGCTGGGAACGGATTCGGGCTTCTTCGCGCGCCTTGTTGGCGGCTTCGTCGGCCTCGATCTGGCCCATCATGAATTCTTTCTTGGCTTCGCCGGCACTGCGGGCGAGCTTGGGCAGCTTGTCGGCTCCGAACAACAGGGCGCCGACGACCAAGATTCCGATGATGATCGGCGCGTCGATGAAAGCGAGTACCGGATGAACGACCATGGGAATCTCCTATCCTGCGAGCAAGCCATCGGCGAGGGCTGCCAGCTGTTCCTTCGCCGCGCTGGGGCGAAGCGGCTGCAACGCCGCCCGGGCTTGCCCGGCATACAGGTGAATCTGCGCCCTCGTCGCCGCCAGGCCGCCGTTCGCGTCGATCTCCCGCGCGATCGCGGGAATGTCCGCGTCTTGCCCGTCGTCGAAGAAACGCTCGACGTGGGCCCGGAAGCTGCCGTTTCCGCTCTGGAGTGCGAGAACTAACGGAACCGTCATCTTTCGCTCCGCCAGATCGTTCCCGACCGGCTTTCCGAGTGAGCGCTCGTCTGCGGTGAGGTCGAGCACGTCGTCCACCATCTGGAACGCGATGCCGTAGGCTCGTCCGAAGGTAGTCGCCGCCGCGATTTCGTCGTGCGTTCCGCCTCCCATGATCGCACCGCACCGTGCGGACGCCGCGAAGAGCGAGGCCGTCTTCTTGCTCGCGACTTCGACGTAGTCTCCCAGCGAGAGGTCGAGATCTCCGAGCGCGCGCAGTTGAAGCACTTCGCCGTCGCAGATGTCGGCCAGCGTCGCCGAAAGAACGTGCGGCACGGGACTGGGATAGTTGGCGGTGACGTTCTTGAAAATCCAGGCAAAGAGATAGTCGCCGGCCAGCACGCTGACGCGGTTGCCGAAATCAACGGCCGTTGCGTTGACGCCGCGCCGCGTCTGCGCGTTGTCCACGACGTCGTCGTGAATCAACGTCGCGACGTGGATGAGCTCCATGTAGGCCGCGAGATGCAGGTGTTCGAGCGCGTTTCCGCCGCACGCCTCGGAAGCCAGCAGCGTGATGCGCGGACGGAGGCGCTTTCCGCCCGCGGAAAGCATACGCTTGACCGCTTCGGTGATGAGCGGATTGTCGGTCGTGAACGACGACCGGAAAAACTCCTCGACGAGCGCGTGCATCGTCGGTTCGTCGTTGCGTACTTTGTCGAGCATCCCCGGGCTACGCCTTCGTCCCGTAATGCACGGCGATGGAGCCGCCCATCAGCGGCAGGAAACCGGCATCCTTGAAGCCGGCGTTGGTGAAGCGGTCGCGCAGCTCGACCGCGCTCGGATGATGCGTCAGCGAATTCGGCAAATACGTGTATGCGGCGCGCGATCCCCCGACCATGCCGCCGACGAGCGGCACGACGCGATAAAAGTAAAGATCGAAGAAGCCCTTCCAGACCTTGTTGGGCGCCTTGCTCATGTCGAGGTTGACGAAGCGCGCGCCCGGTTTGAGCACGCGCCCGACCTCACGGAGGGTCGCGCCGATGTCTACGTTGCGCATGCTGAATCCCATCGTCGCCCCGTCGAACGCATCGTCCCCGAACGGGAGCGACGTGACGTCCCCTTCGAGGAAGGTCACGCAGCCGCGCGCTTCCTTTTCGGCGCGCTCCCGGGCGCGATCGAGCATCGGCGCGCAGAAATCGATCCCGGTCACCGAGAGCGCGGGATGGGTGCGAAGTAAATGGAACGAGACGTCTCCGGTCCCGCAGCACAAGTCGATCACGCGGCCGTCGGGGGGCACGTCGAGCAGCTCGATGGCGCGACGGCGCCATCCCTCGTCGAGTCCGGCGGAGATCACGCGGTTGGCAGCGTCGTAGCGGGGGGCGATGCTCGCGAACATCTCGCGAACGAAGGCTCCCTTATCGGTGCCCGGGGAGTCTAGCGTGGGGGCGGGGGTCATCGCTGGTGCCTGCTTTCCAAGCGGCCTTGGGCTCTCCTGTGCGGAGCGGGCCGCCGGGCGCCCTGGAGCGCCCCTGGACGCTCCGGACGTTTGTCGGTAAGGCGCGCCCGTCATGTCCTTAACGCTCAGCTCTCGCCCCCGGTTGCTCGACGCGATCCGCGTCGCGAGCGACATTTCGCTCGGGGCCTACGTCCTGAGCGGCGGCGGCATGCTCGACGCGCTGGCGTCGGCGGCCGCGCGCGGCGCCCGGGTTCGCGTGGTTTTGGCTGCCGGAGATAGCGTGCCGCCCGGCGACATCGCGCGCGTGAACGAAGACGCCGCAAACCGCCTGCGCGCGGCCGGAGCGACCGTCGAATTCGCCGGTTCGCAGCCGGGACGTTGCGCCGCGCTTCACGCGAAGATGGCGCTCGTCGACGGCGCTGCATATCTGGACGATTGCAACTGGACTGCGAGCGCCGGCGACACCATCCTGCGCGACGACCGTCCGGCCGACCTCGCCGCCGTTCGCGACGCGCTCGAACACGACGCCGGCGACGCGCCGTCGGAGGATTTCGCGACGCGAAAGCGCGACGCGCTCGCCTCCGAGGCCGCGCTCCTCCACGGTGCCGCAGGCGACGAGGTCGCGATCGAAAGCGAGTCGTTCGGCTACGACAACGCGGTGTATCGCGAGATGGAGCGCCTCGCTGCCGGCGGCGTGCATCCACGCCTGCTCGTTTCGCAGCGCGACCTGAGCGGAAATCGCCGCGAGCGCTCGGCGCTCGAGAAGCTGGCCGCCGCCGGCGTGCGCGTTCGCGTCACGACCGAATCGAACGAGAAGTTCGCGCTCGGGAGCGGAGCCGCGTGGCTCGGCTCGGCCAACGCCAGCGCCGATTGGATACGGCCCGACCAACTCGACTGGGGCGCGCGCACGTCCGACGGCGCCATCGTCGCGCACTTGCGCAACAACTTCGAACGCCGCTGGAGTCGCGCTACGGTCCTTGCGTAAAGAGCGTGCGCGCCGTTTTGGTCGTTGCGGCGTCAACGTCGGACCGCGAGACGCCGAGAACGTGCGCCACGGTTTCGGCGCTGTGCACGATGAAGGCCGGTTCGTTGCGGCGCCCTCGCATCGGCACCGGTGCGAGATACGGACAGTCCGTCTCCAGGATCAGATGCTCGATTCCGACCGCGCGAATCGCGTCGCGCAGGATTTCGGCCGTCTTGAACGTCGCCACGCCTCCGATTCCGAGTTTGAGTCCGAAGTCGTCAACGTAGGTGCGCGCTTGCCCGGCGTCGCCGGTAAAACAGTGGATCACGCCGCGCATCCCGGGTGAGAACTCCGCGTGCAAGATCGCGATGAAGTCGTCGTAGGCGTCGCGCTGGTGAAAGATGACGGGAAGGTTGCGTTCGCGCGCGATGCGGAGCTGTTCGCGAAGAACGTGGGCTTGCGCGTCGCGCGGACTGTGATCGTAATAGTAGTCGAGCCCCGTTTCGCCGATCGCGATCGCGCGTTCGCCGGCTAGGAGCGGAGCGAACGCGGCCGCGAGATCGTTCGGCGCGGCTTTTGCTTCGTGCGGATGAACCCCCACGGACGCGTAGATGCCGGCGTAACGGCCGGCGGCTTCGAGCGCGCGCCGGCTGTCGTCGAGGTCGCAGCCGACGGTGAGGATCGTTTCGACGCCGGCCGCGCGAGCGCGCTCGACGACCGCGTCGCGATCGCCGTCGAACTGCCGATCGTGAACGTGGGCGTGGCTGTCGAAGATCACGCCGGAGCGGGGATCTCGATGCGCGGGAAGACGGCGTCGCCCGGCTTCGTCACGGTGCCGCTTTCGAACCGTCCCCACTGCAGCGCCTGCTCCCAGTCGCCATCCACCGGCGTCGAGAGCCCCAGCTGGCGCCAGATTTCGGCGGTCCGCTCCGGCATGATGGGGTGGAGCAGCATCGCCAGCCAGCGCAGGCCTTCGCAGAGATCGTACATCAGCGCTCGCAGCGCCGCGGCATCCCGCTCGTTCTCGGATTTTGCCAGGGCCCACGGCTTCTCGTCGTCTATGCGGCGGTTGAGCGCCGTGACGAGTTCCCACGTCGCGGTTAAGGCTTCCCGGAAGTCCAATTGCAGCAGATGCGCGCGCACGCGCGCGGGCAGTGCGGCAAAGCGCGCCCCGAATTCGGAGACGCGCGCATCCTGCGGCTTCGGTACGGCGCCGCCGTAGTATTTCGCGAGCATCGCGAGCGTTCGGCGCACGAGGTTGCCGAGATCGTTGCCGAGCTCGGCGTTGTAGCGTTGGGCGATCTTCTCTTCCGAATAGGAGAAGTCGCTGCCGAACGGCGCTTCGCGCAGAAGAAAGTAGCGAACCGCGTCCGCGCCGAAGCGTTCCGCCAGCGCGAACGCGTCCACGGCGTTTCCTAGACTCTTGCCGATCTTTTGACCGTCCACCGTGATCCAGCCGTGCGCGTAGACCAGCTCGGGCGCGCGTTCGCCGATCGCCCAGAGTACGGCCGGCCAGATGATCGTGTGAAAGCGGGCGATCTCTTTGCCGACCAGTTGCGTCCTCGCGGGCCAAAAGCGATGAAAGCGTTCGTCGGCAGCGGAATCAGCGTTGCCGGTCCAGCCGATCGCCGAGATGTAGTTGAGCAGCGCGTCGAACCACACGTACACGACGCTGCCGCCGCCGGGAATTTGAATGCCCCACGAAAAGTTCTGGCGAGAGATCGAGAGATCTTCCAGCCCGCCTTCGAGGATCGCCATCATTTCGTTGTAGACGCTGCGCGGACGAACCCAATCCGGGTGCGCGCGAAAATGTTCGAGCAGGCGGTCGCGATACGCGGAGAGCCGGAAGAACCAGGCGTCTTCGGAGAGCCACTGGACCTCTCGCCCGCAGGTCGGGCAGCGTCCCTCTACCAGCCGCGACTCCAGCCAGAAGGTCTCGTCGTTGACGCAGTACCAGCCTTCGTACGTTCCCATATAGATGTCGCCATTGGCTCGCAGCCGCTCGAAGACGGCTTGCACGACGCGTTCGTGCCGCGGCTCGGTCGTGCGGATGAAGTCGTCGTACCGCACGTTGTAGGCTTCGAACAGCGACTTCCAACGCGGTACGAGCCGGTCGCACCATTCTTGCGGCGACGTTCCGGCTGCGGCGGCCGCGTTCGCGACCTTTTGCCCGTGCTCGTCTACGCCGGTCAGGAAGTACGATTCGCCCGAGGTCCGCGCGGTGCGCGCCAAAACGTCGGCTACGACCGTCGTGTAGGCGTGGCCGATATGGGGGTTTCCGCTGATATAGTAGATCGGCGTTGTAACGTAATAGACGCGCTCCATCTAATCGGGGTGTTTGGTCCCGGCGGAGGCCGCGACCTTGGCGCGGCTGCGTTTCCGGTCGCCGGCGAGGCGATAGAGGTCGCTTCGGCGGCCTAGCGAGCGCGCCGCCAGCGCTTTCGCGATCTCCGAAACGCTCCGCCCGTCGTCCAGCAAACCGTCGATGGCGGCGTCCACCTCTTCGGCCTGCGCCGGTTTCGTGGTTTCGGCGCGATCGAGCGTGCAGGGCGCGACCGCGAACGCGATCTCGCCCCGCAGCGTCGTGAGCTGCGCGGCGACGGCGTCAGGCGTGCCGGCCGCTTGCTGTTCGTGGAGTTTGGTGTACTCGCGCACGAGAAAGACCCGCGCGGCGGGGGCGACGGCGCCCAGGTCGCGGAGCGTGGCCGCAATGCGTTGGGGCGATTCGAACCAGATGGTCGTGATGCCGGCTGCGAGCGCGCGCGCGAATTCGGCGCGCCGCGCGCCCGCGGTGCGCGGCGGAAAGCCTTCGAAGGCGAACCTCCGGAGCGGAAAGCCGGAGAGGACGGCGACGCCCAAGACCGCGCTCGGGCCCGGCAAGACTTCGACCTCGACGCCGGCGGCGCGCGCCGCGGCGACCAGGTCCGAGCCGGGGTCCGAGATGCCGGGCATGCCGGCGTCGGTTACGACCGCCACGAGTTGCTCCCGGGCCTGCTGCAGGATGCGGTCCGTTACGGCGGCGGCGTTTTGCTCGCGGTAGCTCACCAGGGGCTTGGAGCCGATATCCAGCGCTCCAAGCAATCTGCGGGCCACGCGCGTGTCCTCGGCGACCACGGCGTCTGCGGCGCGGAGAATTTCTAACGCGCGAAGGGTCACGTCGCGCAGGTTGCCGAGCGGCGTTGGTACGAACACCAGGGGCATGGCTCAAGGATTCGACATCGAGCCGGTTCCTCCGGGAACGCCGTCGCACGGCGGACCGCTGGCGCCGCTTCGATCGTCGGCCGTTGCAGCACGCGACGCCGCCCCGCTCGATCTCGACGGCTCGCGCGTTCGCAGTTCGCTGCGCTGCGTGGGGCGCTCCGGTACGACCGTGCGTTACGCCCTCGGCGTGATCAACGACTCCACGCGGCAAGTTCTCGCGCTGTTCGCATTGCGCCGTCGCGGTTCGGTCGAAAAGCCGGTCGCTCCGTTCGAAGTGTGGATCGATCCGCAGACGCGCGTCGAGCTGACCGTCGAAGTGCCGCTGCGCGACGCGTTGTGGCCCGGCGAGTTCGTCGCCAAGCTCGCCAATCAGCAGCTCAAACGCGAGCTCGCCTCTCCGCTTCCCAGCGCGTTACCGTATGCGGCCGCGCTGGCGGGCCTCGCCGTCGGCGTCTCGCTGCCTTTCGTGGTCGGCGCGCTGCATCCGCGGGTTCACGATCTGGCCGCGCCGGGCGTTGCGGTCGCCGGAGCCTCGGTGCGCGTTCCCTACGACGTGAGCGGACTCGGTTCGTTTTCGTACGCGCTCGTCGACGAGCGGGGAAAAACCGTCGCGAGCGGACCGGTCGCGTCGCACGGCGGCGANNGACGGCGACGATGGCCGCGTTGCCC
Source organism: Vulcanimicrobiota bacterium (assembly GCA_003155175.1). GTDB lineage: Bacteria > Vulcanimicrobiota > Vulcanimicrobiia > Vulcanimicrobiales > Vulcanimicrobiaceae > Hemerobacter > Hemerobacter limicola. Next base: position 26,808 of record PMFP01000012.1, read on the forward strand.
GACGTGCGTCTCCGGCCCGCCGCCGTCGAACCCATCGGCGGCCTCTCCGTGGATTCGGCCGACGTCGCCGACGGCAGTTCGATCGTCGTGCGCTATCGCACCGCGTCGACCAAGGGCCGGATTTTGGTGCGCGACGCGCTCGGGACGGTGTGGGCCAGGGCCCGGCTGAACGCAAGCGGCGTCTCGCGCATCCAGCTGCCGCGCATCGGACGCGACGAGCAACTCGCCGTCGAGCTCGAAGCCGAGCGCGCAGGCGTACACGCGACGTCGTCGGTCGGCGTGAACGTCGTCGCGGCAACGCTGCCCGCGCAGCAATCGCCGCAAGATTTCGGGGTGGCTCCCCCGTCGCAGCAAGGCCCCGCGTTTTCCGACGATCCGGCCGCCGTGTCGATCTCGCCCGCTCCCGTAAAGCCCGGCGGCGTCGTGCGCGTGCATATCGGGCGTGGCCTGGGCGAAGTGGATCTCGCGTTGACGACGACGAGCGGACGGACCCTGAGCTCGGCGGCGGTGGCGAGCAGCGGCGTGGCGGAGCTTCCCGTTCCCAAGACGTCGAGCGGAACGCTGGTCGTCGTGGCCACCTACGATCGCGGAAGCGGTCAGGAATCGATCGTTAAGACGATCGCGGTTCGATAGGGGGAGCCCCTAGCAGCCGGCGCCGGGCTGGAGTGCGACCGGAGACCCAACCGCCGGATAGGGCGTCGGGATCGCCGTCGGGTTTGGGCCCTGGTTAACCCACGGTTGGAACGATGCTTGCGCCATGTCCTGAATGTCCGTCGGGCTCCCGCTATTGTAGCAACGCATGATGACCTGAACGTTTGGGGCCTTATAAAAGTTTGTCGTTGCGGATACGCCGGTAGTCGTTCCCAGCGCCGATTGTAAGAAGGACGGAACCGTGATCGTAGCCACCATTTGCGGACCACTGTAGAGGACGATCTCTTTTTGCGTCGGACCCGTGATGACCGACCGGGCGTTGGAAGAATTGCAAGAACCCGTTCCGACATCCCCCGTGGAGTTCCACCAAAACAGCCCGCTAATTGGCCCCGGGAACGTGTTGTTCGTGCTGTTGTTGGAGAGCGCGTCGGTCGTCGGTGCAACGCAGCCGATCGGCTGCGTCTTCTCGTAATTCGTCGCGGTCAGGTTATTATAGGTTGCGTAGAGGCTGTAGTCGTCATAGGGGCTTTGAACCTGCGAGATCAAGCCGCTGTAACGGACCGCGATTTGGGTTCGCTCGTCGATCGTTCCGAGCTGCATCGCCCAGATGACGGCAAATAGACACAACGTCGCGATCGGTACGAAGATCGCGGTCTCGACGATCGCCTGGCCGCGCGACCCGCGCGTCATTTGTTGTTGTTGGAACAATTCAAACTCGCCGTATTGAGATTGCCGGCGAACGGGGGCATCGGCAGTGCCGCCCACCAGCCCATGGATGGGGAGTATTCGTCGTAATTTGCCACCGCGAAGAAGTTCGGGTTTGCGCCCAAGACGGTCGAATAGTCGTTCGACCCATAGTCTACGCCGTACCAATCCCAGCAATTGTTCGTTGCCGCTACCAAAGCCGGATCGCTGGGATTGATCGGTCCCGACGGGCAAGCCGCGGAAACGTAGGACGGTAGAGTCGTAAGAGAGGAGCCGGTCGCGGCATCGGGATACTCCGGCGGCTGGAACAGCTGCCCGGCGCTGGGGCCGGTCGTGGCTGGGTTAACCTGTTCTCCCGGGGCGAGCCATTCGTTCGTGACTTGAATCGTGGTCGCGGCCGCCCGGCCCAACGCCATGTACGCGGGAGCGTTCAGATGGAAAAAATGAGCCCAGAGCGGCTGAACGTTCGCGCACGCCACGATCTCGAGTTGCAACGGCGTGAGGTCCTGCGTGATTCCGGTCGGCGCATTCGACGGGCCGCCCTGCTGGTT
>PMFP01000043.1 GCA_003155175.1 Vulcanimicrobiota bacterium
GAGCGCAAGGGCCTCATCATCGTCGGAAACAAATGGGACCTCGCGCGCGAGCAAAGCGGAGAGTACAGCCAGGGCGAGCTCGCCAACGTCATCCACGAACTGATTCCGTTCGCGGCGTTCGCGCCGATCACGTTCCTCTCGGCAAAGACGCAGCGCCGTCTGGGCAGTCTGATGCCGATCGTCGCGCGCGTCGCCGATAACTTGGACCGGCGCATTTCCACGCCGCAGCTCAACAACGTCATCCGCGACGCGGTGCTGGCCCATCCGGCGCCGGCGATGCACGGACGGCTCTTCAAAGTCTACTACGCCACGCAGCCGGCCACGCATCCGCCGATCTTCGTCTTCCATTGCAACGATCCGGATTTGCTGCAGACGTCCTACAAACGATTCCTGGAAAACATTCTGCGGCAGAACTTCGAGTTCGAGGGCGTGCCGCTGACCCTTGAGTTCCGGGCGAGGCGCGAACTGGAACGGACTGAATGATTCCGGTCCTCCTCGTTGCGGCCGGCGCTTTTCTCGTCGGCTCTATTCCGTTCGGCTATCTGATCGGGCGTTTCTTCTACCGCGCCGACATCCGCGAAAGCGGTTCGGGCAACATCGGTGCGATGAACGCGCTGCGAACCTTCGGGAAGAAGGGCGCCGCCGCCGTCTTGGTACTCGACGCGATCAAAGGCGCGCTGCCGGTCGTCCTGGCGCGCGCCGTTTTCGCGGGCTCGGGCGTCGAGGGACTCGAAGCGGTCGCCGCCACGTTTGCCGTGCTCGGCCATTGTTTCTCGCCGTGGCTGGGTTGGAAGGGCGGAAAAGGCGTCGCGACGTCGTTCGGCGCGATCTTCGCGCTCTCGTGGCTCGCCGGACTCGTCGTGGTCGGCGCGTGGATCCTGGGCGCGCTGGTCTTCACGCGCTATTCCTCGGTCGGCTCGATGGCCGGAAACCTCGTTTCGCCGATCGCGCTGTGGTATTTTACCGGATCGCTCGCCGACGCGCTCTACGGCGTCTTTGCCGGGCTCTTCATCGTCTACACGCACCGCGACAACGTCCAGCGGCTGCGCGAAGGACGCGAGAGCCCGATCACGTTCTTCGCAAAGAAGAACCCCTGACGCCGAGGACACTCCTCCCCGACCAGGGCTAGCCGTGCCCCGGCCCGTATTGGCCCGGGTCATGATTTCGTCGAACGATCTCCGCAACGGCGTCACTATCAACGATAACGGCCAGCTCTGGACCGTGATCGAATTTCTTCACGTCAAGCCCGGGAAAGGCTCGGCCTTCGTGCGGACGCGTCTCAAGAACGTCAAGACCGGGGCAACCGTCGAGCGCACGTTTCGCGCCGGCGAGAAACTCGAGCGCGCCACCGTCGACAACCGCCAAATGCAGATGCTCTACAACGACGACGAGGGCTTCCATTTTATGGACCAGGAGTCGTTCGAGAACTTTACGATCCAGCGGGATCTAATCGGCGACCCCGCCGACTTTCTCAAAGACGGCATGGTCGTGGACGTGCAGTTCCACGACGACACGCCCATCGGCGTGGACTTGCCTCCGCACGTCGAGTTGCGCATCGTCGAAACCGATCCGGGATTCAAGGGCGACACCGCGACCAACGCCACCAAAGCCGCCAAGCTCGAGTCCGGAGCGACCGTCCAAGTGCCGCTCTTCGTGAATCCGAACGAAGTGATTCGCATCGACACGCGCGACCGCCGCTATATCGGACGCGTGAACAGCTAGCGCCCGCGATGGCCGCTGCATCGTGAGCCCCCGCCGCTTACGTACGCTGCTGATCGCCCTTTCGCTCGCGGGTCTTGCGAGCGTGATCGGCATCGCGCTCTTTCTCATCCGCGCCGACAACGTTCCGCTGTTCCATCGCGTCACCGACCTGGCGGTGCATTTCGGCGCGATCGATCGTCCGAAGTATTTCGGAGCGTCCAGCCTCCCCTACGACGACACGCCCAACGACAATCTCGGCATCGTGACGATCGACGAGTTTTCGGTCGGCAACGCCAAGGCGGGCCTGGGACAGTTTCCGTTCCCCCGCAGCGTCTACGGAAGGGCGCTCGAGCGCCTAGCGGCCGCCGGCGCAAAAACCGTCGCGTTCGACGTCATTTTCGTCGACCCGGGCGACGCGGCGCAGAACGAAGCCTTCGCCCGGGGGATGCATCGCGTTCCGACGGTCCTCGCCGACGTGATCGACACGACGACGGCGGGACGCATCGGCGTGCAGCCGCCGGTTCCGGCTCTCAAGAACGCGGCCGCGGCAGTCGGCTTTACCAGCACGGATCGCCCCGGAGGCTACTTCATCGGCCAGCCGGTCGAAATCGACACGGGCGCAACGGGCACGAACGCCAACGAGCGCCTGCTCTCGGAAGCCGCCGCCGCCACCCAAACCTTCACCGGCAAACCGTTCGACAAGTCGAGCGTTCCGACGACCGACGGCCGGCTGATTCTTCTCACGCCCGAGCTCCTGGCGCTACAGGGCGTGAACTCGCAGGGCGCGGGCGTTGAGTACCACGTCGTGAACTTTGCCGGCGGTTCGGTCATTCCGTTCGCGAGCGTTCTGACCGATACGATTCCCCAGCTGCGCGAATTTGCCAAGGGACGCCTGATCTATATCGGTGCGACCGCGCAGGGCCTCGGAGACTTCGTCAATACGCCTCGCTACGGCTCGATGCCGGGACTCTTCGCCAACGCGCGCCTGGCGGACCAACTGATGAGGGGCCTCTACATCCGCTCGGCGCCGGACTGGCTCAACATCGCGCTGATGATCGTCTTTCCGCTCCTCATCGCCCTGGCGCTGACGTACCTGCGTCCGGGAGTCGGCATCGCGCTCGCGTTACTGGCGACCGCGATCTACATCTGGGTGAACCTCGCGCTCTTCGTCAACAAATTGATTTGGGTCGACCTGGTCCACGTCGCGATCTCGATGGTCCTCGCGACCGTGTTCGTCGCGTCGTATCGCATCCTGATCGAAGGGGCGCAGCGACGCGTCGTGACGGAACTGTTCGGGATGCACGTCAGTCCGGCGGTGGTCGGGGACATTCTCAAGCAAGACGACCCGCGGGCGCAACTGGCGCTCCAAGGAAAGAAGGTAAAGGCGACGATCTTCTACAGCGACATTCGCGGCTTCACGTCCATGAGCGAGACGATGACCCCCGAGGAGATCTACGCCCAACTCAACGAGTACTTTTCCGCGATGTGCGACATCATTTTCGAATACGGCGGATTCGTGGACAAGTTCATCGGCGACTGCATCATGGCCGTGTTCTCGGCGCCGTACCCGCGCCCGGACGACGCGCAGCGCGCCGTGATCGCCGCCGTAAAGCAACAAGAACTGCTGGCCGAGATGGGCAAGAAGTGGGCGCAGCAAGGCAAGAAAGTCTTCACCGTCGGCATGGGGCTCAACACCGGCGACGTCGTCATGGGCAACCTCGGCGCCAAACTGCGCATGAACTACACGGTCATCGGCGACAACGTGAACGTCGCCGCCCGCCTCTACAACGTCGCCAAGGGGGGCGAGATCATCATCAGCGAGTCCACCTACGACGAGGTCAAGGACTTCGTCGAGGTCGAGGACCGGGCGACGGTTCCCGTCAAAGGCAAAATCGAACCGATTCGCATCTACAACGTCACGCGCGTCAAGACGGCCGCTCCGGCGCTCAAATAGCTCCGCGCGATGCAGCTCGCCTTCGAACTGTTCGCGACCGGCCTCGCCGCAAGCGTATTCGGCTCGATGGTCGGCCTGGGGGGCGGATTCATCGTCGTTCCCGCACTGCGGCTCTTCTTCGGCTTCGAACCGGCCGAAGCCGCGGGGACGTCGCTCGTCCTCGTCGTCGCGAACAGCGCGAGCGGATCGGTCGCGTACCTGCTGCAGCGGCGCGTCCACGTGCGCGTCGGCCTGCTGATCGCGTTAGGCGGCCTTCCGGGGAGCCTCATCGGCGCATGGGCCGTCACGCGCGTCTCCGCCCAGACGTTCGACTGGCTCCTCGCGGCGTTATTGATCGCGGTCGGAACGGACTTGATTTTGAACCGGCACCGCCGCATCGCCGGACGCGCGGACGTTTCGGCGATTTCGGCCACCAAGGGGATGTCTTACCGGCTAGCAATAGCTCTCGGCTTCATCGTCGGGCTGATTTCGAGTCTGTTCGGCATCGGAGGCGGCGCGATCGTCGTACCGTCGCTCTTGTATTTCTCGCAGCTTCCAGCTCACGCCATCAGCGCGACGTCGCACTTCGCCATCTTGCTCACCTCTCCGGTCGGCTTGGCCGCGCATATCGCGCAGCACGACGTCAGGCTCAGCTCGGTCGTACCGCTGGTGGCGGGCGGATTGCTCGGCGGACCCATCGGCGCGCGTCTTTCGCTGCGCTTGAAATCCTCGCTCTTGCTGTTGCTCGTCGCCGTTGCGCTGTTCGCGGCGGCCGGATCGCTGATCCTCAAGCATCTCATTCGTTAGCCTTGACGCCGCATGCGTAGATGCGGTACTCTCGTCCGTCGATGACCACGGCCGGCGATCGTTCGGCCGGATCCATCTTTGCCTCGGCGGGATTCCGGCAATTCTTCATCGGACAGTCGCTCAGCTATGTCGGCGACGGTCTGCGCACGCTTGCCGTTCCGCTGCTCGCCTTCCATCTCACGCACTCCGCGCTCGCGACCGGAACCGCGCTGATCTGCGAGGTCGCTCCGTTCTCGCTCTTCGCCGTCATCGGCGGTTCCCTGGCCGACCGGATCGACCGTCGACGGTTGATGATCGGCTGCGACGCGGTGCGGTTCTTGGTCATGGCGTTCTTTGCCGTCGCGTACGGCATGCACTTTTTGACGCTACCGATGATCTACGGCGGCTTGGTCGTCATCTCGATCTGCGCGGCCGCGTTCTTGGGCGGACAATCCACGAGCATTCCGTATCTGCTCGGACGCGAGCGTTCCACCGAGGCCATGGCCGCGCTCATCGGCGTCGAGAACGCCTCCAATCTGATCACGCCGGTGATCGGCGGCGCACTGTTTGCGTATTTTGGCCCGCTGCCGGCTCTAGCGATCAACGCGCTGACGTATCTCGGCTCGCAGATCTCGCTCTTGCGCATTCCGTCTCTGGGGCCCGACCAGCTCAGCGGTGGTCCGTCCGCGCGCGAAGTGGCGCAAGATGCGGCGCTAGGCTTCCGGCACGTCCTGCAAGACCGCGGCATGCGCGCGCAAGCGACGGCCGCGTTCTTCCTGAATTTCCTCGGGTTCGGCGCGTACGCGATCCTGATCCCGTTCCTCAAGCGCGATTTCGCCGCGACCGACCAGCAGGTCGGCATCGTGCTGGGAATCACAGCAGTGGGCTCGATGCTCGGCGCCTACGTAGCCGGCACCACGGCGAAGCGTTGGCCCTTCGGCCGCGCGATCACGACCGCGTACTTGTTCGACGCGATCGTGTTCATCCCGGTGGTGCTCGTGAGCAACATTTGGCTGGCGGCTCTGTTTTGGAGCTTGTCGAGCATGGCGGCAAGCTACGAGGTGACGCAGATCATCGGCTGGCGCATGCGCGTCACGCCGGAGAACGTCGTGGGCCGCGTGATGGGCATCGTGCGCCTCATCGTCCTGGCCGGAATGGCGCCGGGCGTCCTGCTCTTCGGCTGGATCGCCGACCATCGTGGGGCACACCCCGCAATGGCGGTCGCGGCCTACGGCTATCTGGTCATCGCGATCGTGGCGTTCTTGACGCCGGCGATTCGCAACGAAGCGCGCTAGCGGCCTTAGTGCGGCGCAAGCACCTTGGATAAGACGCCGTTGGGCAAGATAAACGCGCCCACGAGCCCGCACGCGAGGATCAACAACGTCGGATTGATCTTCGTGCGCAAGATCATGCCGAGCATCGCCACCGCGATGATCCCGGTCAGTAGCGTGGTGGTGGACGACTTGGCCAGCGCGTAAACGCCCGAGGCCATCAGGCCGATGGCGATCGGCGCGAAGCCGTATTGCACGGCGCGCCGCCAGGGCGAGTCGCCGATCCTGTCCCAGAGACGGCCGGCGACAAAGCACATCAGCGACGACGGAATCAGAAACGCGAGCAACACGACGATTCCGCCGCCTAGGCCCGCGATCCGATTGCCGAGGATCACGACCATGAGCATGTTCGGCCCCGGCGCGAGGTTCCCGATACCGTAGATCTGCGAAAACTCGTCGGGGGTGATGTGGTACGTGCCTTCGACCACGTGCTGCATCGCGGGGATCACCGCGGCGCCGCCGCCCACGGCTTGGATCGAAAGCAGCCCGAAGTCGATGGCGAGTTGGACGAGCGAGTGCGCGCTAGGCATTGCCTTTGCTCCCCGGACGGTAGGCTAGGATGGCGATCGGCCCCATGACGAGCAGGATCACCCAGAGCGGCCACTTCACGATGCTCATCAGCACGAACGTCATGAGCAGCAACGCAAGATCGAGTGGTTTAAGGAACTGCTTCTTGCCGGTGTGCCACGTGATCGCGGAGAGCAAGCCGACGGCGCCGGCTGAGATGCCGGCCAGCGCAGCGTGCGCGACCGGGTACGCGGCGTGCGCCTGCGCCGCGAGGATGCCCATGACGCCGACGAATATCGCGCCGGGCAGCACCATCGCGGTGGCGCCGACGAAAGCACCGATTGGCCCGCGCAACTCGTCACCGACGAGAATGCACATGTTGACGGCGTTGAGACCGGGCATCGTCTGAGCGATTTCGAGCTTGGTCAGGAACTCATCGTCGGTCAGCCACTTGGTGTCGTCAACCAAGAGTCGCTGGAGATACGCCACGATGCCGCCGCCGAAACTCACCGCGCCGATGGTGGCGAACTTCTGGAAAATCGTGGCCAGGGAAACTTGTCGTGCCGGCACGCCCGGCGCCGAGGCGGCTATTCTTCCGCACCGCGGACGACAGCCGGAACGACCGATCCGCTAAAGAGTCGATTTTTCATCCGGGGGGCTTGTTTGGTTGAGGGCCCAGTCCCCTGCCGCAACACGCAAAGAAAGAGACGCCGGGTTTACCGGCGCCTCTGCGGTCCGTTTCGTGAAGGTTATTTCGGGTAGGTCATTTCTTTGGGCACGACCAGGACGTCGAATTCTTCGGACGTGACGTGGCCGAGATCCAACGCGGCCTGTTTGAGCGTCTTGCGGTGGTGATGCGCGTGTTTGGCGATCTCGGCGGCCTTGTCGTAGCCGATCTTCGGCGAGAGCGCCGTAACCGTCATGAGCGACTCGCCCAAATACTTGGCGATCTGCTCTTCGTTGGCTTGCAGACCTTCAACCGCGTGCTCGCGGAACATCGTGCACGTGTCGCGCAGCAGCGTCGTCGAGTGCAAGAAGTTCGCGATCATCACCGGATTGAACACGTTGAGTTCGAAGTTGCCCTGCGACGCNNACCTTGCCCGGCATGATCGAGCTGCCCGGCTCGTTCTCCGGGAGAATCAGTTCACCGATGCCGGCGCGCGGCCCCGAGGCCAGCCAGCGAATGTCGTTGGCGATCTTCATCAGCGCCGCCGCGAGCGTCTTGAGCGCTCCCGATGCGAAGACGAAATCGTCGTGCGAGGACAGCGCGGCGAACTTGTTCGGATGCGAGCGAAACGGCAGTCCGGTCAGCTCCGCAATCTTCTTGGCCATGCGCTCGGCGAACTCGGGATGCGCGTTGAGGCCCGTGCCCACGGCCGTGCCGCCGATCGCGAGGTCGTAGATGTGGTGCAGCGCTTCCTTGCACGCGACCATCGCCCGATCCAGCTGGCTAACGTATCCGGAGAACTCCTGGCCGAGCGTGAGGGGCGTCGCGTCCTGAAGGTGCGTCCGTCCGACTTTCACGACGTCTTTCCAGGCCTTGGCTTTGGCGTCGAGCGCGTCGCGAAGAGCCTCGACGGCGGGCAGCATCTCCGTCATCGCTTCCGCCGCGGCCATGTGCATCGCGGTCGGGAACGTGTCGTTCGANNTGCGACATGTTGACGTGATCGTTGGGGTGAACGGGCTTCTTCGATCCCATCTCGCCGCCGGCCAGCTCGATCGCGCGGTTGGAGATGACTTCGTTGACGTTCATGTTCGTCTGCGTGCCGGATCCGGTCTGCCAGATGCGCAGCGGAAAATGCGCGTCCAATTTGCCGGCGACGACTTCGTCGGCGGCCTCGACGATCAGATCGGTCTTCTCCGCGTCGAGCTTGCCGAGGTCGCGATTGACCAGCGCTGCGGCCTTCTTGAGCACCGCCATCCCCTTGATGACCTGCTTGGGCATCACGTCGCGAGGCCAGATGCCTTCGCCGATGTCGAAGTGAACGAGCGAGCGTGCCGATTGCGCGCCGTAGTACTTCTCCGAAGGGACCTCGATCTTGCCCATGGAGTCGGTCTCGACGCGCGTCTTCGCGGCGCCGTTCTTGGTCGTCGAATGTGTAGTGGTCATAGCCTGGCTATCTTCGCCCGCGGCGGCGGAAATCTGCCTGGACTAATGTCGGGCAGCGCCGGAAATTGGGCTCCCGGAGCGACGCTCCGAGGGTGCTCCCGGCGCGGGCCGAACAGAGCGGCCCATGTCTCTGACCATTCTTCGAGCCGGCCCGTCCCACGTGGACGGCTTGGCCCCGCTTTTCGATCTCTACCGGCAGTTCTTCACGCAGAAGTCCGACCTGGACGTCTCCACCCGGTTTTTGCGCGAGCGCGTAGAGAAGGGCGAGTCCGTGGTGCTGGCCGCGTACGATGGCGAGACGCCGGCCGGCTTCTTGCAGCTCTATCCGCTCTATTCGTCCTGGTACGCGCAGCGCCAGTGGTTCTTGAGCGACCTGTACGTCGCCGAAGCCTTTCGCGAGCGCGGTATCGGAAAGAAGCTCGTCGAGGCGTGCGCGGAGTTCGGCAAGACGTCCGGCGGCCGCGCGATCTTGGTCGAGATTCCGTTTTCGGAACCACATTTGGCGAAGTTCTACGGCGATCTCGGGTTCGCTCGCGACGAGGTTTTCGAACTCTACCGGCTGTTTAGCTAGATCCGAAGGACGAGGATTTGCGGGCTGCGGTTTGTTTGATTTCTAGGGTGGTGCCGATGGGTTTCATGTCTAGGATTTCGTAGATCGTCAACGGGAAGCGGGGGTCGAAGCGGCGTTTGTTGCAGCGCGGGCAACTCGCGGGTTTGCCGGGTTTTCGACGACGCAAGGCCTCGAAGCCGCATTGCTCGCAACGGAGCACGTAGCGTTTGCCCGATTCCTCGAGCGAGCGGACGCTGCCCAAGTCGTGGTAGATCGAATCCATGCCGCAATCGCGCATCTTGCGCCGGAATCGCGCGCCGTGGCCGGTTTCGCGCCAACGGTCGTAGCACCAGGCGTGAATCATCTCGTGCAGCAGCGTTCCTTCGAGCGACTCGGGATACTTGCGCAGATGCCGGGGGGAGATTTCGATGAGCAACGGGCGGGGGCCGTACGTTATACGGCCGGCCGAGTTCGAGAATCGCTCGTTATAGGAAATGACGCAATCGGGGGCGGCGCCCTGAAAATGCTCGTTGTTGAGCCTGGCAAACAGGAGCTGGAGATCCGCTTCGCTCGGTAACACGCAAGACTTCGTTCGCCGCCCGTCCAAACGAGTCTTGGTGCCAGATCCGTCATCAACCCAGCCGCGCGGGCTGCCGCCGCGCATCTACGTCCCCATCGTTGCCGTCATCGCCGTCCTCTTCTTAGGGACGCTCGCGTATTTCGTTTCGATCGGCTTCGGGGTGAGCGGCGCCGTCTTCGGGAACGGACGCGCGCCCAGCGCCGCGACGAACGCGCAGAACGTTCAGGGCGGCCCACCGGCTCCGGTCATGCAGGAGCTCGCGACGCTGCGGGCGCGCATCGCCGCGCATCCCAACGACGACGTGGCACTCACGTCGCTCGCCGACAATTTTCTCGCGGTCGGGAAGTTCGAGGACGCTATTCCGCTCTACCAGCGCGCGCTGAAGGCAAATCCCGGGAACGTCGCGGCGAAGACGGGTCTCGCGGAGGCCCGTTCCGAGCAAGCCCAGGCCAATCAGTAAAGCTAGGTCGCTTCGACCGGCTTGCCGAGCGCGACCGCGATCTCGAAGACGTCCTCTTCGGTCAGGTGCAGGCTGCGCATCGCGCTTTCGTGCATCTCGAGGATCTCGGTGCTCCGGTTCGACATGGCTCGCTCTTCGCGCAGGCGCTTGATTTCCTCGGTAACGCGGTGCGCGAGGTCTTTAGACGGCTCGACGCCGGCCAGTGCCAGCGCCTCCCGGCGCTCGAGCAGCGTCTGCTCGACCAGCGCGACGCCGGAGTGCTTTCCGAAGATGAAGCTGGTCTCGGCTCCGACCAGTTCCGAGGGAACCGCTTCGTACATCCGGCGATCGATCAGCATGGCGTGCGTGTGGATGCCGGATTCGTGGGCGAAGACCTTCGTGCCGACGATCGGCTCGTGCTGCTGCATGGGGATGCCGCTCATGCGCTCCATGAATCGCGCGAGCTCGCGAAGCTTTTCGTACTTAAAGCCCGGGATTTCGATGCCGTAGAGCACGCGCAACGCCACGACGAATTCGTGCAGCTTGACGTTGCCGGCGCGTTCTCCGTAGCCGTTTGCCGTAACGGAGATGACCTTGAACCCGCTCGACGTGGCCGCGATGGCGTTGGCGGTGCCCAGGCCGTAATCGTTGTGCAAGTGGGCTACCATCGGCAGACCGTGCGGCATCGCCTCCACGATGCGCGAACAGTACCAACGCGTGGCTTCGGGCGTCAGCGTGCCGACCGTGTCCGGCCATGCCGGGCGCGTTCCGCCGGCCGCGAGCCCCGCCTTGAAGTACTCGATGAAATACTCCACGTCGCCGCGGCTGCCGTCCTCGGCGCCGAATTCGACGCGTTCGACGCCGGCGTTGCGGGCGTGCTCGATCGCTTCGCGCTGAAGCCGGATGTTGGCGGCGCGATAAAACGAGAGCGGAAGGTCGAGCCATTCGCTCTCGTCGCGGCCTTCCAACTTGAGCAGCGTCTTGCCGATCTTGTACTTGAGATGCAAGTCGCTGCCGCTCGTGAAGATGAAGAACGTCACCTCGCGAGGGTGGACGCCCGCGTCGTGAAGCGTCTTTGCCGTCACGTCGATGTCGGCGCGGTTGCTGCGGCACATGACGACGATCTCGACGTCGCCGAGCTCGCCGCGCCGTTTGGCGTCCATCACGAGTTGCAGCGTGAGCCGGTCTCCCGCCGACGCCGCGGGGAAGCCGACGCTCATGACGTGGACGCCGACGTCCGCGAGAGCGCGAGCGATCTCGAGCTTCTGCGCCGGCGTGTAGCAGATGCCAGGCATCTGCTCGCCGTCGCGCAGCGTTTCGTCGTAGATGCGGATGCCGGCGGGATCGGGGAAAGGCACGTCCCGCGTAAACTCTTTCGGGTCGCGGATCAGCCGCTCGATCGGCTCGCGGAATTTCATACTGCGACGTTCTGCCTTGCCGAACGGACGCCTTGGGAACGGCCTATGGCGAGGGCGTCTCCCGGCGCGGCGGCAGACCCCCGTCGGCAGCCGCACTCGAGCGGGCGCGTCGGGAATAGACGCGCAATTCGGCGATGTCCCGGGGAAAGAGCATGTCGAGCGTCCAGTCGAACGCCACGCGCAGTTTGCGGTCGAGACCGGGAAGCCGCGACAAATAGTACGTTCTCCACAAGAACCATGCAAGAAAGCCGGTGAGCACGCGATTCCCCGGCAGCTGCGCGACGGCGCGCCGCGCCCCAAGCGAGGCCATCATGCCGAGCGTCGTATGGCGAAACGGCTTAGTCGGTTTGCCGTGCATGACGTTGACGAGATTGTCGGCCAGGTCGGGACCTTCGCGAATGGCGTGCTGCGCGGTCGGCGGATAGAAGCCGCCCTCGCCGTCGGGGATCGCCGCGCAATCGCCCGCGGCCCAAACGTTTGGAAAGCCCGGCACGCGCAGATCGGGATCCACGACGATGGCGCCGCGTTTGGTTTTCGGCAGCGCCGAATCGGCGATGCTGGGGGAAGGCGTCACGCCCGCACTCCAGACGATCGTCTTGGTTTCGATGCGCGCCCCGCTCTGGAGCACGATGCCGCCGTCGTCGGCGCTCGCGACGCCGTCGCCCGTGAGCACCTCGACGCCGCGGTCTTTGAGCGCGTACGCGGCGTACTCGCCCATGCGTGCGGGAAGGCCGGGCAAGAGCGCGTCGCCGCCTTCGATCAGGACGACCCGCACGTCTTCGCGCGAAATCGTCGGATAGAAGCGCAGCACGCTGTGGAAGAGCTCGACGATCTCACCGGCCGTCTCCACGCCGGTGAACCCGCCGCCCACGACGACGATCGTCAGCAAGCGCCTCCGCTCGGCCGAATCGGGCGTCGAATCGGCCAGCTCGAGCAGCCAGACCAACCGGTTGCGCAAGGTTCCGGCGTCTTCGAGCGTCTTGAGCGCGAAGACGCGCTCGGCGACCCCGGGCAAGCCGAAGGTGGACGTCGAGGAGCCGATCGTCACTACGACCTGATCGTAGCGAATCTCGTCGGTCGAGCCGATCAGCACGTGGCGAAACCGGACGGTATTCGCGTGGACGTCGAGCGCTTCGACGTCGGCGAGGATGAAACGCGTGCGCCGCAACTCGGCGCGAACCGGCGTCACGACGTGCCGGATGTCGAGCGCTCCCGACGTTACCTCGGGCAGCATCGGCGTGAACACCGAGAAATTCTCGCGGCTGATCAGGACGATCTCCGCTTCGCCCGGCCGGAGGCGTTCCTCGAGACGGCGGGCGACCGCAACGCCGGCAAATCCGCCGCCGAGAATGACGATACGTGGGCGCGCGTTGAAAGGAGCGTCGTGAACGATCATCCGGATCCCGCTGCGCCTCCGGCGGAGGAGGAACGCAAAGACGGCGAGACGCCGGCCGTGGTCGAGCAACCCGCAAGCGGTTGGGGCCAGAATGCGCGCAGCGCCGGAGCCGCCGCCGGCGGTCTTGCGCTGTTGCTGCTCAAATTCAAGACGTTTCTGGCCTTCCTGCTGGAGTTCAAGTTTCTCGCCTTCGGTCTGAAGTTCTTAGGGTCGAGTTGGACGTTCTTGCTTTCGCTGTGGTTCTACGTGCTCGCCTTCGGTTGGCGTTTCGGGCTCGTGCTCATCGGCGTACTCGTCGTGCACGAATTCGGTCATTACGCGGCTTTTCGAGCTTACGGATTACCCGTGCGCATTCCCGTGTTCGTTCCGTTTCTCGGAGCGTATACGGCCGGCGCGCTTCCCGACGACTTGGAAGAGGACGCCAACATCGCGCTCGCCGGTCCCCTCAGCGGCCTGGTTCTCGCAGGACTGTGCTACGGCGCCGGGACCTCGTGGAACGATCCGTTTTGGTACGCGTGCGCGTACGCGGCCGCGTTCCTCAACCTCTTCAACATGATCCCGACGCCGCCGTTCGACGGTGGGCGCATCATCGGCGCGCTCTGGCCACCGCTCTGGCTGGCGGGCTTCCTGCTTTTCATCGCGCTCTCGTTCGTCTTGCACGTGCCGCTTTTTTTCGTGCTGCTGATCGGACTGCTCGGCGTCCCCGCCATGTGGAAGGCGTGGAAAGGCGAGGTGGATCCGCGCGCGGCCGCAATGAGCGGAGGCGCGCGTCTGCGCGTGAGCCTCTCGTACTTGGCGACGCTTGGCGCGCTCAGCGCGATCGCGGGCCTCTCGCTCGCCGCCTCGCACGGTGCGCCGGCTCAAACGTGGTAGGGACGGCATGCCAATCGTGTTGAGCGTCCGCACGGCATTGCTCGCGGTTGCGTTCGCGTTCGTTGCGATCGCCCTCGTTGCGCTGCGGCCGCATTCCACGCCCGGCCCCGCATTGCGGGACTTTGAAGCCTACTACTCGGCCGGTGTCACGTGGTCGAGCGGCGGTAATCCGTACGGCCGCGGCATCTGGGCGACGGAACGTCGCGTCCCGGGCGTCAGCGGCAGCCGCGAGGAAGTGCTGCCGTTCGTCGGACCGCCTCAGACGCTGCCGCTCTGGGCGCTCTTCGCGCGACTGCCTTACGCGCAAGCGGCGCAGGCCTGGAGCGTCTGTTTGGGCGCGGCGCTGCTGGCGCTGATCTGGTTCTCGCTGCGGGGGGCGGGGGCCGCGCCCGCCGGACCGGTAGCCCTAGCCGCGATCGCGCTCGCCATCGGATTCGGTCCGGTAACCAGCAACCTGGCTTTGGGGCAGGTCGCGCTGCTCGCGCTCGCCGGCGCGGCGCTGGCCGCCAATTTCGCCACCTCGACGGGATATACGGCCGTCGGCGGAACGCTGGCGGCGTTTCAACCGAACGTCGCGCTCGCGCTTCTCTCGCAAGCCACGCAGCGCCGCACGGTACTCGGTCTGGCCATCGCCGCGTTCTTCACGTACGCCGTCGGCGCGCTCGCGCGCGGGCCCGTTTGGCCGGTGGAGTATCTCCGTTTGCTCGCCGCGCATCACGGGGCCGAGGGGCTGACGGCGATTCAACATACGCCGGCCGCCATCGCCTTCGGGTTCGGCGCGTCGCCGGCGCTCGGGACGGCTCTCGGGGCTGCGATCGCCGTGCTAACGGTCGCCGGCGCGGTGGCGCTCTGCCGTATGATTCCCGAGCCGTTCGTGCGCTTCGCCGCGTGCTGCGCGCTCGTGCCGTTCGTCGCGACGTTCTTTCACGAGCACGACTTCGTGGTCGCGTACGTGCCGGCAATTTGGTGTGCGCTACGCTCGCGCGGCGCGATGCGCGCGGTCGCGATGACCGGCACGCTCTTCGCGGCCATCGACTGGTTCGGGTTGGCGCAGCGTCCCGACGGGCTCGCTCAAAGCGCCGCGCTGGCGTGGGCGGCTGCGCTGGCCTTCCTGTCCATGCGCGCCGACGTCGAACTCGACGCCAAGATCTCCATCGCACTCGCCGTCGTGGCGATCGCGTTCGGCGCGGGCGCGGTGCTCGCACTTTCGCACCCGGCGCCCGTCTGGCCGGATACGCTAACGTCGTTTCACGCTCCACCGGCGCTCTCGGTCGCCCAGGTCTGGGCGCTGGAACAGCGCCGTGCCGGCTTGGCCGCGCCGAGCTGGGCGTGGTCTTTGCTACGGCTCATGCCGCTGGCCGGCTGCGCGCTACTTGCGTTCGCGACCGTCAGGACCAGCGCGCCGGCCGTCTCCGATTCGACGCGCTAGATATCCACGTTCATCATGTTGTCGAACTGCGAGACGTTGTTGGGATGGTAGCCCTTGAGGTCGGAGTTGTAGAGATATGCGTCCTGCCGGATGTAGGTGACGATCGAAGGCACGTCTTTGACGAACTCTTGCTGGATCGCCAGCACGTCTCCGTTTCGCTGGGACTGCTCGAAGTGCCCGAAGAGTGCGTCCATCGCGGCCTGCGCTCTCTGGTTGCACCAGCGTAGATTGTTCTGTCCGGCGGGCGGAAAGCTATGGCAACCGTAGATCGGCATCATGTCACCGATCGCTTCGTTCTGCCAAGCAAAGAAAATGACGTCCCACTTGTCGCCATAGACGACGCCGCCTTCCTTTGACGGCGCGAACATGATCGCCGACTGCACGTGATGGACGGAAAACGTGACGCCGATCTGCTTCCACGTCTGACGGATGAGTTCAATCTGCTCGTCCGTATCGTTCGATCCCGTGACCGTGTAGAGATCGAGCGCCAGCCGAGTACCGTTCTTCGCGCGCACGCCGTCGGCGCCGAGCTTCCAGCCGGCCTTGTCGAGCAGAGCATTGGCTTGCGCGACGTCGAACGGCGTTTTCTGAATAGAGGTAACGCTGTATGGCGCCGTGAGCGGCGTCGTGACGTCTTGTAAGGAACCGAGGCCGTGACCGATCTTCTGCAGGATCGTCGCGCGGTCCGTGGCTAGCCGGATTGCGGCCCGCACGGCGGGATCGCTGTCGCCCGGGCGCTGCAGGTTGAAATCGATGTGGTTGTAGATATAGCCAGGCTTCTTGAACGTCGTGAATCCCGGTGTATCGCGCAAGCGGTCCAGATAACTGCCGGGCATCGTGTACCAGAGATCGACTTCGTGGGCCTGGATCTGCGACTCGAGCGTGTTGCGGTCGGGGATGATCTTGAAGATGACCTCGTCGAGCTTCGGTCGCCCGCGCCAGTAGAGCGGGTTGGCAACCATCACGACTTGCTGCGCCCGGTCCCAGCGCTGGACTTTGAACGGCCCGATCCCGACCGGCAGCGCGTTGTACGGGACGTTGTTGATATTCGGGTATTGCGCGAGCAGATGCTTGGGGAGGATGCACGGATTCGCGCCCGCCGTCGAAAAGAACGTCTCGACGAACGGCGAGTACGGCTTCTTCATGTGATAGACGACCGTGAACTTGTCGGGCTCCGCGACCGACGCGATCTGATCCCAGCCCAGCCGGCCGATCTCGTCGTTCGCCGTATTCAAGACGACCTTGGTCGAGAAGACCACGTCGTCGGCGTCGAACGGAACGCCGTCGGCCCACTTCACGCCCTTGCGAAGATGATACGTGATCGTGAGGCCGTCCTTACTGACGCCCCCGTTCGCTTGAGTCGGAATCTCGGTAGCGAGCTCGGGATAGGGGTTGTTGTTCTCGTCCCAGCGCACGAGCCACGCCATCGTCATCTGAGCGACGTAACCGACGTCGGCAAACTGGCCCAAATGCGGATTCAGCGTGTTCACGTCGCCGGCGTCCGCCATCCGAAGCACGTGCGGCTGCGTCCAGGAATTCGTCCGCCCCCCCGTTCCCGAGCCCGCGGTCGAGGTCTTCGAGCAGGCGGCAAGCGCGGCTGCAATCGCGCAGCACGTGAGGATGCGAACGAACGTCCGAATGCGCATTAGATCGAGTACTCCCATGGATTCCAGAAGGCCGAGATCACCGGCGAAGGATCGAAGCCTTTGAGGTCGGTGTTGTAGACGTACGGCTCCTTCAGGAAATAGACGACGATGGTCGGCACGTCGATCGCCATCTGCTGCTGCACGATCTGGTACTGCTTCTTGCGCTCGTTCTGGTCCAGCGTCGAGAGCGCCGCGCGCGTGGCCGCAGTGACCTTGGGGTTGTTCCAGAACAGGCCGTTTTGTCCGTGCGGCGCCAGATTGTCGCCCGAGTAGATCGCGCTGTCGTCCGGATCCGCGGCCGCCACCCAACTGAAGAACGCGACGTCGTAGTGGCCGCCCTGGATGATGCCGGCCGACGAGTTGTCGAAGAATTCGGTCGTGGGCACGTTCTTGACGTCGCCCTGCGCGCCGACGTCGTGCCACTCCTGCTGAACCAGTGTCTGAATCGCCTTGCCGTTGGTGTTCTCGGTCTGCGTGCTCAGATTGAACTCCAGACGCTTCCCGTTTTTGACGCGGATGCCGTCGGGTCCGACCTTCCATCCGTCCGCATCGAGAATCGCCTTGGCCTTTTCGGGGTCGAACGGGTGGTGTTCGAAGTCGCCGGTGTAGGCCCACGAGAGCGCGGGGTTCTGATCCGTTTCGGCGGCTACCGCCGACCCGTGCGCGATCTTTTGGATGATCTCGTCGCGGTTGGTCGCGTAGGCCAGCGCGAGGCGAACCTTCGGATCGCCGACGATCGGACTGCGCAAGTTGAAGTCAATGTGGGCGTAGAGAAACGAGTTCACGCGAATCGCGTTCAGACCGTTGGCCGGATCCGCGGCGATTTCTTGGTAACGCGGCCAGTTCAATCCCGTACCCCGAGCCAGCATGTCGATCTCGTGGGTGAGGAGCTGCGTCTCCATGGTGTTCTCGTCGGGCATGCTCTTGAAGATCACTTCGTCGAGCTTCGGCTTGCCCAGATAGAAATACGGATTGGCGACCATGCGAACTTCGTCGCCGCGCTTCCACTCGACGACTTTGAACGGGCCGCTGCCGACCGGCAGCGAGTTGAACGGCGCCGTATTGAGCGAACCCTTGTCGTCGTTGTACTTAGCTAAAATATGTTCGGGCAGAATCGGCGCGTTGCCGTTTACGCCCCAGAGCTGCTGCAGGTAGGGCGCGTAAAGCCGCTTCATGTGGATGATCGCGACGTGGGGATCGCTGCAATCGATCGTGGCGATGTCCCGAAAGCCGTCCGTCGTGTTCACGTTGTTGTGCGTGTTCATGATGACTTGCCACGTGAACTTAAGGTCGTTACACGTGAGCGGCTGGCCGTCTTGCCACTTGATGTTGTGCCGCAGTTTGTATTTGAGCAGCAAGCCGTCTTTGCTGACGTCGCCGTTTGCGACGGTCGGGACCTCGGAGAGGGCGTCGGGGACCGGTTGCGCTTTGCTGTTATAACGAATCGCATACGAATAGACGAACATCGAGACGTCGCCGCCGACCGCATTGGTGTCGAGTTCCGTCACGAGCGATTTGGGATTCCCGTTTTCGGCAAACGTGAAAATACCGGGCTTGGTCCAGGGGTGCCGGCCGCCGGCGCCCGCGCTCGAGCTCTGTTCGCTCACCTTCGAGCATCCCGTCAGGGCCACGGCAATCGCCGCGGCGGCTATCGCTCCACGCGTCAGTAAAGAGGCCAGCGGACCCGCTCCTTCCTCGCCGGTCGGCGAGCGTCGTACCCGAGCCCTCGTTGGCAGGCCTGCCGCAAAAATCCCGCGCGGGCGATGCTACAGGTGCAGGTCGCTCAGTCCGACCGCGAAGTTGTAGGTCTCGACGGCGTTGTGGACGTTATAGATCGCCGTGATGTACGCGGCTTGCGCCGTGGCGAGGTTCGCTTCGGCCGTCGTCACGTCTACGACGGTCGCGGTGCCCACCCGGTATTGCGCTTGCGCCGCGTCGAGCGCCACGCGCGAGCTGGTCACTTCCGATTGCGCCTGCACCGCGGATGCCCGTGCCGATACGAGCCCCGCGACGGCCGTGCGGACGTCCGACTCGACCTGCAGCCGCGTTTGCACGAGCCCGGCTTTGGCCTGGTCGAGCTGCGATGCCGCGACGGCGACGTTGTAGTTGGTCAACCCCTGATCGAATATCGGAATCGTGAGCGTCGCTCCCAGCTGCTGCGCGCCCTGAAAGGTGCGCTCCTGGCCGGTAATTCTCGATTCGCCGAGGTCGCCGTTGGCAACCAGCGACGGATAGTGGGCGCCCCGCGCATACTGCAGGCCGTACTCCGCCGAGTACTCGGTGTTCTGCGCCGCCAAGTAATCGGGCCGCATCAGGAAGCCCTGCGTTACCGACTTGCGATACGACGGCACCGTGGTGGTGGTGTCCGGCGGAACGGGTTGCGGAACCACCTCGGTGTCGGCGTCCAGCCCGATCGTCGTGGCAAACGTGGACTGCGCGCCGATCGCCTGGCCCTGGGCGGTGACGAGGGTATTGCGCGCTTGCGCGGTCTGGAACTGAGCGTTGGCGAGATCGGAGCGGGCGGCGGCGCCGCTGTTGATCTGCGCGCGCACGGAGCGTTCTTGAATTTCGAATTCGCGAACTAGCGTGGCGCTGGAATCGATCGTCGCGTTTGCCTCAAGGACGGCGTAGTAGGCGGTCGAGACCGAGCGCTCGAGCGTTTGAAGTTGACGCAGCAGCGTTTCGTTGCCGGCGATATTGGCCGACCGCGCCGACTTGATCGCTGCGATGACGCGGCCGCCGTCGTAAATCAGCTGCTGCAATATGGCGTCGGCCTTGAATTCCGTCGGGTTGCTGGAGCCGGTATTCGTGCCGGTCCCGGTGTTGTTAATTTGAAAGCCGTACAGGCGCGTCGCCGAAGCGACGACGTCCACGCTGGGGAACAGCGCGGATTGCTCGGCGCCGTATTTGGCACGAATCGCATCGTATTGCGCGCGCTCGGTCGCGAATGCCGGTGAAAGCACGACGGCCATCGCGACGGCCTGCTGCAGCGTGATCTCCGGCGGCACGCCTTTGTGAGGAACGAGCTGAACGACGTCGGGCGCCGCCGGGCCGTAGGCGGGATACGGTATGGGCGTCGTGCTCATACTGGGCATCGGCGCCGGCGTCGGCATTACCACCGGCTCGTCGGCGCTTTGCGAGCGCGCCACGACGGGCAGCGCCAGCGCGAAAACGAGCGCTGCCGCGAACGAGCGCGCCGCTGCGTGTCGGAAGTCCGTCATTAGTGCGCCGCACCACCGCCGGACGCGCCGGGAGCGCCGGAGGCTCCGTTCACGGCGACGACGCTCCCGTCCTTAAGCGCGTCGGGACGCGTCGTGATCACTTTTGTTCCCGCCGTAACCTTGTCGCTGACGACTTCGGCCTGCGTGTCGGTCTCGAGGCCGACGCGAACCGGGACTTGCACCGCTTTTCCGTCCTGGATCGTGAAGACGGACGAGCCCTTCTCGTCTTCGGCGATCGCCGAGCGAGGCACCAAGATAACGCCGAAGCGCTGCTCCTTGGGAATCGTTGCCGAGATCAGCATGCCGCCACGCAAGACGTCCCCCGGATTGGGCATCTGCACCCGAGCCAAGTACGACAGCGTGCCGCTGGTGGGAACGGCGTTGACGTTTTGCACGCGGACCTGGAACGTTTTTCCCGGCAGCGAGCTCGACGTGAGCGACGCAGGCGAACCCGGTTTCACGAATTCCAGATACGTGTCGGGTACGTTGATGTTGATCCACACGGTGTCGACTTGCGAAATCGAAAGCACCGGGGTGCTGGGCGAAGCCATGGCGCCGGGGTCCATCAAGCGCTGCGTGACGACGCCGGAAAACGGCGCGTAGAGCGTCGTCTGGCCGATCTGCGTGCGCAAGACGTTGGCTTGCGCCGCCGAGGACTGCGCGGCGGCCTCCTGGGCCTTCACGTTCTCGGCGCTCACGGTGTTATTGCGCAAGCCGACCGACGCGTTGTTGTACGCTTGCTGGGCAGACACGTACTGCGCCTGCGAATTCTGCAACGCGGTCTGCGACACGTAGCCCTGCTTGTAGAGCTGCTCGTTTTGATTGTAGACGAGTTTCGCGTTGTCGAGCGCGGCTTTCGCCGTCGAGAGCGCGGCGTTATTGGTTTGCACTTGGAACGGAAGGCCGACGGTCGCGCCGCGCGCCGTGGCGCTGGCCTGGGACGTCGCGGCCTCGGCCTGCGCGAGTTGCGCTTGGAGCGTCGACGCGTCGATGCGCGCGAGCACCTGCCCGGCGCTGACGCGATCGCCGACGTTCACGTAGACGGCCGTGATCGGGCCGTTCTGCTGGAAGGCCAGCGTGGACTGCAGCAGCGGAGCGACCTGGCCGTCGAGGTTGATGAAGGTCGCGATGTTGCCGCGCGCCGCCGGCGCGGCGTCCACGCTCAAAGGCGGCGGTCCCGCAGGCCCCCCGCCCTTTCCGCACGCGGACAAGAGCAGGGCGGCGGCGACGGCTGCCGGCGCAAGGCGGTAGTGGCGCATTATGTGATCTCTACTCCAATGCTATGTTCGCAGCTACGATGTCATCTACGGGCGTGGGGGGCCCTTTGATTCGTCCGGTTCTCATAAATAGGACGACGTGCCCCCCGTTCGCCCCGAGGACGGGCCCGCGCCCCCCGTTTGCTCCCCAACACATATCGTGTGAACCTTGGAGGCCGCTGGCGAGATGCGCCGTATCTCCCCCGGGCCATGACCGCGAAACTCGGTATCGGTCAATCCTACAAGTTCCAAAGCCGCGTCGAAGAGTGGATGACCGCCGAAAAGGCGGGGAACGCGGGGGTCGACGTACTTTCTACGTCCCATCTCGTTCAGCTCGTCGAGCAGGCCGCCGTCCATTGTATCGCTCCCCTCCTGGAGCCCGGCCAGATCACCCTGGGCACCCACATCGACCTCGAGCACCACAAACCGGTCCCTGTCGGCTTCATGGTGCGCGCCGAAGTTGAAGTGGTTTTGATCGACGGCCCCCGGGTCAGTTTTGCCGTCCAGGTCTTCGACGAGCGGGAGGCCGTGGCCGAGGGGACCCACGAGCGCTATACCATAGAGAAGGCGAAATTTATGGCAAAGCTTGAAGAAAAGCTCGCCTGAAGGTACTTTAGGAAGTAGCGGAAGCGGCAGACCACCCTCCGGTCGCTGAGAACTGGCTGGATTATCATGAGAACGGCCTGGGTTCAACGGCAGGGGGAGCAATCGGCTGCTCCCGAACTAACCTACGGAGAGGACCGCCTTCCTCCGCCACCCGTTGGGGGTGCTAAGGGGGCGCGGGCCTATGGCTAAAGCTAGGAGGACACTTTGAAGCGACTGAGCACCGTGGTCCTTGCCGGGCTGTTCGCAGCCGGCCTAGGACTCAATGCGGTCGCAGCCCCGACCAGCGGATCGCATGGAAGCATTGGAACCAACGTGATCGCGCAGGATCAGGGCTCGACCTCGGCTCCGCCGGCGAATTTCGGTTCCCCGCCGTCGGGGCAGATCCCGATCCTTTATAACGACCATCACGTTTACGCCAAGCCGGACGTCCTGAAGCAGGGTCGCGTTCTCGCTGCGCTGGTGCGCGGCGACACCGTGCTCATTCCGCTTCGTTCGATGTTCGAGCAGATGGGCGCCACCGTCTCGTACGATTCGTCGAGCAAGACGGTTGACGTCACCAAGCCGGGCGCGGACGTGAAGGTCACCGTTGGCAAGCCCGAAGTGGTCATCAACGGCGAATCGCGTCCTCTGGACGTTCCGCCGATCATGTACCAGGGCAACGTTCTCGTTCCGATCCGCGTCATCTCGGAAGGCATGGGCGCATACGTTCTGTGGGTTGCCGACAAGCAGCTCGTCGTCGTGCGTTACATTCCGCCGACGCCGCCGCCGACTCCGGCTCCGCCGCCGCCGACGCCGCCGCCGACCCCGAGCCCCACGCCGATGGCAACCCCGTATAAGGACCTCTTCGTCGCCGGTGATTTCATCATCTCGCCGAAGGTCTACAACGAGTTCAGCCCCGGCAACGTCGGAACCAACAACCAGGGATTCTCGTTCGGAATCCACGGCGCGTGGGAGTTCAATCTCGCGAACCTGCCCTGGATGATCGAAGGCGACTTCCGCCAGTTCAACTACCCGCACAACCAAGGCGTCAACACGCCCGCTACTTGGACTCCCGGCGCGACGTGTCTGTCGCTCGGCGTGGCCGCTGGCGACCAGGGTTGCGTTACCGCCATCGGCGGCCGGTTCTCCACGTTCGTACCGGCGTTCACGGCGCGCGATTACGACTTCGATGGGCGTTTCGCCATCAAAGTTCTCAACCCGCGCATCTACGTAGGCGTCGGCTACCTGTGGCGTTCCAATAACTACGGGTATCCGAAACTGAACAACATCGGATTCGGCGCAGAGAAACTGCCCGACCTCGATCAGCCGTTCGGCGTCTTCGGCAGCATCTGGTACTACCCGAACGTCAATGGCGGTTACACGGATGGCTTCGGCAATTCGTATAACCTCGCGTACAACATCCTGAAGTACTCGCTCGGCGTGACCTACGCGTTCCAGAACACTCCGATCTTCCTCGAAGGCGGATGGCTGGGCGACAACGGTCAAGGCCGCGTGAATGCTCCGGCATCGTTCACGCACAACGGTCCGTTCGTCGGTATCGGCCTGAAGTTCTAACTTCAGAACCGGACGAAAAGAAAATGGCCTCCGGCAATCTGCCGGGGGCCATTTTCTTTTATCGTACGATTCGCCTTACGGCGACGATCCCGGCTGCGGCGTGAAGCACGGGGACTGCAGAATCTCGACGTTCGCGGCCCCGGGCGCCGCCGTCGGCGTTGCCAGCGGTGCCGGCGTTACCGCGCCGCACGGCACGCTCTGGTTGAACCAGTGGAGCGTGTAACCCTTGGCCAACTCGCTTTTGGCCGTCTTGCCGAAGAACGTGTTGCCGTACTTCTGCACCAGCAAGTTCATGTATGCGAGCGACTTGCGCTGGGCCGGCTCGGTGTAAATCTTCTTGTAGACGCGAGCCGCCAAGAAGTAGCTGCGCGACAGCTGCGGATCGTCGGGATATTTGTGCGCCCAATCCTGGAGCGCTTGGTCGGCCTGATCCACGTGCGAGATGATGTTCGAGTCGGTCGTATACTCGCCGGCGCGGATGCGTTCGTCGAAGAAGGTGTTGTTGATTCCGAGAAAACTCAACTTCAAACGTCCGAAGTACTCGTCGCCCGGGGCGGAATGGTTGAAGGCCTCGCATTGCTGACGCGCCGACCCGGTCTTTCCGGAGCAAGCGTCCGCGCGGGCGGCCGGCGGCGCGGAGCTTGCGAAGGCAAGCGTCGCGCCCGCCGCGACAAGCGCCGCCGCGGGAATCCACTTGCCATACGTAGGTTTCACGTCGTTCGTCTCCCTGTAGTCTGATGCGGCCACGCGCGGGATTGCGCGTGCGTTGTGCGCGCTCTTTCGCCGCAGGCGAGCCGCTCCCCCAGGGGCGCACGGCGCGGCGGAGCGAACCTCGCGCGACGATGACTTCACCGACGCTTCACGTTGCCGCGCTTCAACTCCGCGCTCACGACCGCCGGGACTTCGATGCGGCATGGCCCGGCATTTTAGCGGCCGCAGCGCGAACGATCGAAGGCGACGACGTGGACCTCTTAGTGCTGCCGGAGGCGACGATTCCCGGCTACGTCCTGGGCGGCGACGACGTGGACGATACGGCGATGGCGCGCGCGCTCGCAGAACTCGCGGCGCTCGCCGCCCGGACGGCGACGGTGATCGTCGCCGGCTCCGTCGTGAGAGTAGGCAACCGGCTACGCAACGCAGCCATCGCCTTCGACCGCGACGGCTCGGTCGCCGGCCGCGCCGACAAGACGTTTCTGTGGCACTTCGACAGCCGCTGGTTCGAGGCGGGCGACGCGATCGAGCCGATCTCGACGTCGATCGGCAAGATCGGCGCGCTCGTTTGCGCGGACGGCCGCATCCCGACGATCGCGCGCGCCCTGGTGGACCGCGGCGCGCAAATGCTCGTGATGCCGACGGCGTGGGTCACGAGCGGACGGGACCCGGGCGCGCTCGAAAACGTACAGGCCGACTTGCTGGCGCGCGTTCGCGCCTACGAGAACGGCGTGCCGTTCGTCGCGGCCAACAAGTGCGGCGTCGAGCTCGGCATCGCGCTGTACTGCGGCAAGAGCCAGATCGTAGACGCAAGCGGCCGAACGCTCGCAATTGCCGGTGAGCGCGACGCTGAGGCAATCGCAGCTCGCGTGGACATGACCCCCGCTCGGCCCCACCGCGCTCGGGTGCTTGTGCCGGCGCACGCGGCGCCGCGTCCTCTCCCCGAGCGCCCGATTCGCATTGCGATTTCCGCACGCGACGGATCCGCACTCGACCGGGAGCATCTGGCCTGGCTCAACGCAGAGTACGCGATCGCCCCCGACTCGACGGAGCAGCTGGCCGGCCTCGATCGCGCGATCGCCGTCGCAACCGTCGACGACGCGCTCGCCGGAGACCCCGCCGGCATCGCCGAGCTGCGCCGCGCCGGCTATCGCGTCATCGTCTGGGAGAGCCGGAGCGGCGACGGTTGGACGCGCGACGTGGCTCGCGCGCGCGCGCTCGAATCGCGCGTGTACGTCGTCGTTCTCGACCGCTCAGCAAACCGCGCCTTCGCGGTCGACCCCGACGGGGCGGTCCTGTGCGGAACGTTCGGCGAGTATCGCATCGCCGGCTTCGACCTCGACGCGCGCAAGACGACGCTGACCGCGGTCGCGCCGGAAACCGACGTGCTCGAGGCCTTCAATCGCGTGGCCGCGATCGT
The DNA here is from genome assembly GCA_003155175.1 of Vulcanimicrobiota bacterium. Classification (GTDB taxonomy): domain Bacteria; phylum Vulcanimicrobiota; class Vulcanimicrobiia; order Vulcanimicrobiales; family Vulcanimicrobiaceae; genus Hemerobacter; species Hemerobacter limicola. Next base: position 25,468 of record PMFP01000043.1, read on the forward strand.
CGCGCGTAACGAAACGTCTCCTTGAACCGTCTTACCTTCGTGATCTCGCGAGCGTTGAAGACCCTGGGATTTCTGTTGGCCCCGGCGGCTTTGGGCGCGTTGCCTCTGCTGGGGCTCTCCGCCGCCGATCCCGCGCAGCCCGCGCTCGCGGCCGGAACGATTCCGCTCGCAGACGTGCCGTATCTTCCGGGCAGCCGCATCCCCATCTCGGTTGGCGGATTTTCGCCGCCCTTCGACGTCGGCGTGCTCGGCCCAGGGACGTTTGCCGGGGGCGTTCTCTCGCTGCCGATGCGAATCTCTCCGGGCGATGCGACGATCGTAGCGGGCAACGGCAACGGGCTGGCCATGCGAACGTTCCGGCTCGCCGCGCCGCCGCCGCGCGACGACGCGCTGATCGCAGTCGCCGCCTACGGCAACGGCGTCGCATTTCACCGCGCCGATACGTTTGCGAGTCTCGGAATTTTGGCGACCGGAGGCGCCCCGAGCGACGTGGCCTTCGACGCCGAGGGCACGCTCTCCGCAACCGACACCGACGGCGACGCTCTGACGCAGGCATCGCTGGCGCCCTGGGGCGTCCGCGCGATCCCGTCGGTGCCCGAAGGCGACGAAATCGCCGTCGATCCGCGAACCCAAGACGTCCTGACGACCAACCGCGACGTGGACGGGAGCGGTGCATTGACGCGAGTCGGCCACGACGGCACCGTTTCGCGCGTCGCGACGGGAGCGACGGCGGAGGGCTTGGCCGTCGATTCGATGCACGACCGAACCTACGTTGCCGACGTCAACGACGGGTCGGTCGCCGTCGTCCGCACCAGCACGATGCGCGTGATCGGCAAGATTTCCACCGTCGCGCGCGATTTCTCGCTCGCGCTCTCCGCGGACGGTAGCCGGCTTTACGTGGTCTCGAACCAAAGCTTGGGTTCGCCGTTCGGCGCGGCCGGACGCGTCGTCGCGATCGCGCTCGACGCCGCAAAACCCCACGCCGTCGCAATCTCGGCCGCGCTCGAGTTTCCGCTCGGCATCGCGCTGGACGAAAAACGCTCGCGCGTCTTCGTCACCGACGAGGCCGCGCACCGCGTGTACGTCCTGGACGCAACGACGCTTGCGCCGGTGCGCGCGCCGCTCGCGACCTGCCAGGTGCCGTGGAAACCCACGTTCGATCCGATCGGCGACCGTCTGTACGTCCCGTGCGCGCGCAGCAACCGGGTGGACGTGTTCGACGCGCGCACGCTCGCGCGCGTTGCGGGCGCTCCGTTTCGCACGGCCGAGTATCCGCTCGCCGTCGCCGTCTGGCATCCGCCGGCGTGAGACGCGCGCACCTTCCCGGCGCCGCTCTCGCGATCGCGTGGACGATGCTCGCGACGTCGCGTTCGTTTGCGGCCGAATTGCCCGCGCGCCTCGATCCGCCTTCGCCGTTCCCGGCGATTCTCTCCCAAGCGCCGGCCGTGGAAACGATCGCGCCCGGCATCGGCTACGCGGAGTACGCGCTCGTGACCGCCGACGGCCCGGTGGTCGTGCGCGTCGCCGCGATCGCGCCACATCGTTCCGACGTGCGCGTCGAACCGGTCGCCGCGCACGACCGCCTGACGTCCTCCGGCGAAACGGTCTCGTCCATGGCCGCGCGCAGCGGCGCGGTCGCGGGCGTCAACGGCGACTACTACGACATCGGCAGCACCAACCGCCCGACCAACGTCCTGATTCGCGACGGACGCATTCTGCACACGCCCAACGGCCGGTACGCGCTGGTGATCGACCGCAGCGGCAACGCGGCCTTCAGCCAACTCCAATTCACCGGACAAGTCGAGATCGGCGCCAATACCGTCGGGCTCGACGCCGTCAACGAAATGCCGCCACCCCACGGCGGCATCTCGCTCATCACGCCGGAGTTCGGGCGCGTGCCCTCGGCCGAGAACCTCACGCTGGTCGGCCTGACGCTGCTCGACGGCACGCCGCCGTTCGCCCGGTTCCGCGCCGCGCAGCCCGCCGACAACCTGCAAGCGCAACCGC
>PMFP01000155.1 GCA_003155175.1 Vulcanimicrobiota bacterium
CGAACTCGCTCATCCCCAGAGCGCGCACGCCGCGATCCAGCAACTGATACAGGTGGGATCGAGTGCGGGGGGCGCACGCGCGAAGGCGGTCGTGGCCTTTCAACCCTCCACCTTTCAAGTGGCGTCGGCGTTCGCCCCACTCGAGGCGGGCTTTGAGCAGTGGATCATCAAACTCGACGGCGTGAGCGAGACGGGCATGGACGGCCACGGTGGCGGCCTCGGCGACAGCGCGCCCTACGGTCGGGTCGAGTTCGCCTACAGCCTGATGGCGCGCGCGGCCGGCGTGACCATGACCCGATGCGAACTGCTCGCCGAAGGTCCCCGTCGTCACTTCATGACGCGGCGATTCGACCGCGACGCGGACGGTGCGCGACTTCACGTGCTCTCGCTCGCGGCGCTCGCGCACCTCGACCCCCGCCAGGTGGGTGCGAACAGTTACGACCAGTACCTCGGGGCCGTTCGCCAACTCGGACTGGGCCTCGACAGCGTGAGTCAGGCCTTTCGCCGCATGGTCTTTAACGTCGTCGCCGTCAACCGCGACGACCACGCCAAGAACTTTGCGTTCTGGCGCTCGCACGAAGGCGACTGGGAACTGGCACCCGCCTTCGACCTGACCCACGCCTACCAGCCCGCCAGTCAGTGGACGAGTCGCCACAACCTTCGAGTGAACGGTCGGATCGAAGGGATTACCCTCGAGGATCTTTACGCCGTGGGTGATCGCCACGACGTGCCCGACTTCAAGCGGGTGGTGCTCGAGGTGTCCCAGGGCGTTGCTCGTTGGCCCGAGTTCGCCGAGGAGGCGCACGTGGACGCCACGACGATGGAGGTAATAGGACTCGACCTCGAACGGTTCCGCCCTCGCTGAGAGTGGAGCGACCCTTTAGAACTCCAGGGTGATACTCACCGGGCAGTGGTCGCTTCCCATGTAGTCGGCGTGGATCTCGGCGGCCGTGAGAAAGCGCTGGCCGGCGCGCATGATCTCGGCGATCCGCTCGCGCGGCCGGGTGACGTAGTCCGCTCGCATCCAGCGGCTATTTGCGAACGGTTCCCGAAATCATTTCGTCGGCGTGGGTGCGGGTGCCGGGGCGGGGCAGGTCGCGACGTCGGCGTCGGCCTTCTGGCGGATCCCGCGGGCCCAGTAATCGGAGGCGTCCGGGAAATCCGGCAAGTCCAGGTTCAGGGCAGCGGCCCGGCTCTGGATCTTAGGAATGACCTCGGCGATGGCCTGAGGGGTTGGCTGCGGAGTCGGCGGCGCGCCGTTGGGTCCCGGGGCGGGCGTCGGATAGTCGCTGGCCGGTGCGCCGGGCATGGCCTCGGCGAGCGAGACCCAAGCGTCGGCAATCACGGAGGCGGGAAGGTCGTGCGCCGCAGCCGGGCACTGCGTGGCCCAAATCTCGGCCAGGAGGTCGGCCTGAAGCGCCATCGCCCAGGCGGCGCCGGCCGCGATCTTGGCTTCGATCGGGCCGCGCCCGTTGTCGGTGCGGCAGACGACGCCGCGGACCACCAGGTCCTCGCGCTGGAACTCGCCCAGCACGTCGTCGAGGGCGTCGTAGCGGGCGGTCAATGCCGCGCGATCGGTCGCCGAGGGCGGGTGCTTGTCGAAGTCGCGGACTTTGTCGGTAATCTGGTTGGCGACGATCTCGTTACAGGCGATGCCCTGCTTGTTGGCAGCGACCGTCACCGGGCCGGACGGCCGCGGCGAGGCCGGAGCCACCATCGGAACCAGGAGCATCGCGGCCAGCGCGCCGGCGCCGAAGATCCGTTGAGAGAGCACGCAAGGCCCTTCGTTCGCGGGAACCGGAAGTCTTTGACAGGGGCCAAGCCCCCCATGTACAATCCCCCTCGTCGCCTTGGGGATGTAGCTCAGCTGGTAGAGCACTTGCTTCGCATGTAAGGGGTCAGGAGTTCGAGTCTCCTCATCTCCACCAAGTCCGCACCCTCGTCGCTGTTAGCGATGCGGGGTTTTTGTTTGCCCGCGGATTTGGGTTGGGTTGGGACGCCTACGACAGATTTACGACGCCGCGCGAACGATCTTGCGCGCCCTTCCACAAGCTCAGAATGACGACGGATCAAGCATTGTTTTGTCATCCTGAGCGCGGCGCAGCCGCAGTCGAAGGACGTCGGACAATCTTGACCTATACCGTCCGGTATAGTAAAGTATACCGAGTGAAGTACTCAAGTACACCGCCAAGTATACGGTTAAGGCGGCCCGGTGGCGAGTCGAATCTGCGAGCACCGGCAATGTTCGGGACGCGAATGCGCACGGCACTTCTCATGCTGGTCGCGGTCCTCGAGGAGACGTATCCGGCGCAGCTCGCGCGCTGCTTGGGTACCAGCATATCTTCGGTGCAACGAACGCTTGATAAGTTAGAGGACGAGGGTCTCGTCGCTACGCGCCCTCTCGTCGTCCGCGCGGTCTCCTTAAATCCCCGCTACGCTGCCGCCAACGAGTTGCGCGCGCTCTTGCTGCGGCTGGCGGAAGGTTATCCCGAATACCAGCGCCTTAAGGAATCGCAACGTTCCCGGCCGCGCCGCAGGGCGAAACCTCTGTGACGATCGACGAGTCCTCGTCCCTCACCGACGTCTGCTTTGCCGTTTCAACGGCCCTCGATAAGCACGGGATCGTGAGCGTTCTCACGGGCGGCAGCGCCGCAACGCTCTACGCGCCGCACGCGTACACGTCGCTCGACGCGGACTTCATTCTCGAGGACGACAACGATCTCGGCGAGTTAACGGAGCCGCTTAAAAGCATCGGGTTCACGCGCAGAGGCAGATCCCGCCTGTTCGAGCACGCGCATACGAGATACACGCTCGACTTCCCAAAGGGGCCCCTCGGCGTGGGCCGCGACTATATTACCGAAACGCGCATCATCGAGCGCGGGGGCCTACGCATACGCATACTGACGCGCACGGACTGCATTCGCGATCGGCTCGCGGGATTCTATTACTGGGACGACTACACCGCCCTTAACGCCGCCGTGGCCGTCGCAGCAGAAAATCCCGGCGACGTGGATATTGGCCTGCTGCGTCGATGGACTGAGCGAGAGGCACCCGGGTCCACGGAACTGCTCGAAAAACTCGCCGAGTTCGAGCGCCGGCTCAACGCATGACGTTCTACGTCTTGTACGTGTCCGTGATCGTGTAATTGGTATGTTGGGGAGCACCGGATTGCGCCGGATACGATTGGATTTCGATGTCGATCTGCGAGCCGTCGCCCTTGACGTAGGTGAAGGTTCCGATCCGGCTCGTGGGGTCGTCGGTCGTCTCGCTCGTCTCGGCGTTTGAGGGAAGCGCGTGCTTGTAATACGCGTACACGTCGTTGAATGAATCCGGCGTCGAGAACGTCACGACCGTGCCGCTCGGCTTCGAGTATTGCGTAAGGTGAACTAATCCGCCGTTGATTGGGTGTCCACCGGGGTAGACTGGGGCGCCGGCATCCGCCGCGCTGACGCCTCCGGCATTAAGGCCGGATTCCCCCGGGTCCGACTGCGCGGCATCCGTCATGCCGAACGCGCAAAAGCCGGCAAGTACGATCGTTGTAAGGGCCATCACGAGCGTGCGCTTTGTCATGGCCCACGCTTGCTGCGCTCGCTCGTTGAACCCTCCCGACGGTGCTTCGCCCGGGCTGCTTTTCCCGGTGGAGACCAGATTTTGCGCTATCCGTTCGCGACCGCCGCGATCGTGGCGAGACAGATGCCGTCTTCGACCAGGCCGAGGATCACATCGGGGACGCCGGTGCGGTCTGCGATCGCGGTCCGCAAGCGATTTGCGAGGATCGCAACGCCGATTGCGCTGACGATCGCGATCGCGGCCGGAAGAGCGATACTGCGCTCCTCCCCATCGCTAAGTTTCGTCGCCGCAAAAGCGCCGGCAGTGACGCGCGCCAGCAACGGTCCCGGACGCACTCGCGATCCGACGAAGGGCATTTTGTCGGCGACAAGCTCCCCCAGAAACGCAAGGCCCGGTCGCAGCGACGGCTTGCCGTCGGAGCTCCACGCGGCTAAGAAGGGCCCGGCCGACGCACGCATCCCGACGGCGCTTCCGGCTAATCCGTATCGAACGTATTGGTTCATCGTCTCACGGCTCCTATTGCGCGGCCGCCGACTCTCACCCGCGTCCCGAGATCACGGATTCAAACCGGCGGTCCGGGATGAACCAGGTGATGGCGACCACGACGTACAGCACATCGGACAGGATAGTCGAAACGAACGCCAGTCCGATCGCGCACACGTAGAATGCAAGCGACATCTTGCCTTTGAGATCGCCTTGGACGGCTTTTGTGAACGCCGAATCGGGACCGTTTACCGCTTGCAGCGCATTCTGCAGCAGCGTGTAGGCGAACCCGCACATGAGCAGGACGAAGCCGTACAACGCGGTCGGGCCGGCGGCCGACGGATTTTCGCCCATCCATCTGGTCGTGAACGGCACGAGCGAGAGCCAAAAGAGCAGGTGCAAATTCGCCCACATAGCCCGGCCGTCCACGCCGTCGCTCGCGCGCAACATGTGATGGTGGTTGTTCCAGTAGATGCCGACGAAGACGAAGCTCAAGACGTACGCCGCGAAGGTCGGAAGGATCTCCCGCAGCAAATGCAGGTCCGTTCCGCTCGGCGGCTTGAGTTCCAGGACCATGACCGTGATGATCACGGCGATGACCCCATCGCTGAACGCTTCGACCCGGCCCGCTTCAGTCGAAAATCTACTTTTCACAGCGCGTAGCGTTCGCGCTCGCCCGCCATCCTCCGCGTCGAGCACCGGCTGGATTCGCGACGCCCGCTAGTCCGTCGTTCGACGCTCCGCTTGGAGGCGGTCGAAGATCCGGTTGGCGGTGTCGGCGACGCGGCGGGCGGTGTGGTCGAAGAGATGGCCGTAGCGTTCGAACATCATGCGCGTGTCGGCGTGACCCAGGCTCCCGGCGATCGCCAGCGGGTCTTCGCCGGCTTCGATGAGCAGCGAGTTCGCGGTATGGCGCAGGCTGTAACGTGACGTCCGGCAGTCCCGCCCGTTCGAGCAGTGGTTTGAAAGGCAACTCACGTCAGCGCTTGATCGGGGTGAAGGGCGCAAAATCTGAGCTGAGCCGGATGCTCGCCGACGTCAAGGCTGGGCGCGAATGGACGATCACCAAGCACGGCGTGCCCGTCGCTCGCCTCGTTCCGATTTCGCGTGACGTGCGCCCGCTTGAGGAATGGCTCTCCCATCTTGAAGCCAGAGGCGTCCTCGGGCCTGCTCCTCGGAATCCGCGCCCGCTACCGCCGCCGCTACCCGTCGAGATGGGCCTAGCGCGCAGAATGCTCGATGAAGACCGAGGTTCACCGGGGTAAGGTGCGTTGCCAGTGCGGTTATGCGTGGCACGCGAAACCGCAAGAGACCGGCCTCGCCTCGATAATGTTCGACTATTCGTAGAGATCGTTATCTAGTTGGCGTGGTGGAGCTTCCAAAAGTCTCGGTGGCCCAGTTGCGATCGTGGAAGTCGGTAAGCGCCAAGATCTTGCGCGCAATAGCCGTTGGCGCATTCCCTTCGGTGCGCTCGCAGATAGAGCGCAGCTTCAGAAGCGCGTTCGTTATTTCCTGAACATCGCACGGAGCCATTGCTTCAACGCGTGGCTCCGCGTCGAACCATGCGGCAACTTCGGTCCAATTCCAGAGCCGCATAGAGCCGACCCAGGTCGCCGGTCGCGGGAAATCACCGTTCCCGCGCGTGCCTTCAAAAAGCTGGCGTACGCTCTCCCGCGAACGGCCCGTGCGCGCGGCGATCTCCGAGGCCGAAACGAGTTCCTCGGGCGCAACGCGCAAAACGCGAAGCCCCGGGACGGCTTGCTCGACGGCGGCGATCGCGGAGCGAAGCGCTTCGGAATAGGTCGGCGCCGCTCGATCAAAGTCGGCGATGTACACGCCGTCGCACGCACCGAACGTTGCATCGCCGCAGCCCGCTTCAAAGAGCCGCTCGAGCTGCGCCGGCTCGCTGGGATCGGGTCCCGCTAAGATCAGTTGGAAGGCGTAGGTTTGTCGTGCGGACACTTGCGAACTTTCCTGCGGATTTGTTCCGCGTGCTGGTGCGAGTCGCTCGGCGTCGACCAAATTCCGAACCTGCATCCGTCGCGCTGCCGATATGGGCAAAGAATCCGCCCCCACGAATGCGCGTGGCCGCCGGCTAGCTCGACGCGCCAACCTAGGCTCACAGCCTCGCCAACTACAGCGTCGATCTCTTTGTTTGGGTGACGGGGTCTCGATACCAAGAATACTCTCCGCGTTGGCGGTTGTCAACAGTCGGCTTAAAGTGCCGGCGTCCACGCCTACCGCCTTGTGCGCCCGTCAGAAAGAGCCGTCGCCACGAACCTACGACGAGGACCACGACAACGAGCGGGACGCCGCCGAAAATTACCCTATTTCTGCCCCCGGCCGATCGCCGAGCCGAGGCCCGTCGTCCTTCGCATGTAAGGGGTCAGGAGTTCGAGTCTNNTAATTGACCGGGGGCACGATTTGGAAGAACTCGTCTATGGTCACTCGTTGGGCAGCCTTGTCTTTCTATATCGAACGACTGCCGAGGACTATGCAAAGCTCCGAACCCTATCCCGCACGGCAAAGACGTGGGGAGATCTACGCAGCGCGCTGCCGCGCCTAAGAGATCATTTTCCATCGGTGCGCGAGGTTCCGAACCGCGAGCCTCTCAAGGGCGAACTCACGAGCGGGCCTATCTCAGACTATTGGCCTTTCCCACACTCTGAACAGATTGACATATTGCCGGCAGATGTCGTTGATCTGGGCGAAATTGACGACACTGGCGAAGGTGATCGGCTTTATCTGGATGACAAGTTAGAACCTGAGATATTGAGGCGACTCACGGCGCACGGGATTAAGTTCGAGCGCGATGATGA
>PMFP01000093.1 GCA_003155175.1 Vulcanimicrobiota bacterium
CCTTGCCGCCCATCTCGGCGACCACGCGCTTGATCCACTTTTGGCCGCGCTGTGGTTTCGCGGCGAGCTCGTTGATCCGCAGCCCCACTTCCTTCGATCCCGTAAACGAGATAAACCGCACGAGCGGGCTCGCGACGATGAGGTCGCCGATCTCGCTGCCCGACCCCGGAATGAGATTGACGACACCGGCCGGTACGCCCGCTTCCGCGAGCAAATCCACGAAACGGGCCGCGATCACGGGCGCNNGTCATGCCGGCCATGATGGCGAACGCGAAGTTCCACGGCGGGATGACGACCCCGACCCCGAGCGGGACGTACGCCAACCGGTTGTCCTCACGGGCGTAGGGGACGAGCGCCGGCGGGTTCGCGAGGCGCAGGGCCTCGCGGGCGTAGAACTCGAGGAAGTCGATGGCCTCGCCGATGTCGCCGTCGGCCTCGGGCCACGTCTTCCCGACCTCGAGAACCAGCAGCGCGTCGTACTCGAAGCGGCGCTGCCGCAACAACTCGGCCGCCTTGAAGATGTAACCGGCCCGCTCGGTAACGGAGACGCGCTTCCACGATTCGAACGCGCGAGCGGCAGCGTCGATTGCTTCCAATGCGTGCTCCTTGGAAGCCGAGCTCACCGAGCCGACGACCTCCGCCGGATTCGTGGGGTTGTACGAGCGTATCTTCCTCTCCGTCGAGATCGCCTTGCCGTCGATGACGAGCGGATACTGCGCGCCGAACGTCGCGCGAACCGCGGCGAGCGCCGCGGACGCGGCAGCTGCGTCTTCGGGGTTCGTAAACGTCTTGACGACTTCGTTTTGAAACGGGGCAATGCGATCGAGCGTGGTGCTCACGTGGTTCGTCCTTCCGGAAAGCGAGATGGCGCCGAGGCTGATTTTGCGCGGGCCGATGCTCCGCCGAGTTCGCCGGGGGATTCGCCATTGCTTGCTTGCCTTGCCGCTTTGCGCCGACTCTTCCCGTAGCGGGCGGCGGGTGCGCGTGCGAGAATCGGGCACATATGACCTACGACATCGCAATCGTCGGCGGCGGCATCGTCGGCCTGGCGACCGCGCGCGAATTGCTTGCCCGCCATCCCCATATGAAACTCGTCGTGCTCGAGAAAGAAGACGTCCTGGCCACCCACCAGACCGGCCACAATAGCGGCGTCATCCATTCGGGCATCTATTACAAACCCGGATCGCTCAAGGCCAAGCTCTGCGTCGAAGGCCGGCGTCTGCTCTGGAGTTACTGCGACGCCAAGGGCATTCCGTACAAGGGCGTCGGAAAGCTCATCGTCGCCACTGAGGAGCGGGAACTGCCCCTCCTGGACGATCTCTATCGCCGCGGCCTCGAGAACGGCATCGAGAACCTCGAAATCGTGGATGCCAAAGGCATCGCAAAGCGCGAACCGCAGTGTCGCGGACTCAAGGCCATCTTCTCGCCCGTGACCGGCATCGTGGACTACGGCGTCGTGGCCCGCAGCTATGGCGCCGACGTGCTTGAGGCCGGCGGGACGATCGAGACCGGCCGCGAGGTCGCCGCGATCACGCGCAAAGGCGACGCAACCGTGGTGCATGCGAAGGACGGCGATTACGAAGCGCGCTACGTCATCACGTGCGGCGGACTCCAGTCGGACCGCCTCGCAAAGATGACGGGCGGGAAAGCCGATCCGAAGATCGTCCCCTTCCGCGGCGATTACCTCATTCTCAAGCCCGAAAAGCGGGACATGATCAAGGGAAACATCTACCCCGTTCCGGATCCGAGCTTCCCGTTTCTCGGCGTGCATTTCACGCCACGCATGAACGGCGACGTATGGCTTGGTCCCAATGCCGTGTTGGCGTTTGCCCGCGAGGGCTACACGTTCACGACGATCGATCCACGGGATCTCTTCGAGACGCTGACCTATCCCGGATTCATCAAGCTTTCGACGCGATACATGGGCACCGGAATGGGCGAAATCTATCGCGATCTCGTTCGCGGCGCCTACGTTAAGGCGCTCCAGCGCTATATTCCCGAGCTCGCCGTCGACGACACGTTGCCCGGTCCGTCGGGCGTGCGAGCGCAAGCGATGATGGCCGACGGCGAGATGGTCGACGACTTCGTCTTCGACGGCGACGAGCGCGTGGTGCACGTGCGCAACGCCCCCTCACCGGCCGCCACCTCGTCGCTGGCGATCGGGCGATACATCTCGGACGACGCCGACAAGCGCTTCGGGCTCGGCGCGACGCCGGCGGCCGTCTAGGTACGTGCCGGGCGAACCCGCCGCGACGAAATCGCTGCCGTATGCGGGCGTGGCCGCCGTGGCGATCGGTTGCGGCGTCGCCGGCGTGCCGCTGGCGCCGATCAATCTCGCCCTAGCCGCGGTCGCCGTCTTCGTCAGCGCGGCCATCGTAGAAAATCGGGGCCCCATTACGGCCCCGATAGCGTTTTTCTTCGGATTCCTGTGCGCGATCGCCGTGGCTTACGCTCAACACTTCGACGCCGACCTCGTCACCACGGTTCTCGGAGCGCTTGCGGTCGGGGCGTCCGCCGCCCTCACGCTCGACCGCCCCAAAGCTCGGCCGGTCGTCGCGCTCGCGGGTCTCGTTCTGGGAGCCCTGCTCTTCTTGTTTTTTTAAAGGCGCTACTTCACGAGTTCGAGGATCGATAGTTCCGCCGCGTCGCCGTTGCGCACGCGCGACTTCGTGATGCGCGTGTAGCCTCCGTTGCGATCCTTGAGGGACGGCGCGATCTGCTCGACCAGTTTTTTCACCACGGCGGGCTCGGTGAGGAATTCGGCAACGTTGCGGCGCGCGGCCACGTCGCCGGCCATGGCGGTCGTGATCAGACGTTCCACGACCTTGCTGATTTCTTTCGCCTTGGTCGTCGTGGTTTCGATCTTCTCGTGCTTGAAGAACGACGTGGCCAGGTTACGCAACAGCGCCTTGCGGTGGCCGTCGGTGCGCGATAGGCGCTTGTACTTCATTTGATGCGGCATGTTTGGCTATCGTGTGCTCTCCCTACGCTTGGCGCAGCGAGAGTCCCCTCTCTGCGAGAACTTGTTGGATTTCGTCGAGCGACTTCTTACCGAAATTGCGCATCTTCATGATCTCGTCTTCGGTTAAATCGAGAAGTTCGGAGATGCGAGAGATTCCGGCGCGTTTGAGGCAATTGAACGAGCGGACGGAGAGATTGAGCGTGTCCACCGGGATGTCCCATTCGTTCGCCGGAGCTTCGGGAAGGGGCTCTTCGCGGTTGGTGAAGCCGACGAACAGGTCGAGCTGGTCCTGAATGATCGCCGCCGCGGTCGACAGCGCCTCGTCGGGCGTGATCGAGCCGTTGGTCTCGACTTCGATCGTGAGGCGGTCGAAATCCACGCTCTGACCCACGCGCGTGTCGTCCACCGTGAAGTTCACCTTGCGAATGGGCGAGAAGATCGAGTCGAGCGGAATGAGGCCGATCATGTGCTCTACGTTGCGCTGCTTGTCGGCCATGACGTAGCCGCGCCCCTTTTCCACGCCGATCTCCATGGACAACTTCGCGTCCTTCGCCGAGAGCGTCGCCAGGTGGTACGAGGGGTCGAGAATCTCGACGTCGGCATCGGGAGCGATGTCTGCGGCGGTGACGCTCTTCGATCCGCTCACGGAGAGCGAAAGAACCTTCGGCTCGTCCGTGTTCATCTTGACGGGCAGACCCTTGAGGTTGAGCATCAGCGCGATCGTGTCTTCGACCATTCCGTGAATGGTCGAGAACTCGTGCAGCACGCCGTCGATCTTCATGTAGGTCACCGCGGCTCCCGGAATCGATCCAAGCAGAATGCGCCGTAGCGCGTTTCCGAGGGTGATGCCGAAACCGCGCTCGAGCGGCTCGATGACGAACTTGGCGTAGTTCTCGCGGCGCTCGCGAACGTCGATGCTCGCTCCCGCGGGGATATCTAACGTGGTCATGGGTAACGTTTCGTTCCTTTGTCGCCGTTTACGTTATCCGCCCGTCACCGGACGATCGTACGCCTAACGGCAGCTTACTAGTGGTTTTTAGCGCGAATAATATTCGACGATCAACTGGATGTCGACCGGCGTATCGATCTGCTCGCGTGACGGTATTTGAGAAACCTTGCCTTCGTTGTTCTGATCGTTCCATTCCAGCCATTCGGGCGGACGGCGATTGCGCGCGACGTCCAGGTTGGCCTCGAACACCGGAGACTTGGTGCTCCGTTCCGAAATCGAGATCACGTCCCCGGGCTTGACGATGTAGGACGGTATGTTCACCGGCCGGCCGTTGACGCGGAAGTGGCGGTGCGTCACGAGTTGTCGCGCCTGGGCGCGGCTGCTCGCGAGGTTCAGCCGATAGACGACGTTGTCCAAACGTCGTTCGAGCAGCTGCAGGAACGTGCGACCGGTCTGTCCGGGCACGCGAGCCGCTTCGCGGAAGTAGTTCGCGAACTGGGTTTCGTGCACGCCGTAGTAGCGACGCATCTTCTGCTTCTCGCGCAGCTGGCGACCGTATTCCGACGTCTTCGTGCGCGACTTTCCGGTCGTCTTCTGACCGGGCGCGGTTCCGCGACGTTCGACCGCGCACTTTTTCGTCAGGCAGCGGTCGCCCTTAAGGAAAAGTTTGATTTTTTCGCCGGTCTTGCTCGCGGCGGTTTCGCGCCGGCACAGACGACATACGGGACCATTGTAACGCGACATATCTTCTCTCTCGTACTTTACAAACTAAACGCGACGGCGCTTGGGAGGGCGGCACCCGTTGTGGGGAATCGGCGTAACGTCCTTGATCATCGTAATCTCGAGGCCGGTCGCCTGAAGCGAGCGGATCGCCGCTTCGCGGCCGCCGCCCGGACCCTTGACGAGCACTTCGGTCTGCTTCATGCCGTGCTCCATCGCCTTGCGGGCGGCAGCCTCGGCCGCCATCTGCGCGGCGAACGGCGTGGACTTCTTCGAACCTTTAAAGCCTAAGTTGCCTGCCGACGCCCACGACACGACGTTGCCGTGCGTATCCGCGATGGTGACGATCGTGTTGTTGAACGACGCATGCACGTGAGCGACGCCCGAATGCACGTTCTTGATCTCGCGCTTGCGGCGCGTTTTCGTTTGCTTCTTAGCAGCCAAGTGATTCTCCGATGCCGCGCGGACGAAGGAGCCCGGCGCATGACCCTTTTCCTATCCTCGAACGACGAGGTGTCGTCGCCTCGACCCCCCGCGCGGGGATCTGTTACGCGAGCGCTCGGCGATTGCGTTCGCGACCTCGGCCGTCGGCCTGAGGCGGGCATGATGTGCCGCGACGCCCGAGAGAGGGGCGCCAAGACGCTATGTTACCCGACCCCAGGGTCCAGGTCAAGCGCGTATGGCGCAGCAACGTGGAAGGGTCTCGTCTGGGACGTCGTAGGAGGGGAATCGCGACGCCGAGCGGGTGCGGCTCACAGGAGCGGCCGCTCGGGGGAGAACGGGGGGCCGTGCCGCCCCGTTTTACAAAGAGAGGCCCCGGCGTTACGCCGGGGCCTCTCTTTTCCCGATTTCGGGGGTGGTTACTTAGAACTTGAGCCCGAGCCCGACGTATCCGCCATTCTGCGTGTAGGATACGGGAGCGCCGCTCTTGTTGTTTCCGCTGTTCCCGAGCCATCCGAGGTCGAGGTACAGCGGGCCGGCGATCACGTAGTTGACGCCGATCTGGTATTTGCTAACCCGGTACGCGACCGTGTAACCATTGCCGAACGGATCGGTGAAGTTACCGTGCGCGTTGGGATAGTACCAGTAGCTGCCGTAGTACGTGAACGTGTGGTTGAGATCCGGCAGTTTTTCGATACCGTATCCGAAGCCTTGAACCTTCGGATAACCGTAGTTGCCGGAAGACGAGTACCAGCCAACACCGATGTAGATGCGAGGATCGAGGACCTTCAGTGCAAAGCGACCGTCGAAGTCCGTATCGCGGACGTTGAATCCGGGAACGAACGTCGAACCCTGGCCGCCGATGGTCGTCACGTAGCAACGAGCATCGTTCACGTTGCCGGAGCAGGCGTGATTGTATTGGAACTGACGGACGTCGCCTTCGATCATCCATGGGAGGTTGAACAGGTTGAACTCCCACGCACCGCGCGCGGAGTAGTTGAAGCCCTGCGTTCCGTTACCCGCGGTGAACTCGTTGTACGTCTTCGGTGAGACGAGGTAGTCGCCAACGATGAACAGGTCGTGGTACGGAGTCGCGACGGGCGCCGGGGTCGGCGTCGGCGCCGGGGTTGCCGGCGGCGGCGGAGCCGGTGTCGGGGGAGGCGTCGGGGGAATGTAACGCACGACGACGAGTTGCTTGTCGGCAACCCACAGAACGTACGCGCCCATGCCTTCCGAGATCACGCGGATCGGAACGAGAACGTTACCCTGATACATGATCGGCGGAACGTCCAGCGGACGCGATTCGCCGTTGATGACNNGTCGCGCCCATTTGCTCGAACATCGAGCGCAAGGGGATGAGCAAGGTTCCGCCCTTGACCAAAGCCGAGAGAACTCGGCCCTGCTTGAGGACGTCGGGTTTGCTATATACGTGGTGGTCGTTGTAAAGAATCGGAATCTGGCCTGACGGCGGAGATCCGAAATCCGGAGCGGTCGCGGGGGCACCGGCTTGCGCAATCACGTTGGTTCCAATGTTGCCATGCGTTTGCGCGGAAGTCGGCGCGGCTACTGCGGTGATTCCGCAACAGGCCGCTACGAGGATGGCGAGCACTCCGGTGCTCAGTCGTTTCACGAAAGCCTCCAGTTAGATTGCTTGTCGTTTGCTAGGCAAGGCGAACCAAGCCGCCCGGCCTTCCCCGACAACGCAATACGTATGAGTAAGGTTGCGCCAAGGGTGTCTTTTTCCATGGATTTATTCCACCGAAAGGCCCCTCGGTAAACGCCAAATCCAGAGAATTCCCAAGATTATCTCGGCGATCGCTAAAGTAAATGCGACACGCGGCCAATTTTGCCTCTCCAGGATATGCGACTTTAGTAGCAAGGCCCCGGCAAGGAGCGGAGCCGCGATCTGGGGGCCGACGACGGCCAGGTTCCAGATCGCCATCGTCGTGGCCAGGGCGCCGGGCGGGAGCACCCGGCAGGCGAGCGCCCAGTCGGCGACCAGAAAGATGCCCCAGCCAATGCCGGCCGCACCCGCTGCGACCGCGGCCAGCGGCAGCGAATCCGTCGCGACGAACAGCGCCAGCGCGCACGCCACGATCGCGCCCCCCGCGGTCACGATGGCGCGCTTGTCGTAGCGATCGCTGGGCCGCGCGGCGACCGCCGCTCCGATCACTCCGACGACCGTAAAGAGCAGGATCAGAATTCCGCTCTCGGCCTTGACCGGCAGATGCTGCGCGCGCGGAAGCGCCGCGACGTAAAAGTACAGGTATCCGAGCAAGGTGTAGAACCCCGTATACACGAGCGCCCGCGAGACGAACAAATCCACGAACGCCTGCGAGATCGTCAAGTCCGTCCCGGCGCGAGCGGCTCGCAGCGGAAGGCGGCGGACGTGCGCGACCGTCGCCCCGCACGTAAGCAGCAAGAGCGCGGAAAGCAAAACGCCAACGAGTCGCGCGTCGGCGACCAGCGCGGCCAGTGCCGCGCCGGTCGCGTTACCCGCGCTTTGCAACGCCGCCATCCAAGCGGAGGCCGCTCCGTAGCGCGAGGGCTCCACGGCATCGGGGACGACCGCCTGGTACGCGCCGATCGCGAGGTTCATGCCCGCCTGCAGCGCGACGACGGACAGCACGAGTTGTTGCACGTCGCGAGCGGTGTAGAACCAAAGGAGCGCGCACGCTCCGGTCAGCGCGCCCCAAACGTAGAAGCCCGTTCGGCCCCGTCCGCGTCGCGCCAGCGAGTCCGACCAAACACCGGCGGCGAGTTGGGCGGCGGCAGCCACGGCAGCCCCGGAAACGGCCAAGATACCGTAGAGCGCGATCGCGTTCGTTTCGGCGAGGTCCGCGCTGCGCGACTGCAGCGAGATACCGAGCAGTGCCCCCCAGACCGCCTGAATTCCGAACCAAAAGAGCGCCAGACGCGGCGCGCTCGCACGTTCAGTCATGTGCGCACGCGTACGCGTATTCCGCAGCGGTATCGGCATCGAACGCGAGCTCGGGTGCCGAGTCTCGAACGGCTACGGTACGATGCTTGAGGACGCGGCACGCGCGGCGTTCGATCGACGCGATCGACAAACGTTTGAAAAAAAGCCGAGCGAGCGCGGACGCCCCTACGAGGCTCGCCATGCGAACCGGCGACTTCCGCGCGTCGAAAAACGCGCCCGACAGATCCGCAACGGCATCCCGCGCACCCGCCGGGACGAGGAACGCGCCGCCGTTGACCACACGCTCGCCGTCAAGCGTTACGCCGAATGGCGGCGCGCCGGAGAAGCGCTTCGCGAATGCCGCGTACGTGCAGATCGGCATCGCGACGGTATCGGCCGGCACCGCCTCAACGAACCGGCGAAGCGCCGGGCCGGAGACGTACGGCATATCGCTTGTCAGATAAAGCAGCGGCGCGTCGCACGGCCACGCCGAGAGCGCGAGCCGCACGTTATCGCCGCCCCTATCCCGTTCCTCGATGCTTCGCACGCCACGCGCCTCGCAAACGGCTCGCACCTCCGGCCCTCCGACGACGGCAATCCGGTCGGCGCCCGCGATCTCGAGCGCGGCGGTCAGGGTCCGGTCGAGCATGGTCGACCCGCGCACGGGCGCAAGGGCCTTGACTCGCGTCCCCGCGAGCTCGGCATACGCTCCCTCGACGCGCGCGCCGGCCGTAATGGCGACGCAGGGTTGCAAAAGCATCGGGCCCGGCATTTGCCGAGCCCGATTCGCTTTACTTCTTGACCGCTACTTTCTTCTTGCCGGCCACGGTCCGTTTCGGACCCTTGCGCGTGCGGGCGTTCGTCTTGGTTCGCTGCCCGCGAACGGGAAGGCCGCGGCGGTGGCGCAGACCGCGGTAACAGCCGATGTCCATCAGGCGCTTGATGTTGCCCTGGACCTCGCGGCG
>PMFP01000123.1:0-2261 GCA_003155175.1 Vulcanimicrobiota bacterium
CCGGAAGCGCTGGACTTCTTGAACCGGGCGGACTTTGCGTTCGGGCGATGGGTTCGCCAGGCGCCGTATCTGCCGTGGTGCGGCGCGATCGCGTCAACGCCTCATGGATCGAGCGTGCAGGCGCTCGCGCCGGAAGCGCAATACGCTGCGATGGAACTGTTTCGCGGAACGATGGTC
This sequence comes from Vulcanimicrobiota bacterium, assembly GCA_003155175.1. GTDB lineage: Bacteria > Vulcanimicrobiota > Vulcanimicrobiia > Vulcanimicrobiales > Vulcanimicrobiaceae > Hemerobacter > Hemerobacter limicola. Next base: position 178 of record PMFP01000123.1, read on the forward strand.
CGACACGGGCTCATAGCCTACCGGAAAGACTCTGCATCGCAACATGCGATCGATTTCGCGGGCGACGCTTGGACGGGCTACGTGCCGATCCGGCTACCCGACACGATCGCCGTGCGCGAGCGCCTGCCCGCGGGCGCGACGGCCGTACTCATCAATCGCAATCACACGTTCACCGATCTGTATCTGCCGATCGACGCGCGGGGGGAGCGCCTGCTTAACGCCGTCGACGGCACGCGCACGATCGCGCAGATCTCTACCGATCCCGCCGAGCATCGGTTTGCGCGCGAGTTCTTCGAACGGCTGTGGCGCTGGGATCAAGTCGTGTTCGACGCCTCGTTTTAGATCAGTAGCGCTTCGGCAACCGCGCGTTCTTCGGTCCACGCGCGGCCCTGGCTTAGCGCCGCCTCGAGAGCGGCGGCATCCAGTTCGCTTCGCAGCGCCGCGATCGCGCGATCGTACTCCCGTTGTTCCGTGTACTCCCGTGCGATTTCGAGCCGCGCCAAACGTTCGTCAACGAAGCCCAAGATTCGAGACGCTCGTTTGCGTTCTTCAAGGGCGAGCGCAGCTTCGGCTTGCGGTCTCAGGGCGCCGACGGCACCGAGGTGACCGAGCGCGAACGCCAACGAGGCGCCGGACTGTACCTCGCCGGCGACCTGAAGAGCGCTTCGACCGCGGACGCGCGCGGGCTCGTACCGGTCCAGCGCGATCAGGTACGCCGCGATGTTGCCCAGGATCAGCGCCTCAGTGCGCTGCCGCCCGAGGGCTCGCACCGCTTCGAGGGCTTCCTCTGCGTGCCGCAACGCGGCCTCCGCGTCGCCGCAGCGGTACTCCGCTTCGGCGAGGGTCGCCGCGGTGGTGGCAACGTTGCCTTCATCGGATTCTTCTTGAAACGCCGTGGCTGCCTGCGCGAGGAGCGCGCGCGCCTGCGCGACGTCGCCGCGCAACGCGTGTGCTGCGGCAAGATCGCGCAGCGTTCCGCCGACGTGCCCGGAACCTGCTTTTTGGCGGCGCTCGAACGATTCGCTCAGGAGATGCGCGCCTTCGTCAACTTGCCCGAGGTACACGAGCGCACGACCGGCCAGGCGCTGCGCTTCCATGATGCCGCGCTCGTCGTCAAGTTCCGTAAACGATTCCAGCGCTTGTCGCGCTGCCGCGAGCGACGCGCGGAATTGATTGAATGCCGACGCAAGGAACGCTTCGCCGAGTTTAAGCTTCGCGGCTAGCACGCCCGGCGTCGCGTCGCTCACGCGAGACTGGGCCGTTTCAATCCACCGGCGGGCCTCGGCGGCGGCGAAGACGCCGAAGACGCGGTACAGCGTGGCAGCCAGGCGCTGCCCGAGAAGCGGATCGCCGTCACCGGAAAATGCCCACGATAACGCCGCGCGGACGTTTTCCAGTTCGGCTTCTGCGCGCGTGAGCCACTCACCATACGGCACGTCTTCATACTCGCGTTCGAGCCGTTCGGCGAGCTCGGTGTAAACGTCCGCGTGCAACGCAGCCGCGCGCGGCCGTTCGTTTGCTTCGACGAGCTTCTGGCGCGCATATTGGCGCATGGACTCGAGCAGCCGGTAACGATGCTCGTCGCCGAAGGGCTCCGACACGACGAGCGACTTGTCCACCAGCGAAGCAAGAAGATCCAGGATCTCAAACTCTCCGATGGACTCGTTCGCGCCTACCACCGTCGCCGCGTCCATCATGAATCCGCCCGCAAAGATCGAGAGGTGGCGGAAGAGCCACCGCTCGTCGTCGGAGAGCAAGTCGTAACTCCAATCGATAAGCGCCATCATGGTTTGCTGTCGCGGCAGCGCGGTACGGCTGCCCCCGGTGAGGACCCGGAAGCGCTCGTCCAGCTTCTGGGCGAGCTGAACGGGCGTGAGCACTTTCATCCGCGCTGCGGCGAGCTCGATGGCAAGCGGGATGCCGTCGAGCCGGATGCAGATCTCCGCGACGACCGCCGCGTTGCCGTCGTCAAGTGCGAATCGCGGGTTCGCCGATCGAGCGCGCGCCTCGAACAGGAGCGGCGCTCCGTAGTCGCGTGCCGCCTCGGCCGTGAGCCCCGCGGGCCGCTTCGGAACCGAGAGCGA